>NZ_CP045915.1:2862061-3180068 GCF_009650095.1 Gracilibacillus salitolerans | reverse complement strand
AATGGAACAGCTGTAGAAGACTTTACTTTCCAAGCAGACGATCCATTTGGACACGCCTTGCAAATCGATGATCCAAATGGTATTACGAATGATTTAACACCAATCATCGAAGGTACAGCTGATGTGGATGCTGATCATGCAACGATTACGATTATATATCCAGATGGAGAAGAAATAATTGTTGATGAAGATGATTTAACGATAGATGAGAATGGTACATGGACATATAACGTCGAACAAACCTTAACATCAGGTGAGTACAAAGTGGAAGTTACAACTTCACAATCTGGTCGACCAGATGTTACAAAGGACCATTACTTTACAGTCGTTGACAAAACAGATCTAATTGCCACGGATGATGAGATTACGAAAGAAGAGCTAGTGGAAGATGAATATACAGAAGATTCATGGGGTACTTTGGTAGATACATTAGAGCATGCAAGAGAAGTCATTGCTGAACCAAATGCAACCCAATTAGAAGTAGATCAAGCAAATTCTGAGTTAGGAGAAGCATATCGTAACCTTGTTTATAAACAAGCCTTAGCAGACGAAGAGAAAAAGTCCGAAAAATTACAATCGGAGCATTACTCTCAAGCAAGCTGGGAAGCTTACCAGGAAGCACTTGAACGTGCACAGGATGTGTTAGGTAATCCTTCTTCCAGTCAAACCGATGTGGATGAAGCTTTAGATACCTTAGAAGCAGCTCGCAAAGCACTTACAGTAGACAAAACATTACTGGAAGCAGAGGAAAATAAATCAAAAGAGCTGAACATTGAGGATTACTCTGAAACCAGCTGGGCAATTTATCAAGAAGCATTAGCCAAAGCACAAGCTGTACTTAACGATCCGAATGCAACACAAGAGGAAATCGATAAAGCAGAAGAAGAACTGGCAACAGCACGTGCAGCACTAACTGTAGATAAAGCTTCATTGAAAGAGGAAGAAGCAAAATCAGATGACCTAAATGCATCTGATCACACTAATGATAGTTGGAAAGCCTATCAAGATGCATTGAAAAAAGCTCAAGAAGTCTTAGCTGATAAAGATGCGTCCCAGTCAGATGTAGATGAGGCATTAGCGACATTAAAAGATGCGAGTGAGGCTTTAATACAAGTAGAGGAACCGTTACCAGATACAGCAACTAGTTTATTTAACTGGTTACTTATCGGGGCCGTTACTTTATTAATAGGAATTACAATATTACAGCTGCAACATCGTAGGAGAAAAGGTATATCTTAGTAACAGATCTGAATAACAAAAATAGGAAAGCTGTCCGATATGATCGGCAGCTTTTCTTACGTGAATAACTAGAATGATGTAAAAAGTTGTCACATATACTAGACTTCTTGATTTATTTTGTCATAATAAAAGTAATGAAATTTACAATTTAGAAGGGATATATACCCGTGAGCAAAAACAAAATTATTATTTTTTTAGCATTTATTCTTATATTAACCAGTATTCGTTTAGTTTGGATTTCCTCTAATTCAGTGGAAACAGATCAACCTTTCATAGACGGTACACTTGATTTAACAGACTGGGATAGTGAACAGGAGGAAATACTACCGTTAACTGGAGAGTGGGATTTTTATCCTGATAGATTACTAGACCAAAACGATGTCAATAACAATACTTTTACCAATGAACGAGATCAACAGCATTTTCCCAAAAGTTGGTTTAAATTTGCTGACACTTCAGATTATACATATGGTACTTATCATTTAGAACTAACTATAGACCAGGACATGCTTTCGAAGTCTTTTTCCTTATATATCCCCCGTATTCCTAGTGCAACCCGTATTCTTTTTAATGGTGATGTAGTGAGACAAACAGGTAACTCTTCATCTGATGATAATCAATTTGTGTCCAGTACCAAGCCATTTGTTGCGAACTTTCATACATATTCGGAAAAAATCGATATATTAATACATGTAAGCCATGATGGTTTACCAATTAAATTTCCCAATACCAGTCCGTTATTGTTCGGAGAAACTGGCGACATCATGAAGAAAATGGAGCATGCCACATTAAGCAAGGTCATAGTATTGGTTCTTGTTTCTACTTTTGCTCTGTTTGGAATAATATTATTTTTCATGGTAAAAAGGCCTAAAGTAATGCTTTATTTTTTCTTGTTAATGATCAATGTAAGTTTTATGGTTTTGCTCGATGTCGATACTGTTGTATTGTTGGATCATCCATTTAGTTATGCTAATGATATAAAATTACGTTATATCAATTATATCCTTATGGCTATTTTGTTATTGAAGTTTTGTCAATATTTTCTTCCTAAATATGCACAAAATAAAACTATTACTTTTGCTACATATTTTTTTAGCCTTTACTTATTTTTAGTTATAATCTTACCAATAACAACACTATTGAAATGGCAATTTTTATTAGGATTGGTTTTAATAGTTACTTCTACTACTATTATTATTCAATTTACTAGAGCATTAAAAGATAATGTAAGAGATAGCATTTTCTTGATGCTTTGCATTATGGCTATAGTAAATAACAATGTGTGGGCATTTATGAAGCATCGTTTCTTTGTTCTAGTCGATTTTTATCCAGTTGATTTACTCGCAGCTCTTATCATTTTTGCAATGTTTTGGCTCAGGCGATTTATGCGGTATGTATATGAAATAGAAGAAGTATCCGAACAACTTTATCAAGCTAACAAGAGTAAGGATGACTTTTTAGCCAATACATCTCATGAACTGAGAAGTCCACTTCACAGCATGATACATATTGCGCAATATGTACTGGATAATAAGGAGAATCAAATTACCGAGAAAGATAAAAAGGACATGAAACTACTTGTATTAATTGGTAATCGCATGTCGCTTTTAATAAACGATTTGATTGATTTGACCTTAATCAAAGAAAAAACCATTCGGCTGGATCAAAAAAATGTAAATGTCTATCCTGTGGTAACGGCAGTGATAGACATGATGCAATATACCTTGAACGACAAAGACATTAACATTGTGAATAAAATGAAGCCTTCTTTACCTCAAGTTCAAGCAGACGAAAACCGCCTTGTCCAAATTCTATTAAATTTAGTCCAGAATGCGGTTAAGTTTACGGATAAAGGAACTGTTACCATTCAAGCGAGAGTATCTGAAAGTAACATGCAGATCGAAATAATCGATACAGGAATCGGTATAGAAGAAAACAAACTTTCATCCATTTTTCAGCCATATGAACAACATGTGAAACAAGGGAATACTGGTATGGGCCTCGGACTAGTCATAACAAAAGTGCTCGTGGAACTACATGGTGGAAATATTGAAGTGGATTCAGAAGTAAACAAAGGTTCAGTCTTTCGTTTTACCCTTCCATTGGCAAAGGTTCAGGAAGAAAACAAGCAGCAAATTATCCAACCGTTGCAAGATTCGGAAGAACAGATTGACGTGGAAGACTTTTTATCAGACGAGGACAAATCGCATCTTTTATTAGTAGATGATGAAAGTCTCAATTTATCGGTTATTTCGAAAGTATTAGATAAAAGCCGATATCACATATCTTTTGCCAAAAGTGGTCAAGAAGCATTAGACAAAATTAACCGATTTAAATTTGATCTGATTATTAGTGATGTCATGATGCCCAAAATGTCTGGGTATGAATTGACGAAACAAATTCGTGCGAAGTATAACTTGTCAGAGTTACCAGTTCTGTTACTCACAGCAAGAGGTCGTCCAGAAGATTTACAAGCAGGATTTCATGCAGGTGCTAATGATTACATCTTCAAACCAATTGCACCATTAGAGCTAAAAGCTAGAGTACGTATGCTTACAGATCTAAAAAAAGCAGTCACTGATCAAATGCGTATGGAGGCCGCATGGTTACGCGCCCAAATTAAACCACATTTCCTTTTTAATTCGATTAATTCTATTTTGATTCTTATGGAAAAAGACCAAGATAGAATGCGAGATTTATTAGATAAATTTATATACTATTTGCAAACAAGTTTTGACTTTCAAAATGCAGAACATGAAGTAACGTTAGAGCAGGAACTGGAGTTAGTGGAAGCATACTTAGAAATTGAAAAAGCAAGGTTTGAAGACAGAATCCAGGTGAACTGGCATATTGATGAGAACATCCAATCAATTATAAAGGTACCACCGTTATCCATACAAACGTTGGTGGAGAATGCGGTAAAGCACGGGATTCTTAAACGAGCAGACGGTGGTCAAGTATCGATTGAAGTTTGCAATCAGGAGGACGTCTATGAAATTCGTATTCATGATGATGGAAAAGGGATGCCAGGAGAAGTAAAAGAAATGATCACTAGTCAGACATATAGGAAGAAATTTGGCATTGGTCTCTTTAACACAGACAAAAGATTGCGCCAGAGTTATGGAAAAGGTCTGCAAATTATAAGCGGGCCGGATCAAGGTACTACCGTTGTCTTTCATATCCCCATGGGGAGTAACTAGTTTAGAAATAGATTTAATTCACTTATCCTCTCTATCTTAAAGATGGAGAGGAATTTTTATAGCTTGAAGTATAAAATATAAAAAGGTAATAAATGTACGATTGCTACCTTTTTACTTAATATATTTTACAACATTTTTATTCCAGCGATTATACCATGTACTGACTTCTGGATTAGGTTTAATATCTAATTCTGTTTTTAACATTCTTTTTAATTTCTGATATTGGTTTTCTACTTCTGTGTATTGCTGCATACTTGCGTGTATTTTCATTAACTCAAAATAACTGTCTTCCATATCAGGACAAGTGTCTTGCACCGTATTATAAACAGAAATTGCCTCTGCGTATTCCTTTTCTTTGAGATAATAGTTAGCTAACATTCTAGCAATCTGTAACCATTGCTGTCTTCTATTCTCCACTTCATCTGTAGCCCAGTAAAAGTAATAGGAACCTAAATAATCTCCATTATATTGTTGAAACAAATGTTTGAATTTGTGGAGATTGGCACGATGAATGGAAGAGATTTTTGCAAGTTCTTTATCCCACACTGCTGTATCCAAAACAAGGGAATCACCTGATTCTAATGTATATCCAGTGTCCATATTCGTAACACTTTTTATGGTAATGTCTTGGATATTAGCTTTCTTTAACGAGTTCCGGCAATGATAGATTGTAGTATAAAGTTGTTGATAACCTTTTTCAAGAGAGAAATCTGGCCAGAGTAATTCTATTAACGTTTCTTTGGCAACAAATTTATTGCGATGATGTAACAGATATGCAAATAACTCTAGGGTTTTTCTAGTTCGCCATTTAATCGGGATTTCTTCTCTTTTTTCGTTATAAAATTTAATTTCATGAAAACAGGTAAGGAACATATGTTTATTGTCTGTTTTTAGTTTTTTAGGAGGTTGGTAACGTGATTTAAGGCGTTCTAATGTTTTTTGGAGTCTCTTTGGCTGAATCGGCTTCAGTATGTAATCTAAAGCAAATAATTCGAAGGCCTCGATGGCGTATCGATCATAACCAGTAACGAAAACAATATCAATGTTTGCATTCATTTCTTGTATCCTGTTTGCGAACTCTACTCCATTTATTTCTGGCATATGAATATCAAGAAATATGATATCAGGTGCATTATGCTGGATTAACTCCAAGGCATTTCTTGGATTCTGATATTCCCCAATCACTTCAATATATTCATTTTGCTCCTGTAACAACTGTCTCAATGCTTCAAGAGGTAGCCTTTCATCATCAATTAATACTGCTTTAAACAAATGGAATCATTCCTTTTACATTAATTCATGGCTATGTACTATTATTATAAACAAAATGGATAGAATTGTCTGTAAAAATAAGATGAAAATAGGGATTTATTCCTTTAACATTTATAATCTTGTAAATACTTTGTTTAAATAATGTGAATTATCTTAAGTATATGTGAAAAGATAGTAAAATTGTCCAAATTCTCCATGGTTTATGATTTAATGTGACTAGCTTCAGATAGAAGATACTTCTCAGTTAAATGAAAAAACTACTTACTAATCATGGAGGGAAATGTCATGCAAAAGAAATGGTTTCTCAGTGTTGTGTTCCTTGTAGTTACAGTAATGTTAGCGGCTTGTTCAGAAAGTGCAGAAGGGGAAGAAACAGGTTCGGACGATGTAATTGATATTGTCTGGTATCCAAATGAGTCTGGTAACGATTTGAAAACAGCTCGAGATGCAATTGGTGATGAAATTGCCGAAGCAACTGGTAAAGAAGTAGAACATCATCTAACGACTGATTATGCGATTGCGATTGAAACGATTGTTAATAATAATGCAGACGTAGCGTTTATGGGGGCACAAGGTTATATCGAGGCTAGTGATCAAAATGATGCCATTCAGCCAATTGTTGTATCTACTGGTCCGTCCGGCACATTAGATGACGCTATGTATCACAGCTGGCTGGCAGTGAAAGTCGAAGATCAGGATAACTACAAAGTGGGTGGAGAATTTTCCCTAGATACGATTGAAGACACAAGATTTTCTTTTGTCTCCAACAGTTCTACATCTGGGTTTGTAGTACCTTCTTCAACCATAATAGGACATTTCTCTGACAAAGATTTATCAGAAGAAGATTTAATGGAAGGCGGACCACTTTTCTCTCAAGTATTGTTTGGCGGTTCTCATCAAGGATCAGCTGTTAACTTATTAAATGATAGTGCAGATATTGCAGCGTTTTGTGATTCTTGTGTTAACAATTATGTGGAAGTTGCAGAAGGTGAAGAAAACACAGTCGGTAGTGTATATCGAGTAAAAGATGATGCCGAAGAACCATTTAATACCGTGACAGGTAGCGAGTTTATGTTGATGAGTGTGACACCAGTATTGAATGCACCATTTGTTGCCAATATGGATGTATTGGGACAAGAAGACTATGATCTCATTCAAGAAGTATTTGCTTCTGATGTGATGGCAAATAATGAGGATGTTTTTGTACCAAAAGATTCTGATGCATCTGGATTATTCACTAAATCAGATCAAGAAAGATTTGTTCCGGTAGAGGACGAGTGGTTTAACCCAATTCGTGAACTTTCTCAGAATTAATAAATAATCTATGAGGGGTATGCATTCGAATTGCATACTCCGTATTTTCTAAAAAATACGAAAAAGGAGATTGTTCCATGTCATTACTTAAAGTCGAGGGACTAAGCAAGTTTTATGATAGGGAAACCAAGGTGTTAAGGGACGTTGATTTTGAAGTGAAAGCTGGTGAATTCTTATCGATTATTGGTCCTTCTGGTGCTGGAAAGTCAACTTTACTTCGGTGTATGAATCGCTTGGTGGAAATTAATGAAGGGAAAGTCATTTTTAATGGGTTAGATGTTGGTGCAATGAAGAAAAAGGAATTACGAAAGTTGCGTACTAATATCGGAATGATTTTTCAGCATTATAATCTCGTACCACGCTTAACAGTGATCGAAAACGTACTGCACGGTCGGTTCGGCTATAAATCAATGATACAAGGTGTACTCGGAAGATTTACAGAACAAGAAAAGGAACAGGCTTTTTTTCTACTAGAGAAGCTAGGGATTTTGGAGCATGCATATAAACGCTGTGATCAATTAAGCGGTGGCCAGCAACAGCGTGTCGGAATATGCCGTGCACTTATTCAGGAGCCGAAATTGATTCTTTGTGATGAGCCGATCGCCTCTTTGGATCCAAATTCCTCCAAGGTTATCATGGACTATTTAAAATCCATTAGTACTGAAATGGGAATTACTTGTATTGTTAATCTCCATCAAGTAGAAGTAGCCAAGGAATATGCGAGTCGAATTATTGGCTTAAAAAAAGGTGAAATTGTGTTTGATGGTCCTAGTAAACTTCTTTATGGTGAGCAGATTGAGAATATTTATGGAATCGAATCAAGAGAATTAATAACGGTTTAAGGGAGTAGGTAACATGGACGCAAAGCAAATGCGTAAGAATAAATGGCAGACAACGATCTTTTTAATTCTCATTATTATTATCACCTATTTATCTTCTTTCATAACGAAGTTTCATTTAATCGAAAGTATTGCAACCATACCAGCTGCGTTTAGTTGGATATTCTCTAATCTCTTGATCACCCCGGAATCTTTGGAAAAGTTACCACAAATATTGGAAAAACTAGGGGAAACGATTTTTATGTCAATTGCTGCTACGACATTGGCAGCAGTAGTATCACTTTTTCTAGCGATAATGGGCTCAAAAACAACCAAGGTGAATCAAACTTTCAGTGTTATCGCCAGGTTTATCGCCTCATTTTCAAGAAATATTCCGGTTGTGGCGTGGTCACTTATCTTGTTAATCTCGTTCGGGCAAAATTCTGTAACTGGATTTTTGGCTTTATTTGTTGCAACAGTGGGATTCTTGACTAGAGCATTTATTGAATCGGTAGATGAAGCAAATCAAAGTTCTGTCGAAGCACTTACTGCTACAGGTGCAACCTATTTCCATATGATTAGTAAAGCCGTTATTCCACAGAGCCTTCCGCAAATGCTTAGCTGGATTTTATTTATGATCGAGACCAATATTCGGAGTGCTACATTGGTAGGAATATTGACCGGTACTGGTATTGGATACATGTTTGATCTGTATTATAAGAATATGAATTATAACCTTGTTGCATTAATCACATTTACCATTATTATCGCCGTTATTGCCATTGAATTAGTATCTAATAAAATACGGAGGGTGATCATATAATGGAGATGGTGAGAGAACTGGATCCGGCTCTTATTAAGCGTAAGAGGAACGGTGAAATCAATATTAAATCCGGAAATAAAATCGATGTTGTCGTGAAAAGGACGATTTGGGTGCTAACTGCCCTCACTATCTTGGCGTTTTTCTTCTTTGATTATACGGGACTACAGCTAGATCGTGCGATTACAGAGACTCTCCACAATATTCGAGTGATGTTTTTGGAACCAGGATTAAGTCATTTTAGCTGGGGAGAAGCGTTTTATCAAGTAGGAGTAACCCTTGGTTTAGGTGTGTTAGCAACCATTTTTGGTGCGATTATTGCCTTCTTCCTTTCGTTAATGGCAGCAGAAAATCTCTCTAAACCGTGGCTATCAAACACCGTTCGGATTGTAGTAGCGTTTATCCGTGCAGTGCCAACAGTACTATGGGTGTTAATTTTTGCTATCGCTGCTGGTCTAGGAAGTGAAGCAGCAGTGCTTGGGATGCTGTTCCACTCCGTAGCTTATCTGGTAAAAGCATTTTCTGAATCATTTGAGGAAGTTAATCCAGGGATAATTGAAGCATTACGTGCAACTGGTTCTAGTTGGTGGCATATTGTCATCAATGGTGTCCTTCCATCGACTTTCACTTATTTATTGTCTTGGACGTTTTTGCGTTTTGAGATAAATTTCTCTGTAGCAGTTGCAATGGGTGCGGCTGCCGGGGCCGGTGGTATCGGATTTGAATTATTTATGGCATCTGGATTTTATTTTGATTTAAGAGAAGTTGGTTTTATTACATACGCGGTATTAATTATTGCTATTTTCCTAGAGGTTATTTCGACTCGATTGAAGGAGCGTTATTTTCCTTCTTCGGTTAAAACGAGATAGAGTTCAATAGCATTGGTAAAAGATTTTTGACTATTAATATGAATAAAAATAATCCCCATCTAATTTAGGTGGGGGTATTTTACGTTTACAGAACATTCAGGTATTGAATTGCCTGATCCATTTGTTTAATTCCTTTTGTGTATCTTTATCCAGAGAGTTCAACTTTTTAATGAAATGCTGTTTTGCCCATTCATATAGTTCTTTATCATGATGATTGACTTGTTCAATAGACTGAATGATGTTAGGGTCAATGTTATCCATCTCCGGTCTGCTGTTTGTTTTATTTTTTCTATTAATAGCTGAAAACTTCCAACCGTAAATTTCATGTATGAAAAACAAAGATTCTATATACATGTCTGTAAACCCTACTAAGTCAAAATGTTTGGAGATATTTCTTTTCGCTTTTTCTACATCAATGGGATCACCGCCGGATAAATATCGTGTCGCGAGGTTAACTGTTCTATAACGAATATTACGTATATCGTTTTTCTTATAACGGTGGTTTTTAATTTCCTCATCTTGCATATATTCAACAAATTCTTGCAGGGTCATTTCATTAACTTTTTGGTATAAGGCGTCTCGTTCATAACTTCTTATATAATAATAAGAAGAAATAACTCGATCAGCAGGGTCCCTTAGAAACGTAAAAAAACGAATTGGTTTTTGATACTCCTTAAAATACCTATTGTGCCATACATGGATAGTATCTTGCTGTCTTCCAAATAAGTCCCATAAAGTCTTTCCACCTGTTTTCGGTATATGCAAAAAAACTGGATTTTCAGGGTTTGTAGCTTCTTTATCAAAAATGATCACGCGCTTCAGCCTTTCTGTATCATTTTATAAAATTTTCACTTTATTATAAGCAGGTAACTGAATTTTGTGTAGGTTGTATAAAAGGATCTGAAGGGGATATTTAATGATGAGTTAGAAACATTGCTAGAAATGAATATTCTATGTATATAGAGGCGGCATCTCAAATGAGGTGTCATTTTATTTTAATATTACTATACAAATCTAATTAAGCTAAGGCTTGTACCTGAAGGTTTGATAGCACTAATGCATGGGAAATAAAGCGATAATTGTTCTTTTGTAAGTAAAGTGAAATTGGAAATAAAGACATTCATCTTGCCCTTCTTACAAGATGAAAAAGTAGGTCTAATTGAAGCTGGCCATTCATGCATTTCTAATGCTTAACGGAGAAATCATAGAAATAAGTTTAGTAATTTATTGAATACCTTGTTTTACGAAATGAAAACAAACAAAACCCCTATAACACTTGATATAACAAGGTTTCTAGGGGTTTTAAAACTGTTAAAAAATATACTCTGAAATTAACGAGAGTAGAACTCAACGATAAGCGCTTCGTTAATTTCTGCTGGTAGTTCAGAACGCTCTGGTAAGCGAGTGAATGTACCTTCTAATTTATCTGCGTCGAATGATACGAATTCAGGTGTGAAAGTGTTAGCCTCAATAGCATCAGCGATAATATCTAGCTTTTGAGATTTTTCACGAACACCGATTACTTGACCAGGTTTTACTTTGTAAGAAGGAATGTCTACGCGACCTCCATCTACAGTAATGTGACCATGGTTTACTAATTGACGAGCTTGACGACGAGTACGTGCAAGACCTAGACGGTAAACAAGGTTATCAAGACGAGATTCAAGAAGAATCATGAAGTTCTCACCATGGATACCTTTCATTGCGCCAGCTGCATCAAATAGATTACGGAATTGACGTTCAGTTACTCCGTACATGAAACGTAGCTTTTGCTTTTCTTGTAATTGTAAACCATATTCAGATAGTTTACGACGTTGGTTAGGTCCATGTTGACCTGGTGCGTAAGGGCGTTTGTCTAACTCCTTACCAGTACCTGTTAATGAGATACCAAGACGACGAGACTTTTTCCATACAGAACCTGTATAGCGAGCCATTGTGCATCTTCTCCTTTATATATAAATTTTGCATAAAATAAGACAGTGTGTTCCTATCTCGACAGCCATTTTGTTTTCATGCATCCTCGCCCTAGTAGCAGAGAGTTACACGATGCACCTCACTTCCACAGAATGTGGTGAACGTTGAAGATCCGAGGTGAGGAACAAAATGGTCAGCCAGCGGTTCACATAGGCTACCTTTTTTACACAAAGTTCATTATATGATGCCAGGGAAGGAATGTCAACAGTTAGTTAGGATACTCTAAATATATTTCTCTAAAGTTTGGACGAATTGTTCCAAATACTTTTGATCTATTTCATCGAAACGTTTTTTATTAGGACTATCGATATCTAATACACCGAAAACTTCTCCATCTTTGATAATCGGAACTACGATTTCTGATTGGCTTGCTGCATCACAAGCAATATGGCCAGGGAATTGGTGTACATCTGCTACGACTTGGCTTTTCTTTTCAGCAACAGCTGTTCCACATACACCTTTACCACTTTTAATTCGCACACATGCCGGCAACCCTTGGAATGGCCCTAAAACTAGTTCGTCGTCTTTCCATATATAAAAGCCTACCCAGTTAACATCATGTAAGAATTGGTTTAATAATGCAGACGCATTAGATAAATTAGCAATCACATCTGGTTCGTCAGATAATAGGGCATCTAATTGTTTAATAACGATTGGATAATCCTTCTCTTTAGCACCGTTAGTACCTTGTGTTTCAAACATAAATCTCCACTCCTCATTATGAATTTTACTTATCATACAACACATCCTCATAAGTGACAAATCATGAAGCTTAGAATAGGAAAATACAGATTTCGATAAAAATATTCAAAAATAGTAAAATTTTTAGCAAAAAGGTGTAGAAACATGGTATCATAACAAGTAACAATAAAGTCGTCTAAAAATATAAGGAAATTTAACTATACATATACAAGTTATCGGTTGCTTTGAAGGAGGATTATTTATGTTGGAATTCGTGATCGGTGGAATTCTTATTATTATCGCATTACTTATTATTGGACTAATCTTTAGGAAAAAGGTCTATGATAATGTCGATCGGCTTGAAGCATGGAAGATGGATATTATGAATCGAAATGTTACGGTAGAATTAGCCAAAGTAAAACAGTTGAACTTATCAGGTGAAACCCAAGAAAAATTCGAGAATTGGAAAGAAAACTGGGATATTATTCTGACAAGAGAGCTACCTGATATGGAAGAATACTTATTAGATGCTGAAGAAGCTGCAGACAAATTTCGGATTAATGTATCGAAGAAGAATCTGCAACATGTTGAAAAAACGTTGCAAAACATTGAAAAAGATATTGAAGATATGTATCAGGAACTTGATCATTTGCTTAACTCAGAGAAATATGTTCGACAAGAAATTAAGGAATTAGATCCGAGAATAAAAGAACTGAAGAAATATCTCTTACATAATCGCACGCAATTTGGGCGAGCGGAAATTGTTTTTGAGTCCGAATTAACGAAGGTGGAGAAACGATTATCAGAGTACTCCATGTTAACGGATGAAGGAAATTATATGGAAGCACAAGATTTGATCGAGGCCTTAAAAGACGAGATAGAAAATATTGAAGAAAGAATAAGTACATTTCCAGGTATTTATCGTCAATGTAAACAGCTAATTCCAGAGCAGATGAAAGACTTGCTTAGAGGTATGTCTGAAATGGAAGAAGAAGGTTACCGTGTACAGCAGTTTGGTTTTGAAAAAGAACTAAAGCAATATGAAAACTTGTTAAAAAATGCGATAAAGGAATTAGATAGTGGCGAAACAAATACAATTAAAGAATCCTTAGAACAAATGGAAGAGCGTCTGAACGAAATGTTCCAATTGTTAGAGAAAGAAGCAAAATCAAAAGCTATTGTAGAAAGTCATTTTCCTAGTGTGCGACAACATGTAGCCGATATTCAACAACAGGTGGAGAGTACTGCTAATGAAATTAAAGAATTACAACAAACTTATTATTTAGAAGAAGCAGATCTAGAGTTATTTCTCAGTATTGAAAAATGGCTCGATAAATCAGAAAATCAATTTGAACAAATCGAAAAAGACTATGAAGATCGTAAAGCTAATCACTTAGAGATTAAAGAAAAGCTCGACATTATCTCTGAAGATCTTGAAAAGTTAGATAAAGCACAAGAAGATTTCCAATTGCAAATTAAAGATTTAAGAAAAGATGAAATGGAAGCGAAGGAAAAAATTATAGCATTAAAGCAACAATTAATCTATATGGATAAGAAGTTACAGAAAAGCAATATACCAGGGATTCCATCTTTTATTATCAATGCACTGGAAGAATCAACAGAAAAATGTGAAATCGTTCTGAAGCATTTACAAAAACCTCCTTTAGATATGGGAAAGGTACAGCATAGTATTTCTGAAGCGAATAAATCAGTAAATAATTTTGTGGAACAAACGAATTTATTGCTGGATCAGGCGCGTTTAGTAGAGCTAGCTATTCAATATGGAAATCGATATCGAAGTGGTCATCCATTACTAGCAGCTCAGTTATCTGAAGCAGAACAATTATTTAGAAATTATAAATACGAGAATGCATTGGAATCAGCAGTAAAAGCATTGGAAGAAGTAGATCCGAATGCTATGGCAAAAATCGAGGAAATGGATAAAGCATTTCAACAAAAGGCTAATTAGGCAGAATAAAGGCGGGAAGGCATCATGAAATGGTTAGTAATTGCATTATCTGTGGTGACAGTCACCATCTGGGGAATTACTCTATTTTTTTATTTGGATCTCGGGCAAACAACATACGTATACGCCGATCAACATGCAGAAGTACAGCATAAACATGACTACAAACAGACCAATTTTATCTTTAGGTCGAAGAGCACACCTGACGTGAATGAATTTTCAGGACAAGAGGAAGTCGTGAGTAAGGAAGAGGTTCATCCAAAGCAATCTCAGGGAGATCAAAATTCTTTGGCAAATATTACACTAAATTTAAATGATGATAATACAGTTTCCATTGATGAATTGATGTCGGCGCTAGATATTGAGTTTGAATAGTAAAGTCGAGAAGATATTCCTGTTTTGATATAGGGATATCTTTTCTATTGATTGCAGAGAACTTTTGTCAGGGATAACTTATTTGCACGATCGGTAAAATATGATAAGATATGCCAATGTTAATCGAAAAAAGAGGGGTTAAGGATGATTTATTTAGATAACAGTGCTACAACAAAACCAAATCCACAAGTATTAGACAGCTTTACTAAAGCATCTATCGGGTACTTTGGTAATGCATCTTCGATTCATGGTATTGGGATGGATGCGGAACGTTTATTACGTAAATCGAGAGAACAAGCTGCATCTCTGTTAGAAGTAAACTCTAATGAAATTATCTTTACATCGGGAGGTACAGAAGGTAATAACTTAGCAATTAAAGGTATTGCTTTAGAACACCAAAATAGAGGGAAACATATTATTACCTCTGCAGTTGAACACCCGTCTGTTATGGAGACGTGCCAAGGGTTAGAGGCATTAGGTTTTGAAGTAACTTATTTAGATGTAAATGAGTCAGGTTTAGTTGAGATAGACAACCTAAAGAAAGAAATGAGAGAGGATACAATATTAGTATCTGTTATGCATGTGAATAATGAAATAGGTACAGTTCAGCCGATAAAAGAAATAGGAGAAGTTGTTCGAAACTACCCAAAAGCATTTTTCCATGTTGACCATGTGCAAGGGTACGGAAAAGTACCATTAAATATTCAGGAATGTCATGTTGATTTATGTACGATATCCGGTCATAAAATCCATGGATTAAAAGGAACTGGGGTTCTTTGTGTAAAACAAAATGTAAAGTTGTTCTCATTAGCACATGGTGGTGGGCAGGAGAGAAGAATACGCTCAGGTACGGAGAATGTTGCCGGAATCGTATCACTAGTAAAGGCGATGCGCCTGGCCAAAGAAAAGCAATCGGGGCTGCATAAGAAATTAACGTCATTAAAGCTTGTATTAATGGAGCGATTGCAAACACTGGATAGAGTAGTGATCAATACGCCAAAAATAGACAGTGCACCACATATAGTGAATTTTTCGGTGCGTGGATTAAAACCGGAAGTAGTGATACATGCTTTAGAGGACTTTGATATATTTATTTCCACAAAGTCTGCATGTTCATCGAAGAGTGCGGATGAAAGTGCTGTGCTCATAGCATGCGGTAAAGATCGGGATATTGCAATTTCCGGCCTGCGTGTTAGTATGTCTTATGAAACAACCGAGGAAGAAATCGATTATTTCTGTCAAAAATTAACGGAAGTGATTAAAAAATTAAGTGAAGTAATGGGGTAGATATCAATGGAATATGATCATATAGTAATTAGATATGGAGAACTCACATTAAAAGGTCGTAATAGAAAACTGTTTACTACTCAATTAGCTAATAATGTCCGGCAAGCATTACGAAATTTCCCGGCAATTAAAGTAGACAAAAAACGTGATCGAATGTATATCGTGTTGAATGGTGAGGATCCTGATGCAATAATGGAAAAGTGCCGTAAGATTTTTGGTATTCAAAATATGAGTGTGGCACTCAAAGTCGAAAATGACGAAACGGCGATTAAAGAGCAAGCACTTAAACTCATAACGGAAACAGAGAATGTCAGAACATTTAAAATATCAACTAAGCGCTCCAATAAAGAGTTTCCTATTGGATCACAAGAATTTAATCATGTTCTGGGTGGCTATTTATTAGCAAATACTGAAAATATCACAGTAGATGTCCATCAGCCGGATTTGGAAATTACTGTTGACATTCGTTCTGAGGCAACCTATTTAACATCTAAAAAAGTTCCAGGAGCTACCGGTCTGCCAGTAGGGTCTTCCGGAAAATCACTACTTCTTTTATCTGGAGGTATTGATAGTCCTGTGGCAGGTTATTTAACAATGAAACGTGGGGTTCAATTGGAAGCTATCCACTTTCATTCACCACCATACACAAGTGAAAGAGCAAAAGAGAAGGTATTAGATTTAGCGGAAAAACTGTCTTTCTACGGTCATTCCATAAAAGTGCATATTGTACCTTTTACCGCATTGCAACAGAAAATTCACCGCGAAATCCCGCATGGTTATTCGATGACAGTGATGAGAAGAATGATGATGCGTATCAGTGAAGAGGTTGCAAAACAAGAAGGCATTTTATCAATTGTTACGGGTGAAAGTCTCGGTCAGGTAGCGAGTCAGACAATGGAAAGCATGCATGCCATTAATGCCGTAACAAATTATCCGGTTATCAGACCGTTAGTTACGATGGACAAAGACGAGATCATAAGAATTTCAGAAGATATTGATATGTATGATATTTCTATTCGGCCGTTTGAAGATTGTTGTACGGTTTTTGTACCGAAACAGCCAAAAACAAAACCAAAATTGGAAAAGGTAGAGCAATTTGAAGCGAATATAACGTTTGACCAAGATATACAAGAAATATTGTCATCAATTGAAACCATTGAAATTCAAGCAAAAGATAAACAAGAAGAGGAAATGGAAGATTTACTCTAACAGTTGGATTAATTAACAACAACTACCAGTTAATATTTTGCATGATTTCACCTCTAAAAGTTCATGATAGTAATGTAGTCAAGAGGAGGTGAAAGCAGATGGCGAACAACAACAGTTCAAACAATCTAGTAGTACCTGGAGTAAGCCAAGCTTTAGATCAAATGAAAGTTGAAATTGCACAAGAATTTGGTGTAAACTTAGGTGCTGATACTACATCACGTGCAAATGGTTCAGTTGGTGGAGAAATCACAAAACGTCTTGTACAAATGGCTGAACAACAAATGGGTGGACAAGCAAATCAATAATAAAAACTAAGGATAGTGCTAGTGCACTATCCTTTTCTTATGGATAACTTTTTGCTATCGTTATATCATATCAACAGAAGATTATAAGGCTAGGCTAGGTGATAGAATGGGTACACTTTTTTATGGTGGTACAATTTATACAATGGAAGATGAAGCATCGAAAGCAGAAGCTGTATATGTAGAAGAAGGAACCATTATGGACATTGGTAAAGAGTCGGTGTTAAGAAATACATTCATGGACAGAATAGACGAAGAATATAACATGGATGGGGCAACGATGTACCCAGGATTTGTCGATAGTCATTTACATATAATTGGTCACGGTGAAAAACTGTTACATCTAGATTTATCATCTATGCAATCTGCGAATGAAGTATTGCGAGCATTAGGAAGAAAAGTAAATGAATTAGAACCAGAGGAATGGTTAATAGCAGATGGATGGAATGAAAATCTGTGGGAAGATGCAAGAATTATTGATAAAAACGAACTGGATAATATTTCAAATGGCCACCCTATCATATTATCTCGAATATGTCGTCATGCTATTATCGTTAATTCTAAGGTATTAGAGTTAGCAGGAATAACGAGTCAAACAGAAGATCCACAGGGTGGAAAAATTATTCGATACCAATCAGGGGAGCCGACTGGATATTTGTTAGATCAAGCTCAGGAATTAGTGAAGGAAATAATGCCTCCGATATCAGAATCCAAATTGCAGGAAACAGTCAAGGCCTCAATTGAAGACCTTCTACGATTAGGTTTAGTTGGAGGACATAGCGAAGATCTTTCCTATTACGGTGGATTTGAACGAACATTCAGAGCATATCACAAGATTTTACCTGAAAAATATAAATTCAGAGCGCATTTGTTAGTACATCACCTTGTCTTTGATGAAATGTTAGATCAAGGTCTACAATATGGTGATGGAGGGAAATTTACTACACTTGGGGCGATGAAAATATTTTCAGATGGTGCGTTAGGTGGAAGGACTGCTTGGTTAAGTGAATCGTATCATGATGATCCAAATAATGCAGGAATCCCTATTCATAAGAGACATAATTTAGAAATTCTGTTTCAAAAAGCGCGCAAATTTCAGCATCCGGTCGCTGTGCATGCAATAGGTGATAAGGCAGTTGAGGAAATCGTAGCTTGTATTGAAAAATATCCATTAAAAAACGATTTAAAGGACCGGATCATTCATGCTCAAATTATGAATGCCCAATTATTAGATAGATTAAAGAAAATCCCGGTTGTACTGGATATTCAGCCTTCCTTTGTTGCTTCGGATTTTCCGTGGGTCAAGGACAGGCTTGGTGACAGACGAACAAAGGAAGCCTACCCGTGGAAAACGTATTTAAATAACGGTATTGCTTGTGCTGCTGGATCAGATGCGCCAATTGAAGAGGTCAATCCTTTATTAGGAATTCAAGCGGCTGTGACAAGAAGATCAAACATGGATGGACAGATTTATGGCAGTCATCAGAGACTTTCCGTATTTGAAGCTATTTCTTTATATACAAAGGGCAGTGCATATGTTATTAATCATGCTCACGACCGTGGCATGATCAAGCCAGGATTTGTAGCAGATTTCACCATATTAGAAAAAGACGTGTTCAAACACGATCCTGACCTATTCCACGAAATAGAAGTAAAAGCAACCATCGTAGACGGTCAAATCATGTACGAAAAACCAGAGGCATAACTGAGGAGACCTAATTAAATGAGACAGAGGAAAAAGCACCCCCAGAGTCGTATATAAAAATTAACGACTTTTAGGAGGTGCTTTTCTCATGGGGGAAAAGAAAAATGTTTATTCTGAAGAAGTGAAACGTAGAGTCATTGAAATGAAGTTGTCTAAAAAATATACAAATAAACAGATTATGAAAAAGTTTGGAATCCGTAGCGTAAGTCAAATTAAAAGATGGATGAAATGGTTTCGAGATGGAGAAGAACATCGGTTGTCACAACCCATCGGTAAACAATATTCCTTTGGAAAAGGGCCTGAAGAACTAAACGAAGTAGATCAGTTAAAAAGGCAAATCAGACATCTAGAAATCCAAAATGAAATCTTAAAAAAGTACCAGGAATTCGAAAGGAGTTGGTACCAGAGATAGTTATAGAACTAGTAGAGTCGTTAAAGGAAGTTTATACTGTATCGATGATTTGTGATTGTATCAGAGTTCCTAGGTCCACTTACTATCGTTGGGCTCAAAAGTCGTGGAGCCAACAGAACTAGAACAACTTATTATTGATATTTGTAAATCCCTACATTACAGAGTAGGACACCGAATGGTTAAAAAGTTACTTAAAGAGGAACACAACATTTCTGTGAACAGACTTACTGCACAAAGGATCATGCAAAAATATAAAATCCAATGTCGGGTAAAACCAAAGAGAAAATCGAACATCGCCGGTGAAAGTAAATGCGTCGTTCCTAATTTATTGGAACAAAATTTCAAGGCAGATAGACCAAATCAAAAGTGGGTTACTGATATTACTTACTTGCCTTTTGGGGAATCAATGATGTATTTATCAACCATTATGGATTTGTATAATAACGAAATTGTCGCTTATCGAGTGAGTCATAACCAAGAAGAAGAATTAGTGCTAGAAACACTGAAAGCAGCTTGTAATGGACGTGAAACAAAGGGATTAATTCTTCATAGTGATCAAGGGGCTCAATACACATCCTACGCTTTTCAAGAATTAGCTGAAGAAAAAGGCATTATCACAAGCATGTCCCGGAAAGGTAATTGCTTTGATAATGCCGTCATTGAATCCTTCCACTCCACCATAAAGTCGGAAGAATTCTACACACATCAAAAGATGCGTCTTACAAATTCCATTGTACTAGAAAAAGTGGAATTGTACATGTATTATTACAACTATATACGACCATTTTCAAAATTAAACTGCCTTTCTCCTGTTCAATTCAGGGCAAAGGCAGCCTAGGTGCTTTTTCTTGTCTCATATTACTAGGTCAGTTCAAACCTCTGGTTTTTTTGTGGGAAGAAAAATATAAGTGGGTAAGGATCAACTTACAAGAAGGTTCGTTGAACACGGTCCCAGAATGAATTGTTTTTCAGCTTCACCGTTTTAATTCGTTTATCACTTAGCTGAATGGTCAAAGTTTGAATGTTTCTTATCGAGTAAGCCTCATTATCAAGCCCTACAATCGGATAATCATTACCATCTTGAATCACTTCTAGACGTAAAGTTCGATCTTGATTTAATACAAACGAAGAACCTAAAGTACGATAGCGGTTATTGTTTAAGGAAGCAAGCTCCGTTACTTGTAAACAAGGGATTTTCGGATCTATCACAGCACCTGAAGTAGACTTATTATAACCTGTACTTCCAGTAGGTGTTGCCACAATTAATCCATCACCACGGAAACGTTCGAAATGATTATCATCGATAAATACGTCCATAACAATTGTTTTAATAATAGCTGAACGAATAGCAGCTTCATTTAAACAATGGAACGTTGATTTTTCATTGATGGTTACATCAATGACTGGGAAGCGACGAACTTCAATACTGTCATTTTTCATCGATTCCACCATCATATCATATTGATCAATATTAAAATCACAGTACAGTCCTGATTCATCTGCTTGCGTAATGCCTACATATAAACAATCCTGACGAAAGTTCGTGTGACGGACAGCTTGCAGAAATTCACCATCTCCTCCGATGCTGATAACAATATTAGCATCTTTTGACTCTTCTACGATTTGAAACCCTTGACTCTTAACATATTCGAATAACGGTTCCAATTTTTCTATAAGTTCCTCATTTTTCTTGTAATAAAAATATAAATTACTTCTGTTGTCCACTTTATTGCCTCCTAACAGCTGATATGTATATATTCTCATCTTATCATGGTTTCCAGAGCTATCCTATTGATAACTTTGATTATTTTGTGTTGATTGTTACTACTTTATGATTAATCTAGTATTTACTCGTAAATAATAATGATGAGGTGAGAATATGCTGATTGTCTTATTAATGATTATAATAGTTCTTTTCATTATCATGCTGTTTATATTTTTGAGATCTCGAGTTTATATATCTTTGGACTGGCAATGGGAGGAAGATGATAAAAATGTCCAAATTCAAATCAGTATACTGCATATCACTTTTTATCAAGAGACAATCGATCTCGCCCAGTTAGATTTTCCATCGTTAGAAACGGATAATAATGGGGATATGAAAGAGATGTATCAACTTGTAAAAAGGGTGTTAAAAAGATCCAAAATAGAAAAGATACATACAGATACAATTGTTGCTACATATGATCCTTCTATAACAGCTTATCTCTATGTGTCGATAAAAACATTAGCTGAATGGATTCGGGCACATTACAGTAATAATGAACATGTTCAGCTTGATGTATCAGCAGATTTTGAACAAGAAATTTTCCAATCAGTAGGTGAGTGCATGATATCGGTAAATTTGAGTAAAACTATCAAAGAAATGAAGAAAATCAAGAAATTACGGAAGGAGTCAGAAAATAATGGAAGATAATAATCAGAATGTTCACCCGTTAGAAGGATTTATGAATCTAACGATGGCAAATTTGAAACAATTAATCGAAGTGGATACAGCAATTGGGAAACCAATAGAAGTTCCGGATGGCAGCTTGATCATTCCTTTATCAAAAGTGAAATTCGGCTTTGCAGCTGGCGGGAGTGAATTCGTACCAGGAGGTCAACAAGGCCAACAGGATCAACAAGGCCAACAGGATCAACAAAGTCAACAAGACGATAATAATAATCAATCGGACTCGATTATCCCGTTTGGCGGTGGTAGTGGTGGAGGTGTTTCCATTATACCTTCAGCGTTTGTCATTGCTAATAAAGAAGGTGTCCGACTCTTGCCACTAAATGATTCCCCAAGCGCTTATGAGAAAGTATTAGAGAAAAGCCCACAAGTGATCGATCAAGTTTTGGATATGTTAAAACAAAGAAAAGATGATAAGCAGCAAGGTAATGATATATAATGCTTCTCAGTAGACAATTTGATTTCACTGCCTTCATAATATAGTGAGACTTCCGTCAGTGGGGTTTTAGCCCGCTGATGGTTAGCGATACTTATCAAGGTGTTAATGTCTTAATGATCCCGATTTAGCTTCTTTTCGAGGCCGGGGGTCTAACGGACGTTTATCAACTTGATAAGTAGGCAGTGAATCATTTTGTATATTGATGGAGGGAGCAAAAGATGACGCTTGATATAGAAAAAGCTTTTTTAGAATTGGATCAGCTAACATCAGCTATAGAAGAAACGGAAAATGAACCATATTTAGAAAGTTTAATATTTGCATTACGCGCAATCCAAACTGAAGAAGCATTGGATTTGCCCAATAAAAAAACTGCGGAAAATTTAGCATCACTAAAAAAATCATTTTTTGATGAAGATACAACAAGTGAATCGATTAGAAAAGTTATTCAGCTATCCTTAATCAAAGGAATGAAGGGGTCTACTCAACATCAACATCTTGTAACACCAGATAGTGTAGCTATGTTTATGGGCTATTTTATCCAAAAGTTAATGCCAGATACAAAGCAATTTCGTTTGTTTGATCCAGCAAGCGGTGCGGCGAATTTGTTAACGGCTGTGATTAATCAGGTAGAAGCGAACGTTACTGGATATGGAAGTGAAATCGATCCGACTTTGATTCAATTAGCAGTAGAGAGTGCGAACTTGCAAAAAGTTGAGGTGGAATATTTTCACCAAGACAGCTTGACTCCATTCTTACTAGAACCAGTCGATACCATTGTAGCGGACTTACCAGTCGGGTATTATCCTAATGATGAACAAGCTTCTAAATTTGAATTGAATGCAGATGAAGGACACGCGTATTCACATCATTTATTTATTGAGCAAAGTATGATGTATACAAAAGATGCAGGTTACTTATTATTTTTAATTCCTAATTTTCTATTTACTAGTGATCAAAGTGATAATTTGCAAAAGTATTTACGCAATAATGCCCATATATTAGCATTGCTGCAATTACCTTTATCGATGTTTTCCTCTGAACAGCATGCTAAAAGTATATTAGTCTTACAAAAACACGGAAAAGAGACAAAACCACCAAAGCAAACATTAATGGCTCAATTGCCATCGTTTAAAGATGTCCATGCTACACACAATATCCTTAAAAAGATCGACGACTGGTTTAAAACAGAAAAATAAGAAAAATCAGAAAATAAAAATTTTGAGAAGCAAACGTTACCATTTGATATTCCGGTTGCAAACTTATTCTGACGGTGTTTAAATGGATATGGGAATGTTGATACAGAAGTAAAAACATTGATTCGCTAGTCAGGATAAGTAAATGAAAGAATGAAAGGATTGAAAATGTTGCGTAAAATTTTAGCTGTTAACGCCGGAAGTTCTTCACTAAAGTTTCAACTAATTGAAATGCCGGAAGAAAAAGTGTTGTCGAAAGGACTTATTGAACGGATCGGAATTGCGGATTCCGTTTTTTCTATTGAATTTGAGGATAAAGAAGATGAAGAAACACGAGATATTCCTGATCATGCAGTAGCTGTTAAGCTATTACTTGATAAATTAACATCATTTGGTGTAATTGAAAGTTTGGATGAAATAGATGGTATCGGACACCGTGTTGTGCATGGTGGAGAGAAGTTTAATGATTCGGTAGTAATAACTGAAAAAGTTATAGAAGATATTGAAGAGGTATCTGATCTGGCGCCGTTGCATAACCCGGCAAACTTGACAGGTATTCGTGCTTTCCACGAAGTGTTACCTGAAGTGCCTTCTGTAGCTGTATTTGATACAGCATTTCATCAAACAATGCCTGAGCAATCTTATTTATATAGTTTACCATATGAATATTATCAAAAATACGGGATCCGTAAATATGGATTTCATGGTACTTCACATAAATACGTCTCCGAACGTGCTTCAGAATTAATGGGTGTACCATTGGAACAACTGCGCCTGTTATCTTGTCACTTAGGAAATGGTGCAAGTATCGCGGCGATTGAAAAAGGAAAGTCCATTGATACTTCTATGGGTTTTACACCTTTAGCTGGTGTTACAATGGGGACAAGATCTGGAAATATTGATCCAGCATTAATTCCATATATCATGGAGAAAACGGGTCAATCTGCTTCTGAAGTGATGAATATTTTAAATAAGAAAAGTGGTATGCTAGCTCTGTCCGGATTTTCTAGTGATTTACGTGATATCCAAGAGAAAGCGGAAAATGGAGATAAGCGTGCTGAATTAGCACTTCAAGTATTTGCGGAAAGAATTCATAAATACATTGGTTCATACGCAGCAAGAATGCATGGAGTGGATGCAATCATCTTTACTGCGGGTGTAGGTGAAAACAGTGTAACCATCCGTGAGCGTGTATTAAAAGGATTAGAATTTATGGGTGTTTACTGGGATCAGAGTTTAAACAACATTCGCGGAAAAGAATCATTCGTAAACTATCCACACTCACCTGTAAAAGTAATCGTGATCCCAACAAATGAAGAAGTAATGATTGCGAGAGATACAATACGATTAACGTAATAAAACGTGATATATTATTTTATGAGTTGTAAAAATACAACTTGTTAACCATTACTAAATACTAACCGATTTTTTTCTATGTAATTAAAAATTGTATAGAAGAAGGTCGGTTTTTTTTATTGCTAAAAACAACAATTAAGAAAAAGTAAAAGTATGGCAAGAAAACAAATTAGAAAGTTTATACAATTGATGATGCTAGAAACTTAGTGATTAAAGTAGAAATTTTCCCCTGAAGAGGATTTTTATTTAAAATAGTCATGTTAAAATGAAGATAGATTGCGAAAAATCACTTAAAAATCTGGGCATATGAGTTAAAGATGGAAAATAGATAATTTGCACTAATTCTATTGCACAGACAGCTAAATTTGAGTTCTACACCGTTTATGGGAAATTAAGTAGAATAGTTGGTACTAGAAGGGAGTTTTACATGGCTAGTTATAAAGTAATTTTATTTGATTTAGACGGCACACTATCAGATCCAAAGGTAGGAATAACTAAATCTGTTCAATATGCGTTACATCAAATGGACATCGTTGAGCCTGATATTGATAAACTGGAATGTTTTATAGGGCCACCTTTGCACCTGTCATTGCTGAATATTACAATTTTGATGAGGCGTATACAGAAAAAGCGATAGGTTTATATAGGGAGAGGTTTAAGGAAGTGGGGATGTTTGAGAATGAGTTATATTCAAATATTCCCTTACTTTTAAAAACGTTAGAAGAACAAGGGACTACTTTAGTTGTAGCAACTTCAAAGCCTACTGTTTTTGCTAAGCAAATACTAAAGTATTTTAATATGGACCAATATTTTGAACTTATTGTAGGAAGTAATCTGGATGGAACAAGATCGTCAAAAACTGAAATTATTCAATACATACTAGATAAATATAATGAACATAAGCTTAGTGACTTTATAATGGTTGGAGACAGAAAGCACGATATTATTGGGGCAAGAAATATGGGGATTGATTCTATTGGAGTTACGTATGGGTATGGTTCATTTGAAGAATTGAGTCATTCCAACCCTACTCATATTGTTAATAATGTTAATCAGTTAAAAGATATTCTGATGGGGAGCAACGAGAAAAAATAATTACTTATATTTCCAATATACACATGTGAACCAGAGGAAAGACTAAAATGCTTATATAAACGGGAGCTAGAGTTCAACAAGACGACCTTTACATTGGTCGTTTTTTTGCTGGAAATTTCGATAATGTTTTTTTGGAATATTATGCTAATATAGAGTTGCGGAGATATTGAACTATTGGGGCAAGGTTATTTATTGTGAGAAGTAAGAATTTACCTACTGATTTGTGGGACTAATTTTTGCAAGATAACAATATTGGAGGGAAAACAATTGAAGCAAAATATTTATGACAATCCTGTTTTCTTTAGAGAGTATACTTCTTTGCGTGAAAGTGGAGTAACATATAATGATTTTGTTGAACAACCAGCAATAAAATCTGCCATTCCTACTCTCAAAGATAAAACAATATTAGACTTAGGTTGTGGGACTGGTCAATTTGCAAAGTATTGTATCGAGAACGGTGCATCAAAGGTTATAGGTGTAGATATTTCAAGAAATATGATAGGGCAGGCTAAAAAAGAAAACGGGGATAAGAAAATAGAATATATATGTACACCAATAGAAGATTTAGAATTACACAATCAAAAATTCGACTTAATTATAAGCTCTTTAGCAGTACACTATATAGAAGATTACACAAAACTGATTGTGAAGGTAAGAAGTTTATTACATGAGAATGGAGAATTTATATTTTCAACTGAACACCCTATTGTAACTGCCCGAAATGAGGAGAACAACTGGGTGAAGGACAGTAACGGAGAAAAATCACATTGGGCTTTAGACAATTATCAGGAAGAAGGAAAGAGGGAGCATAATTGGTATGTTGATGGAGTGATTGTTTATCATCGAACAATTTCCACCTTAATAAATACCCTTATAGGCAATGGATTTATATTAGAGAAGATTATTGAACCACAGTCCATTCCATCTGGATTAGAGAAAATGCCTAAGTTAGTAAATGAAAGAAGAAGACCATCTTTTATTGTTATTAAATCAAGAATGTTAAGTTAACATTAGCAAAAATGGATAAAATAAATATGCTCAAAAAACGCCATTGGATTTTATACCCAATGGCGTTTAATTATGTCTATTTTTATCGAGACCCTATTCAACATCATAACAAATTACAAACAAATAGTCTATATTTTCTGAAAAATAAATTGTATAGTGGAGTTCAAGTACAAATTTGAGAAAAGGAGTGTTGGTAAATGGAAGTTACTTGTCATCTCGATTATGCTGATTTACAGGATTATGTAAAGAAGGTTTTTGGTTCTGGTTATTTAGTTGTGAGGATATCGAAAATAAACGGAGGTACACAAAAGGTAGTTTATAAACTTGATTTTAGTAATGGATTTTCCTGCATTTTGTATATATGGGATCCTGCTTCGAATTATTTTCAAGAAGAGCAAACAAATTTAGATATAAATGAACGTTCTGATGGTAGTGATTTATTTGAATTAAATAACCAATATTTAATCCAACAGGGTATTAGAACTCCTGCTCTATATGATTTAAATACAGAAAAAACCCGTTACCCTTTTGATTACGCTCTCGTAGAATATGTGGCTGGTCACAAAGCAGAAGATTTTTTACATCATTCAGACTCAAAGGTTCAAGATAACTTGTTTCAGAAGTTGGGCGATATGCTGGCCCACATGCACACCAATAATAAAAAATCTTATGGGAAATTAAATTATGAGGGGATTAATACAGAAAGTTGTCATCTGTTGCAAATGGAGGATGCAAAAGAACAATTATCTTATTCCTCCCAATATCTTGAACGCATCAGAGCTAATCAAAGTAAATTACTCGATACTTTGTATGAGCTTGAATCAAGAATTAAACCCAGAACACAGTATGGATTTATACACGGAGAACTAGGTCCTGACCATGTTTTGGTTAATGATGAACTTAATCCCTTTTTGATTGATATTGAAGGAGCAATGTTCTTTGATATTGAACATGAACATAGCTTTTTAGAGTTTCGCTTTGGGGATTTTTACCGATTTCTAAAGAATGATACTCTTGATTATAACAGGATGTTATTTTATCGATTTCACCACCATATCTCGTTAATCTCAGGTGGTTTAAAGCTACTACATCGAGGATTTCCGGATAAACAATTTGCACAAGGTCTTGCCGATCACCATTCACAAAGTGCATTGGAATTTATTACTGATTTTCGTATATAATAGCCATCGTCTATATTGGTTCGGGATTGTTCCATTAATGGGGCGTGGGTGGAAGAAGCTAGACAAAAGATACAGTACAATAGACGCGATAAAAACGAGAGGATAAGTCCTCTCGTTTTCTGTAAACTTTTAACTTCTTACCACCAACACATCACATGATGCATATCTGGTGATACTTTCTGAAACGCTTCCAATTAAAAACCTTTCTACCGCATTCATTCCTGTTGCCCCACAAATAATCAAGTCTGCGTCAAACTTTTTCGCGAGATCTTTAGGAATTTTAATTTTCGGTGAGCCAATTTCTACATGTGTTGTAATATCAGTTATACCTTTTTTATTTGCTCTTTCTTTATATTCATCAAGTAGAGTTTGAGCATAATTTTCTGAGCGGGCAGCAAGCGTTTGATCATAAACTTCTGGTGCTACTGTTGTAATAGTTCGTGTATCAATCACATGTGCTAAAAACATTTTTGCATTATTTCTTAAGACAATATCAACTGCTTTCTTAAATGCTAACTCTGATGCGTCAGAACCATCTACTGCTACTAAAATACGACTATATTCAAAAGTCATCATTATCTCTCCCTTCATATCTATAGTTTTAGTATATCATGTATCCGCTTACATGTGAAAATTCGAATAAATTTTTCTTATTAGTCATATACCACTATAAACCCTTAGTAAAACTTGTACCTTTAACTGAATTAACCTACACAATAATAGAAAAAAACATGACAATCGTGTAACATATAACATGAGAGAGTAGTAAGATTAAGGAGGAAAAAACATGGGACACGCCTTTATTACGGCTGGAACAAAAGGCTTAGGGTTAAAAGTAACAGAGGCATTTATCAATAAAGGACATGCTGTTTCTATTACATATTTCAGAGATCGTCAGCGAGCGAAAGAAATGTTAGAAAAATTCCCGGAAGCATCGATCGAAATCATTCAAGCTGATGTCTGTAATAAAGATGACATAACGAATGCTGTTAAAAAAGCCGTGGAAAGGTTTGGTACCATAGACTATTTAATTAATAATGCGGGGCCATTTATATTTGAGCGAAAAAAATTACTGGATCATACAGAAAAAGAATGGAATCAAATGATTCGTGGCAATTTAGATGCTGTTTTTCATCTGTTAAAATTAACGATACCAGCAATGCGAGAGCAGCATTTTGGAAGGGTTGTAAATTATGGATTCCAGAGTGCTAATACTGCAGCTGGATGGATTGATCGAGCCGCCTTTTCAGCTGCGAAAGTAGGATTAGTGTCGTTAACGAAGTCTATCGCATATGAAGAAGCAGAGAATGGTATAACATCGAACATGGTTTGCCCAGGAGACATTGTCGGAGAGATGAAGGAGGCATCGATCGTAACAAGCAGAAAAACTGAAGATCCCAACACGCCGATTGGTCGTTCTGGAACGGGTGAAGATATAGCACGAACGGTCATGTTTTTTTGTGAAGAGGATGCAGATATGGTAACAGGTACAGTTGTAGATGTAACAGGTGGATTAGATGTTATTCACCAACATCGTTAAAGAAAAGCACAATGCGTCCGTTCAGCATTGTACAAACAGGTGAGGGAAGTTGCTAGTTACTGGGCGCTAAACAGCTCTGTAGATACTTTCTTAAATTTCTTCGAAAAAATGAAACCTTTTTTTGAACTAGTTCGTAACTATTTATAACAACCCAATTAGCGGAAGAAATGAGGTGCACCACTTGGGTTTCTTTTCAAAGTTATTTAATAAAAAAGAAAAGAAAGCAACAGTTAGAAAGAGAAATTTGCTTTCCATAGAAGTGGGGGATATTATTGAATATGATTTAGCTGATTATGAAGTAGTTGGTAAAATCACTTACCGGCAAAACAATTATACATGGTACAGTTACCAGCTGTTAGGGGAATCGGGGACAATTTGGTTAGCTGCGGAGATGGATGATGAATTAGAGCTAGGGATCTATAAGAAAATCCAACTTGTTGAAGCTAATGATTTCCCAGACAGACTAGTATTTAATAATAAAACCTACTCACTAGATGAAAGTGGTCAGGCTGAAGTTACTGGTGAGGGAAGAAGCAGTTCTCTAACAGGTCAACGTATTCGCTATGCAGAGTATTGTGATACAGATGAAAAATCCTTTATCAGTGTGGAGGAGTGGAATAGTGATGTAGAGGCAAGCATTGGTTATCCAATTGAAAATTATGAAGTTAAAATTATTGCAGGATCACATTAATTATTAGGAGGAGTTAAATATGTTTAAATTTTTTAATCGTGTAAAAACAGTCGTTAGTTCAGAGTTGAATTCTATGTTAGACAAAGCAGAAGATCCGGTGAAAATGCTGGACCAGTTTATGCGTGATATGGAATCTGATATTAGAGAAGTAGAAGCGGCAGTAGCCAAACAAATTGCCAATGAAAAAATGTTAAAAAGAAAGACAGATGATGCACAAGCATTAGTGGAAAAACGACAAGCTCAAGCAGAAAAAGCTATAGGAGCGGGCAACGAAGACCTTGCTCGTCGTGCATTAGAAGACAAAAACGAACAAGAAACACAAGCAAATACGTTGCGTGAATCCTGGGAACGTGCTAAACGAGATGCAGATCAGCTACGTCAAAAATTAGATGAAATGAAAAAAGAATATCAACAAATGCAACTGAAGAAAGATTCTTTAAAAGCAAGAGCAGAATCTGCAAAAACTCGTACGAAAATGAACCGTACGATGTCATCTATTGGTAATGATGCTTCAAAACAAGGATTTGAACGTATGGAGGAAAAAGTTCTTCAATTTGAAGCAGAGGCAGACACAAGTGAAGATTTATCTTCCGCAAGCAAGTCACTAGATGATGAATTTGAAGAATTTGAAAAAAGCGATGTCGATGACGAATTGGCAGCTCTCAAAAAGAAGCTAGGAAAAGAGTAACAAACAGTTGGAAAATGGGTTGTTTCATAAGTTAGTTTACGTAATTAAGTGAGCTAGCTTTTGGGACGCCCTCTTTCTACATGGATACATAGAGAAGTAAAGCAGGAGGTGATCTTGGAGTGAATAAAAAGATAGGCATGAGTATTACCTTGTTATTTTTTATTTTGCTTGTTGGTTGTAATTCAGATTCGTTCTCGAATTTATCTGCTTTTGATGAATCCAGTGATATTTCAGAGGATGATCTGCAGGTTGAAGAATCAAAAGATGAAATTATTAACCGACTAGAAGTAAGCACTAACTCAGATGTGGAAGCACTTATATCCGACAATTTTCCGTTTGTAGATTCTGTGACGGGCGAGGAAACAACTGCAAATGTTTATGGTACATTACTGTTTGAAGTAGAAGAATTAGCCGATTTATTTGCGGAGATTAAACAACCGGAAGAGATCAGTGATTTTATCGATGGTCAACAAATACTTGCCTACTCTGATGTGTTTGTCATCTTGAAAGAAAGTGAAGAGCTAGATAATGCAACATTTATCGAAGTCGCAAGCGAACAATTTGTTAAAAAAAATTATTCACCTAATTTCTTAACTACATATTTTACTATCCGAATGCTCGATAGTTTCTTTGGTAATAATTGGGTATCTAATAGAAGGAGTTACTGTAGTTCAAATGACTGTTACGGCGGTTACTCCACATCTCGTAACTATAATAAGGGTGGGGTAACTAAAAATAGAGGTTTAGGGTCTTTTCGTGGAGGAGGACCTAGTACAGGAAAATAATAAGAAGGAGAGCTGAATATGGAACCTTTTATTTCAACATTTATTTATTTTGTTGCAGCAATTATCATTGTCATTATCGGACTTACCATTTTTGAGTGGCTTACAACCAAATATAAAGATTGGGATCAAGTAAGAGATGGGAATCATGCCATTGCATTATCCATAGCAGGAAAAATTATTGGTATTTGTATAATCTTAGCATTCGCTATTTACCATAGTATTAATGTAGTAGAAACACTGATATGGGGTGCGTATGGTGTCGTATTGCAATTAATAGCGTATCTTGTTTTTGAAGGGATAACACGCAAATTTTCCGTTGAGGAACAATTAAAAGCCAATAATATAGCAGTTGGAATTATTTCGTTTGCTGTTTCTGTCGGATTGGCATTTGTAATCGGGGCATCAATCACATAATACAAGAAGCCTGGCCATTTTTAAAGGTCAGGCTTTTCCAATCGTGACTATCATAGGAAGTGTGGAGTGAGATGGAAGAAATCAAATTAAAACAGAGTCATTTTATTTATTGGGCATCAGGAATTGTTTCGATATGCGGTATTATATTCGAAGTACTATTCGGGGCGCTTGGATCTTATATTTTAGGTGATGGTGTTAAGCAGTATACATTAACCATTTCTTTATTCCTTACAGGCATGGGGATTGGTGCTAGTTTAAGTGAAAAAGTAACCAAGCATTTACTGTTATCTTTTATTTATATTGAATTTTTTGTAGCCTTGATTGGCGGATTCTCCAGCTTTCTCATGTTTGCAGCAACCGCCTTTTTTTCTAATGGATCGGATGCCTTATTTCTTTATTCGATTACCTTAATTATTGGAGCGTTAACCGGTGTAGAATTACCAATATTAATTCGAAAAGCTAATGACATAGGTGTTACCTTGCAAAAAAGTACAGCAAGGGTGTTATTTTCTGATTATGCCGGTGGTCTGATTGGTGGTCTATTATTTGTCTTTTTATTACGACCACAATTAGGGATGGTAAAAACTGCTTTTTTAGTAGGACTAATCAATCTTTCTGTTGCATTGGTTGTTCTTTATTTATTTCGTAAGGAGTTAATTAAAAAAACTTTGCATGGAATAATTGGAGGGATAATCGCTCTCTTGTTAATAGCCGGCTTAATTTTTGGTGAGTCATTGGTTTTATCCTTTGAGCAGAAAATTTATAAAGATCCTATTATCCATCTCGAAGAAAGTCAGTATCAGAAAATTGTCATGACCAAACAAAACGAAGACATTCGATTATATCTGGATGGTGCGCTGCAGTTGAGTTCGATTGATGAACATCGATACCATGAAGTATTAGTCCATCCGGCAATGGCTTATGCTGAGAGTCATGAAGAAGTGTTAGTGCTAGGTGGCGGTGATGGATTAGCCGTGAAGGAACTATTAAAATACCCTAGTATCAACAATATAACATTGGTTGATTTAGATCCAGCTGTAGTAGAATTGGCCAACACGAATCCGCATCTTTTGGAATTAAATGACCATTCATTACAAAGAGAACGTGTTTCAGTTGTTAATCAAGATGCCTTTGAATTTTTAGAGCAGAGTGAGGATTGGTATGATGCCATTTTTGTAGATTTGCCGGATCCCAATAATGAAAGTCTCAATAAATTATATACGAAAGAATTTTATTCACTTGTTCGCAACCATTTACAGCCAGGTGGCGCAGTAATGATACAAGCGACAAGCCCTGTATTTGCTCGCGAAGTGTATTGGACGATTTCTAATACGATAGCTGCCACTGGGTTAGAAGTGGAAAATTTCCATGTGGACGTACCGAGTTTTGGTAATTGGGGATTTGTAATGGCAAGCAGGGAGCAGATTAACGTTGATTCGTTAGCCATTAATGTGGACACGGATTTTATAACAGATGAGATTTTGCAAAGCTTAACCATTTTTGGTAAGGATGAAGACGAAAATATATTGGACAAGAACGGAAATCAGAAAGAATTAGAGGTGAATACATTAATTAGCCCACGACTGATAGAAATCTATGAAAAGGCTTGGCAATATTATTAGTACATGTTTAAATAAACAATAAATGGGGAAAAAGGATATAGAGTATTATAGTGAAAAGGAGTGCATATTTGCATGAAAATATCTTTCCACGGACAATCATGTGTCAAAATTCAAACATCCGACCATACGATTTTAATTGACCCATTTATCACAGGGAACGGAACAAGTGATTTAGATCCGGACACACAAGAACCGGATGTTATTTTGTTAACACATGGACATAATGATCATGTTGGTGATACCGTAAGCATTGCACAGCGAACTAACTGTCTTATCGTGGCACCAAATGAATTAGCTGTATACTTTGGTTCTAGAGGATTGAATACACATCCAATGCATATAGGTGGTGCACATACATTTGATTTCGGCAAAGTAAAATTCACACCTGCCTTCCATGGTTCCATGTTTGAGGATGAGGAAGGAAACAAAATTTATGGTGGTATGCCTGGTGGTATATTATTCTTTGCAGAAGGAAAAACGATTTACCATGCAGGTGATACTGGTCTATTTTCCGATCTGAAATTAATAGGCGACATGAACGATATTGACTTAGCCTTTTTACCGATTGGTGATAACTTTACAATGGGACCAGAGGACGCATTAATTGCCGCTGACTGGGTACAAGCAAAGCAAGTCGTGCCCATGCACTACAACACATTTCCGCTAATCGAACAAGACGGAGAGGTATTCTGCAACCAAGTAAAAACAGGAAAAGGCATTCATCTAAAACCCGGAGAACACGTAGAATTATAAGCAAAGGTCAAAGCAAAATGCTTTGACCTTTTGTTGTACCATCTGAAATTATATATAATACAGATAATGAACAAAGGATAAAACAGTGTAGTCTTGATTTTTTGATGAAAACAAGAAATACATATTATTTCAAGAAAAAATTGAATATTCCCACTAACAACTGTATAATAAAAACAGATGAAAAAATACTAGTACAGATGAAAGAATGGTGAAAAACGATTGGCTACAAAACATGAACAAATTCTATCCTTTATTGAATCCTTAAAAGTAGGTAATAAAATATCTGTAAGGCAAATTGCCAAAGAGCTTAATGTAAGTGAAGGAACAGCTTATCGTGCCATTAAAGAAGCAGAAAACAAAGGCTTGGTTAGTACCATTGAACGTGTTGGAACCATTCGAATCGAACGCAAACAAAAAGAAAACTTTGAAAATCTAACCTTTGCAGAGATTGTAAGTATAGTAGATGGACAAGTACTTGGAGGAAGGGACGGCTTATACAAAACTTTAAATAAGTTTGTTATTGGTGCGATGAAGCTTGATGCAATGATGCGCTATACGGAGAAGGATTCCCTTTTGATAGTTGGTAACCGTACGGAAGCCCATCAATTAGCATTAAAAGAAGGTGCTGCTGTACTTATAACTGGTGGATTTGATACGGACGATACAACAAAGCAATTAGCAGATCAGAAACAGTTACCTATCATATCAACTAGTTATGATACTTTCACCGTAGCAGCGATGATTAACCGAGCTATCTATGACCAGTTAATAAAAAAAGAAATTGTGTTAGTTGGTGATATTTATACCAAAGTAGAAGATACATATTTCTTAAAGACAAAAGATCAAGTTGCCAAATGGTATGAGTGGGAAGAAAAAACAACTCACAGTCGTTACCCTGTAGTTGATGAAAAAAATAAAGTTGTAGGGATTGTTACTTCCAAAGATGTCATTGGAAGAAAGATGGATATATTAATTGAAAAGGTTATGACTAAAAATCCATTAACCGTGATGAAAGAAACATCACTGGCATATGCTGCACATATGATGGTGTGGGAAGGTATTGAAATTATGCCTGTTGTTGATCATCATCATCACCTTGAAGGACTTATTTCTCGTCAAGATGTGCTAAAAGCACTGCAGCACATTCAAAAACAACCTCAAGTTGGTGAAACCATTGATGATATTGTTTCGAATTATTTTGATCATTCGCCTACAGATCCACATCATTCTACTTACCATGCTGAGATCACTCCACAAATGACTAATCAGTTAGGAACTCTATCATATGGGGTATTTGTTTCTTTTGTCATTGAAGCGGCTCGCAGAATGTTGCGACATCAGAAGAAAGGTGACTTGGTTGTTGAGAATATTACGGTTTATTTCATAAAGCCTATCCAATTAGAAACAAAAGTTACATTCCAACCCAAAATTATCGATGTTGGTAGAAAGTCAGCAAAGGTAGACGTCGAAGTATTTCATGAGAAAAAAGTAGTCGGAAAAGCGATGCTGATGGCACAATTAATCGATCGCTAAATTAAAAAGTAAAGTAAGCACTATCCATACCGTTTCTAGCCCATAATTCTTTGAAAATGGGCACAGTTGATAAAAATTGTGAACTAGTGAAAACTCAGATTTACTATATTCCATTCTGATTATTGTTGAGTGCTTATTCGCCGCTGCGAAAAATACTCGCTTTCACCCAAGGGGCACAAGTGCAACATCTACTCAAACAAAGATCGCTTTCGTAGTGTTTCCTATGTCGTCGGAGAACGCTTCCTGCGGGGTTTCAGACGAAGAGCAGGACGATCAAGTGTCGACGTTGGCCACAGGACGTGACCGCTTTTAGTCGACCCATAGGAGTCTCGCATTTTTTCGGCAGCTTCGTATAGTTTCCTGAATTGATTTAGAAAGCAACCTCTGAGAAAGTTACTTCGTGGTATATGTTTGAAGCGATTAAAGGTTATCTTTTCTTAATAGAAAAGCAAATTGCGCTTTGACAATTTGCTTTCGGTGAAATGTTATTGATTCATTTGTGCTCTTTTTTGATATTCTCCTCTATAATGCGTCAAACGTTTAATACCGCCATAACCTTGGGCGATACCGAAGAAAAGAAATACGAGCGTTATAAATAATGCAAGCTGTGTTTGATAAAATAAATATTGATTCACGCCAAAGACACTTATAAAAATACCTAACGCTATCCGAGCTTTAGCATTTTTAATTTCTTGAGTCAGTGGATCACGATCCCTCATTATCATGACTTTATAATAAATATACATAATAAACGATAGCACAATAATAATTGGGAAAATAACCATAAATAAAACCTCCGATAACATCACAAGCTATATGCTAGATAAAAATACCTTTCTATTGTACCGTTACTAGTATAGAATTGCTAGTGAAAAATAATACGTGATAAAAAAAGGAGTACACATATGTCAGTAATGTCGCAAATATTTGAGAAAATGAAACAATACGATACGATTATCATTCATCGTCACGTTCGTCCAGACCCTGATGCATATGGGTCACAAAGTGGACTAGCAGAGATAATTAAAGCAAGCTTTTCCGATAAAAATGTATATGTAGTTGGTGAAGAGGAAGCCTCTTTATCATTCTTAGCAACGATGGATGATATCAAAGATGAGCTTTATTCAGAGGCGCTTGTTATTGTGTGTGATACGGCTAACCAGGAAAGAATCTCAGATCAACGCTTCGAGCTAGCAAAGGAAGTAATAAAAATTGATCACCATCCAGGAGTAGATGCATACGGAGATGTTCAATGGGTTGATGTAGATTCGAGTTCCACAAGCGAAATGATTTATCACTTTTATAGTGAACAAAAAGAAAATGGATTAAAAATGACCAATAGAGCTGCTTTTCTTTTGTATTGTGGAATAGTAGGTGATACCGGTCGCTTTTTATTCCCAAGCACTACCGAAAGGACTTTCCAATATGCTTCAGAGTTAGTTGCTTATGACTTTGATCGCACAGAGATGTATGAGGAAATGTATAAAACAAATTTAAACATTGCTAGGTTGAAAGGTTATATTCTCCAAAATATAACCGTATCAGAAGCTGGCGTAAGCTATGTGAAATTAACAAAAGATATTTTGAAGCAGTTTAATGTAGAAGCATCCGAGACTAGTTCCGTTGTAGGAGTATTAGGAGATATTGAGGATATCAAAATATGGGTGATATTTGTGGAGGAAGACGATGTTATTCGTGTGCGTCTCCGCTCCAAAGGTCCTGTTATTAATCAAGTTGCGGCTAATTATGAAGGTGGCGGACATCCGCTTGCATCAGGTGCTAAGATTCATCAATGGGAAACAGTAGACAACGTTTTAGCAGATCTAGAAGAAGTGTGTAAAGAAAAATAATCTGTATATAGATGATTTCTCAAGGTCTGATGGTGACCTTGAGAAATGAGATTTATTACGGGGCTATTTTCAACTGGATCGACAAATATAATGTCTCACTGACAATGATTCTTTCGATTTCCGCTTGAAATCTGAAATCATCGATGTTGATTGTTTTGTTTTCGATGGTCGCAATAAGCAAATCAATGGAATCGGCAATTTCATCAATACTTTTGCCTACTGCATGTGCTGCTTCTGTGCGAACCGCTTCTTCTAACTGTTGAATCATTATCCGATCAGTATCTATGTTTAATTCTTTCAGATTTAAAAATTCGATATTAATTTCTGATACCTGCAAACCTTCTTTCGTTTGCTGGTCAAGTGTTTCATGATTCTTTCGTAAATTCTCATAGCTTTGATTAAGGTCCTGAAGGTCTCCACGCAATGCAAGGTTTTCTTCAATCCACTTTTCTTGTAATTCGCCAAACATATAAATAAAAATAATATAGCCGATAATCGTACCAATAGCGACACCGGCCAAAAATCGTTGCCATGAAGGACGTTTATGATACGGAGGAATGTGCATTATTGAATCTCCTCTTGTATAATCCATTCGATTACTAATAATGCAGTATGTGCACCACCCATTGCGGTAATAATCAGTAGGATTTGTTTAACTAAGTCAATGGTAGATCCTTCATAGATACCTCTTTCAAAATTATAAATGGCATCAAAAGTACCTCCTATTGCAGCAACAATAGCCCAAATACGTAAATTTTTTGCAATCCGGTTGATATGGGTGAATGGAGCATCGCCAGCTACAAATGCACCTATACTGCCAATTATAGATCCACCAATCATCACACCAAAAGCGATAAAATAACATTGCATCATCGTTGCTACGAAGCGTTCTTCCATTCACACCCCTCCTGGCACTTAAAATTGTTCTCAATTAAAATATATGTGAACTCGTCCAGTATATGTTTACTAACTTACAAGTTGTAGAAGGTCTGATATAATAAAGGGATAAAACATTTGATCGCATCATCTAGGAGGTGAGAATATGTCGCATTCTTCTGCACTGCAAATCAAAAGTGGCTACTCATTAATGAATAGCACGGTTCAAATAGCACCATTGGTAAATCAGGCGAAAAGCTATGGCTATCAGCACCTTGCGTTGACGGATGAAGGGGTCATGCATGGAGCGATCCCTTTTTATCAAGCATGTAAGAAGGCAGGAATAAATCCGATCATCGGACTTTCTTATCAAGTCGAAATTAATGAACGTTTGGTTGAAGTCATCGCTTTAGCGAAAAATGTAATAGGTTATCAGCATTTGTTGCAGTTAAGTACAGCAATGCAGCATGGTAAAAAAGTAACCGTTGAAATGCTGAAGAACTACGATGAATCTCTTTTTACTATTTTGCCTGCTGACCAATGGCAGGTAGAACAAATAGAGACGAATCTACAACAAATCAGAACGGATTATCATTTAGAAAATATTTATCTTGGTGTATCAGAAAATATGACCAATTACCGGGACATGCTGGAACAATTGGATATCAAAATAGTGGCAATGTCAGATGTAAAATACTTAAACAAATTAGAAGTGGCTGCTTATAGTTGTTTGCGTGCGATTGATCAAGGTGTAAAATGGAACCAGAAAATGCTTGAGGAAATAGAAGGTACATATTTAAGAACGCCAGACGAACTTGAAATAGCGTTCCAGAAATGGCCTGAGTTACTGACAGAAGCTAATCAACTAGCAGAACAATGTTACATTGAGCTCCCCTTAGAACAAAGGTTATTACCCAAATATCCGGTCCCGAGTGGTATCCATGCCGACCAGTTTTTAGAGGAATTATGTAAAAAAAGTTTACCTGATAAATATCCACAAGTGACCGAAGAAATTGCAGAACGTCTCCATTATGAAATTGACGTAATACAATCAATGGGATTCAGTGATTATTTTCTGATTGTTTGGGACTTTGTTCATTATGCGAAAGAAAATCAAATTATGGTGGGACCAGGTCGTGGATCTGCAGCTGGTTCACTTGTAGCATATCTTTTAGGGATTACAGATGTAGACCCAATTAAATATGATTTGTTATTTGAACGATTTTTAAACCCGGATCGTGTTACCATGCCTGATATCGATATTGACTTTTCAGACGAGAAGAGAGATCAGGTGATTCGTTATGTTGTAGATAAATATGGTACAGATCATGTGGCACAAATCATCACTTTTGGTACATTTGCGACGCGCTCTTTATTACGGGAGCTTTTTAAAGTATTGGACATTCATGATAATGATCAGGCTTATATTTTAAAATCATTGCCCAAAGATAGTAACAGTACCATTGCGGCAATGTTAAAGCAAACACCAGAATTGACAGAGTATGTCAAACAATCGGAACAATTGAAAAGACTATTTAAAATCGCCAACCAACTAGAAGGGCTACCACGACATGTTTCGACACACGCGGCTGGTGTTATTATCAGTGATCAAGAGATGACACGTCATGTAGCAACCATTCCATCTCAAAATAATGTCGCATTAACCCAATATCCTATGAACGATTTGGAGAAAATCGGTTTATTAAAAATCGATTTTCTTGGATTACGTAACTTGACCTTAATTGAAAAGATTTTAAAACAAATTGAATATCATGATAAGTATTCTATTTCCTTGAGAAACATACCTTTTGATGATGAAAATACCTATAAACTATTACAAAAAGGTGAAACAAACGGTATTTTTCAACTCGAGTCACAGGGAATGCAAAAAGTTTTACGAGAATTACGTCCCACAAATTTTGAAGATATTGTAGCAGTAAATGCTTTGTACCGACCAGGTCCCATGGAGTTTATTCCAACCTATATCGAACGTAAAAATAAGACGAAGGAGATCCCTCATCTTCATCCTGATTTAGCCTCCATATTGGAAAAAACATATGGTGTGCTCGTCTATCAAGAACAAATTATGCAAATTGTTCATGAAATGGCTGGTTTTACATATGGTGAAGCAGATATTCTCAGAAGGGCAGTAAGTAAGAAAGATAAAACACTTTTAATAGATAATAAACAAAAATTTATCAATGGAAGTCTGGAAAATGGGTATAATAGCAGAACTGCTGAAGAAGTTTTCGATTGGATTGTTCGTTTCTCTAATTATGGATTTAACAGAAGTCATGCTGTTGCCTATAGTGTCATTGCCTACCAATTAGCCTACTTAAAAGCTAATTACCCGGTGGCATTCTTTATTGAAATGTTAAGCATGCATATGGGAAACTCCGAAAAAATACAGATTTATTTGCGAGAAGCTAAAAGCAGAAACATTGCGATTTTACCACCATCCATTAATCAGAGTATTGGTAAATTCAAAGCTGAAAAAGGCAGTATCAGAATTGGTTTAAACATTATAAAAGGTATAGGATTTCAAGCTGTACAAACGATATTAGATGCACGAAAGAATCAACGTTTTAAAAATTTATTTGATTTTTGTCTACGGGTACCACTGCAAAAAATCAACCGGTCGATTATTGAATCGCTGATTTTAGCTGGTGCATTCGATGAACTGCATGACAATCGTGCTACCCTATTAGCAAGTCTTGATGAAGCAATGGAGCAAGGAGAGTTATTTAGAGAGTTTGATGACCAGATTCATTTCTTTGAGGGTGATTTGGCATTAGATGTTTCTTATACCGAGACAGACCCATATCCGATTATGAAGCAACTGATGATGGAGAAAGAAGTGGTAGGATTCTTTGTATCCACTCATCCACTAGCCCAGGTACGTGATAAAATACGCAAGTATGGATATGTTTCGATCCAGCAAGCACAGTACTTAAAACAGAAAAAGATAAAAATGGCTGCGGTGGTTCAATCTCTAAAAATCATTCGAACTAAAAAAGGAGAAACAATGGCTTTTGCAACGATCTCGGATGAATCAGATGAAATCGACACGGTATTATTTCCAAAAATATTCCGACAAGTTAATCATTGGCTCGAAGAAGACAGTTTTGTGTTTGTAGAAGGAAAATTAGAAGAACGAAATGAAAAAAAACAACTGCTTGTTAATGATATCCAACCATATCAATTGGAAGAGAAGCAATTAACAACAGACAGTGTTTATATCAAAGTAGCTGATGAAAATGAGGAGCTATTAGAGAAATTGGAAGAATTGGCAACGAAATATCCAGGCTCCTCTACTGTCTTTCTTTATCAAGAAAAGCAGCGACAATTATTTAAATTAGCGAGCAACTATAATCTAGATAGTGCATGGAATGTCATCAAAGAATTAAAACAATACTTTGGAGAGGACAATGTAGTGATTAGGCATTCTACATAGAAGGGTGCCTCTTTACATCATTTATTGATCTGATATAATGTAATAGTTAATTGGTCTGACCAGTAAAGATGGTAACAGGGGGAAAGTGATGTCAGAGCGCATTAAAGTGTATCAGCAAGTGCTAAGCGAAATTCAACGTCTTATCAAAGAAGCTGGGTACTTACCTGGAGATAAGTTGCCTTCAGAAAGACAGTTATCCGTGCAATTAGATGCGGCTAGATCCTCTGTTAGAGAAGCTTTAAGAGCCATTGAATTATTAGGGATTATCGAAACAAGGCAAGGGGAAGGTACTTATTTACGAGATTATCAAACCTACCATGCCGTAGAATTGTTAGCTTCATTCGTCTTACAAGATTCTCAGACACAAGAAGAATTGCAGCAAGCGATAAAAGTGTTGGAAAAGCACGTTTTATCCGTTGATTCGATTTCAGACCAACAATTACAACGATTGATAGAGATTTTAGATGACCCATCTTTATCAAAAGAGGAAAAACGCCATCGCTTTTTTCTTGTCTTTTTTAAAGCAAATGGTAATCATCTTTTGTTTAAAATGTGGCGTTTGATGCAAGATTTTTCAGAGTATGTTGAGCAAGCTGATTACCCTGATCAATATTATTATGATATGGTAAAAAAATACAAAGAAAACAATTGAATAAGAAATTTTAGTTTCGAATACATTGTAGTGTAATGAAGAAGGAGGAATCTTCCTTGTTGAAAGATTTGTTTGGAAAAAAGAAGAAATACGCATCCATCCCTGGTGAGAATGGCAAAAAAGACGTACCGGAAGGTTTGATGCAAAAATGTGGCGGTTGCAAAAAAATATTTTATCAGAAAGAACTATATAAAAATTTAAATGTTTGTCCGGAGTGTGGACACCATCATCAAATTTCTTCATTTGACCGTATAAAAAGTTTATTTGATGAAGACAGCTTTGTGGAATGGGATGAGGGTTTATTATCACATAATCCGCTTCAGTTTCCTCAATATGAAGAAAAACTAGAAAAAGATAGAGAAAAAACAGGCTTAAATGAAGCTGTTGTTACAGGTGAAGGCAAAATACACGAGATCAGAACCGCGGTTGCTATCATGGATTCCCGCTTTAGAATGGGAAGTATGGGATCTGTTGTAGGTGAGAAAATCGCTAGAGCAATTGAACGAGCACGTGAAGAAAAAATGCCGATCATTATTTTTACAGCATCAGGTGGAGCTCGTATGCAGGAAGGGATATTAAGCCTTATGCAGATGGCCAAAACATCGATTGCCATTGAACGTTTGCATAGGGAAAATGGCTTATTTATTTCTGTGATGACAAACCCTACTACGGGTGGAGTATCTGCTAGCTTTGCTTCGATCGGCGATTACAATTTCGCAGAGCCAGGAGCATTAATCGGTTTTGCTGGAAGACGAATTATCGAACAAACCATTCGGGAAAAACTACCGAAAGATTTTCAAACTGCTGAATTTCAGTTGAAACACGGACAAGTTGATAAAGTAATCCCTCGCGGGGAGATGCGAGATACGTTAGGAACGATATTGGACATCCATGGATTTGGAGGTGACACCATTGAAACAAGTACTGGAGTTTGAGAAGCCTGTTATTGAGTTACGTGAAAAAATTGAAGAATTAAAAGCTATGACAGAAAATAGTGATATTGATTTATCGGATGAAATTAGCAAAATGGAAGATCGGCTAGCTAACTTAGAAAATGATATTTACGGAAAGTTACAACCGTGGGATCGTGTACAAATCGCTCGTCATGCAGAACGTCCAACGTCATTAGACTATATTGAGCAATTATTTACTAATTTTATTGAATTTCATGGGGATCGTTTATTTGGGGATGACGAAGCGATTGTTGCAGGTATCGCAAAATATAAAGGAAAACCTGTAACGATTATTGGACAACAACGCGGGAAAAATACGAAAGATAACATCAAGCGTAACTTTGGTAGCCCACACCCTGAAGGGTACCGTAAAGCGCTACGTCATATGAAACAAGCTGAAAAGTTTAACCGACCAATCATATCATTTATTGATACGAAAGGTGCTTATCCAGGAAAAGCGGCAGAAGAGCGAGGACAAAGTGAAGCCATTGCAAGAAATTTGATGGAGATGGCTGGAATAAGAGTACCAATAATTTGTATGGTAATCGGTGAAGGTGGAAGTGGCGGTGCGTTAGGTATAGGGGTAGGAGACAGAATTCACATGTTAGAGAACTCTACTTATTCTGTTATCTCGCCAGAAGGTGCAGCCGCATTGCTTTGGAAAGATTCAGGACAAGCAGAAAGAGCTGCGAAATCGTTGAAAATAACAGCCCCGGATTTAAAAGAATTAAATGTTATTGATGAGGTCATACCAGAACCACTCGGTGGTGCACATCGCGATATGGTAACTCAAGCATTAAATATCAGTAAAGTATTAGATGAATCATTACAAGAATTAGAAGTAGAAAATGAAACATCGCTATTAGACAAACGCTGGGAAAAATACAAACAAATCGGTGAAGTTCAATCATCAATAAATAAAGTAGAAGTATAAATATAAACCTCTCCAGCTCAGGAGGGGTTTTTTCTAATAACACGTGTAAATTGGAGCAGAAAATACATAAACTGCGAAGTTAGATTTACTTTCTTCCATTCCGAATTTTGATGAGTGCTACCATTCGCTCTGGCAGAACGCTCCGCTTCAGCTAACTTTGCAAAGTGGATCTTCAGCTTTCGCTGTCCCACAGGAGTCTCCGCATTCTGCCTACGGTTATTTTAGTGTACTGATTATGAAAAGGAGAGAATTCATGGAACTATATTCATGTGCTTTCCTGTTGCATTATTAGAAAGCTATACTAAGCTGCGGAAAAATGCGACACTCCTGAGGGAATAGCGCGAGCCGAAGATCCACTTGGTGAAGCGATTTCTTCATCAAGTTAGCTGAGGCCGTGCCCCTGGAAAGGGAGTATTTTTCCGCAGCGACGAATTAGCACTTAACTTTAAAAGAATGGAAGAAAGCTATACTAAACAGACTTTTCACTAGTTCGCAGCAGTTATCTTTATCGAATTAAACAAAGCAAAATCGGGATTTTTTTGTATTTAATAAACAATCATTGATAGGTAAAAAAAACAAAAAAACTTTCAATGTTGAGAGAAATACGCTAAAATTATATTGTTTAGGGGTGAGTTTCGTTTTTATTTCATGTATAATCTTAGGTGGAATACCTATATAGTTTAAAAGAGAGAAAAGATGGGGAAAAATGATGTAGGACAATTTATTTTGTTAACGAGGTGATTTATTTGAAAAAAATTGGTGTATTAACTAGTGGTGGAGATGCACCGGGGATGAATGCAGCAGTTCGTGCGGTTGTACGTAAAGCAATCTATCATGAATTAGAAGTTTATGGCGTTTATAACGGATATGAAGGTCTTATGGAAGGTAATATTAAGAAAATGGAACTAGGTTCTGTCGGCGACATTATCCAACGAGGAGGAACTATTCTGTACTCTGCTCGTTCAGAAGAGTTTAAGACAGATGCTGGTCAACAAAAAGCAATTGAGAAAATGAGGAAAATTGGAATAGAGGGACTCATTGTCATCGGTGGAGATGGGTCATTTCGTGGTGCAGAAAAACTAACGCAAAAAGGTTTCCCATGCATTGGTGTTCCAGGTACTATTGATAATGATATTCCAGGCACTGATTATACAATTGGCTTTGATACAGCTTTAAATACAATCGTCAATGCAGTAGATAAAATTCGTGATACAGCTACCTCACACGAACGTACATATGTAATTGAAGTAATGGGAAGAGATGCTGGTGACTTAGCGTTATGGGCAGGTCTTGCAAATGGTGCCGAAAGTGTTATCATCCCGGAACAAGAAGAAAGCTTCGAGAGTGTTGTAGGTAAGTTGAAACGTGGTCAAGAACGTGGTAAAAAACATAGTATTATCATTCTTGCAGAAGGCGTTGGCAGTGGTGTTGAATATGGAAAACGTATTGAAGAAGAGACACAAATGGACACACGTGTAACGGTCCTAGGTCATATTCAACGTGGCGGTTCACCTTCAGGATATGACCGTGTATTAGCAAGTCGATTAGGTGCAAAAGCAGTAGACCTATTAATGGACGGAATCGGTGGGCGCATGGTTGGGATTGAAAATAATATAGTTGTTGACCATGATATAACAGAAGTTTTAACTGAAAAACATGCTGTAAACATGAATATGTATAAATTAGCAAATCAACTTTCTATTTAATTTAGCAAATATCGTAATATATTAGTCGCATAGGATAGAGATGATCGAAGGAGGAAGCAAAATGAGAAGAACTAAAATCGTTTGTACGATTGGACCAGCATCAGAAGCAGAAGAAAAATTAGAACAACTAATCAAGGCAGGGATGAATGTTGCCCGTTTAAACTTTTCTCATGGAGATTTTGATGAGCATGGAGCAAGAATTAATAACATACGTAATGTTGCAAAAAAATTAGGGAAAACAGTTGCTATTTTATTAGATACAAAAGGTCCTGAAATTCGTACAGGAACTTTAAAAGACGGGAAAGCCGATATTGTTAAAGGGAATACCGTATATGTCACAATGGATGAAATTGAAGGAAATGCTGAGCGTATTTCAGTAACCTATCCTCAATTAATTCATGATGTTGAAGTCGGTTCTAAATTATTATTAGATGATGGCTTAATAGCACTAGAAGTAACAGAAATTCTTAAAGATAACAATGAATTAAAAACTGTTGCGCTAAATTCTGGTTTATTAAAAAATAAAAAAGGTGTTAATGTTCCGAACGTAAGTGTAAATCTTCCAGGTATCACGGATAAAGATGCAGCTGACATTAAATTTGGTATTGAGCAAGGCGTTGATTTTATTGCCGCTTCCTTTGTTCGTCGTGCATCTGATGTGTTGGAAATTAGAGGATTATTGGAAGAACATAATGCAACACAAATTCAAATCATTCCTAAAATAGAGAACCAAGAAGGTGTCGATAATTTAGATGCCATTCTCCAGGTAAGTGATGGTTTAATGGTTGCACGTGGTGATTTAGGTGTTGAAATTCCGCCAGAGGATGTACCACTTGTTCAAAAAGAAATGATTTATAAATGTAACAATGCTGGTAAGCCAGTCATTACAGCAACGCAAATGCTTGATTCCATGCAACGTAACCCAAGACCAACAAGAGCAGAAGCTTCAGACGTTGCGAATGCGATTTTAGATGGAACAGACGCGATTATGCTTTCAGGTGAGACAGCTGCTGGTGATTATCCAATTGAAGCAGTGGATACAATGAGTAATATTGCGAAAAAAGCAGAAACAGCTATTGATCATAAAGCAATGCTTGACCTTCGCTCGAAAGCATCTGATGTGACGATCACAGATGCGATTAGTCAATCTGTTAACCATTCAGCAATGAACCTAAATGTTGATGCTATTTTAACTCCAACTGTTAGTGGTTTTACTGCTCGTATGATATCAAAATATCGTCCGGAATCACCAATTATTGCCGTTACATTTGATGAGCAAGTAAGTAGAAGATTAGCGCTGGTCTGGGGTGTCGAAACAATTGTTGGTACACTTGCACATACTACAGACGACGTATTAGAAGAAGCGATTGAACAAGGATTGAAAACAAACCACTTCAAGCGCGGTGACCGTGTAATTATCACTGCTGGTGTTCCTGTTGGCGAAAGTGGAACGACTAACCTGCTGAAAGTCCATGTAATTGGTGATGTGTTAGCTAAAGGACAAGGTGTAGGTAAAGGCAGTACTTACGGACGTGCGATTATTTGTAAAGATGCAGAAGAGGCAAAGCTAAAAGTACAGCAAGATGACATTATCATTACTTATGGCACAGATAAAGATATGATGCCATCTATCGAGAAAGCAGGGGGAATCATCACGGAAGAAGGCGGTTTGACTTCCCATGCGGCAGTTGTAGGACTGAGTTTAGGTATTCCTGTTATTGTAGGTGTTGAGAGAGCACTTGAATTAATTAGTGATGGACAAGATATCACTATTGATGCGCAAAAAGGTGATATTTACGCTGGTCATGCTAGTGTTTTATAAAAATGGAGAATTAGAGAAGAAGCTTGCCTTCTTCTCTCTTTTTAACTATAGAAAAGAAAGTAGATAGTATGAGAAAACTAAGGCATTCGCTAGTGCTTGGCGATTAGCCAAATTTTCTTTATCACGGCGCAAACCGTCCGTAAGCCCGCATATCAAGCGAGTATTTCAATGAAGCGTGGGGGATAACGGACGCTAACTTCAACTTCCTGATAAGTTTCGCAAGCCTAGTTGGGGTCAAAAAGCCCCATTGATGGAAGTCTCACTTTATCTAAAAAAGGGTGATATATATGTTTCGATGGTTACTTTTATTTATTTTGGTAGTTCCGGCATTAGAAATTGGTATATTTGTTTGGGCTGGTGGCTATATCGGGCCATGGTGGCTTATTCTATTGATTATATTAACTGGAGTACTTGGTGCTTGGTTAGCTAAGCAGCAAGGTTTAGAAACGTTAAGAAAGGCACAAGAATCAATGAGCATGGGATATCCGCCACAAGACTCCATTTTTGACGGAATTTGTATTTTAATAGGTGGAGTCGTACTTTTAACCCCAGGGTTTATAACAGATGCCATCGGTTTTTGTCTGTTAATCCCTTTTACCAGAAGGCCATTTAAAAATATGTTTCAAAACATTGCACGTAAATGGATGGATAGTGGAAGATTTACGATTTATCGACGCTAAAACGGTTATGCTTAATGTATTGCCAAAGTATGTAGAACAGATTGGCTTCACTACATGCTTTTCCAACAAATAAGATAGCGGGACCTAGCCATATTCCTTTCACACCAAATAATTGAAAGCCTAAATAGATGGCGAGAATTGTTAAGATTGGATGAATACCTAAAGCATTGGAAACAATTTTAGGTTCCAAAATTTGCCTTTGCAGAATAACGAATAAATAAAGCGAAAACAAGCAAATTGCCAAGGTCGTTTCTCCTGTCATAAATAAATATAAACTCCATGGTACAAAAATGATTCCAGTTCCTAAAATAGGTAACAGATCTACTAATGCCATAAAAAGAGCTATCGTAAAAGCGTGTTTTATTTGAAATAGGTTTAATCCGAGAAGGATAATGGTGAAAGTAATGGATATCAGTAATAACTGTGCTTTTAAATACCTTATAACCTTTGATTTTATTTGTTTGGAGACAGTTGTTGCAATTTGGATGTATGATAACGGGATTTTTTTAGAAACATATTGATAGAACTTGTCCCAATCTTTACAGATGAAAAAAGTACACAAGAATGAAAATATTAAAATAGTAACAGATCCGGGTAGACTGGATACTTGGTTTCCAACCCAGTTCAATATTATTTCTAATAAATAGGCGATTTGATCGGCAATACTTATACTGATTTCGGCTAATTGTTCTTCAATAATAGAATGCTGTTCTTCAGGCAGACTATGGATATATTGATTCGCTTTTTGAATGAGCGGTTGGATCCATTGATTAAAATGGTTAATAGACTGTTCCAGCAAAAAGCGGAGATTATCCGGAATCCATTTCGTTAAATAAACAATACCTTGTAATAATTCCAAACCAATATAAAAAAGTGACAATATAGTACTAATGATAGCGATTAATATACCCAATAGACAACTGAGAACATAAGGGATTTTTAAATGATTATGCATCAATTGAATAACTGGATATAAAAGAATGGCAAATATACAAGCTAAAAAGAATGGAAATAGAAATTGAATGATTAGATATATAGTTAATAATAGCATGGAAAGAATGGCGATAAGGTAAAAAATTCTTAATGACATTTGCTTGGTTAGCATATTGAAATCTCCTTTAAAATCAGAGGTTATTTTTTTAAAATCAGGCACTTTGTGATAAGATAAACATTGGTTAGAAGCAGTGGAGGACATGTTATGTTAAGTAGTTCAACGATTTTCTTACTCATATTATTTTTATTGGGATACATTGCTAAAAACCAGGCAATTATGGTAGCAGTATACATACTTTTTGGAATGAAATTATTAAAAATCGATGATAAGCTTTTTCCATACATACAAGACAAAGGGATTGGCTGGGGTGTTATCATCATAACGGTTGCAGTTCTTATTCCGATTGCAACCGGCGATATAGGTTTCAAAGACTTAGTACAAAGTGTAAAATCCTACCACGCCTGGGTGGCACTAATTGCTGGTATGTTCGTAGCAGTCGTTGCAAAACATGGGCTTTCATTGTTGGCGAATGACCCTGAAATTACTACTGCACTGGTAATAGGAACTATCATCGCTGTTGTAGTGTTCCAAGGTGTTGCTGTAGGTCCACTAATTGGTGCAGGAATTGCATATGTTATTATCAGAATGCTTGATGCACTTCCATTTATTAAGTAAGGAAAGGTAATACAAGCTATGACAGAAAACAAGATTATATGATAAATTTTAATCGTTTTCATTTACTATCTTTTTTTGTTTGTTTATAATAGGCATGGGGATGTTCAAAAGCACCATTATTTTTATCGCTTTGACGATAGAAGTAAAAGCAATTTGGATAAGAAAAGGAGAGGGATGTTATGTCAACAACGAAAGGACTTGAAGGGATAGTAGCAGCAGAGTCAAAGGTAAGTTCCATTATTGATGACCAGCTTACATATGTCGGTTATACGATTGATGACTTGGCAGAGAATGCTAGCTTTGAAGAAGTTGTCTTTTTATTATGGAATAAAAGGCTTCCAAACAAGGAAGAGTTAGCTGAGCTGGAAAAAGACTTATTCGAAAATATGACACTACCAGATGGAGTAGTAGAACATTTTAAGTCTTATGATATACATAATGTTCATCCAATGGCTGCTCTAAGAACAGCTGTTTCACTACTTGGATTATATGATCCGGAAGCTGATGAGATGACTGATGAGGCCAATAATCGTAAAGCTGTCCGCCTGCAAGCAAAGGTAGCTTCTGTTGTAACTGCTTTTTCTCGTATTCGCGATGGAAAGGATATCATACAACCGAAACAAGGCTTAAGCTATGCAGCAAACTTCCTTTATATGCTAAATGGAAAAGAGCCAAGTGACTTAGAAACAGAAGCGATTAACAAGGCATTAGTACTTCATGCAGACCATGAATTAAATGCATCAACATTCACTTCACGTGTATGTGTTGCGACGTTGTCTGATATTTATTCAGGTATTACTGCTGCAATCAGTGCGCTTAAAGGACCGCTTCATGGTGGTGCTAATGAGCGTGTAATGGAAATGCTGCTTGAAATCGGTGAAGTCGATAATGCGATTCCATATGTGAAAGAAAGAATGGCTAATAAAGAAAAGATCATGGGGATGGGCCACCGTGTTTACAAAAATGGTGACCCGCGTGCGAAACATTTGAAGAAAATGTCCAAAGAATTAACAGCACGTCAAGGAACGGAAAAATGGTATGATATGTCCGTGAAGATAGAAGAATATATTAAAGCGGAAAAAGGCTTACCAGCCAATGTTGATTTCTACTCCGCTTCGGTGTACCATAGTTTAGGGATTAAACATGATCTTTACACTCCAATTTTTGCGATGAGTCGTTTCTCAGGTTGGATTGCACATATTTTAGAACAATATGAGAACAACCGTTTAATCAGACCACGTGCAGAATATGTAGGTCCACAAAAACAAGTATATGTGGATATTAATCAACGTTAACCATTTTCTTTTTGAAAATGATATAAATATTAATGAATCTAGGAGGAATTTGAATTATGGGTCAAAAAATTACTGTAGAAAATGGTGTTGTGCAAACACCTGATAAACCAGTCATTCCTTTTATTGAAGGGGACGGAACTGGTCCAGATATTTGGGCAGCATCTAGTCGTGTACTAGAGGCAGCTGTTGAAAAAGCTTATAATGGTGAAAAAGGTATTGAATGGAAAGAAGTTCTTGCTGGTCAAAAAGCATATGACCAAACTGGTGAATGGCTACCAGAAGAAACGCTTGATGCAATTCGTGAATATAAAATTGCGATTAAAGGACCTCTTACAACACCAATCGGTGGAGGTATCCGTTCCTTAAACGTAGCACTTCGTCAAAAGTTAGATCTATTTACTTGTTTACGTCCAGTTCGCTGGTTTGAAGGTGTGCCATCTCCAGTTAAGCGTCCTGAAGATACAGATATGGTAATCTTCCGTGAAAACACAGAGGACATCTATGCTGGTATCGAATGGCAAGAAGGCTCAGAGGAAGTGAAAAAAGTAATCGACTTCCTACAAAAAGAAATGGGCGTTGAGAACATTCGTTTCCCTGAAACTTCTGGACTAGGTGTAAAACCAGTGTCTAAAGAAGGTACTACTCGTCTTGTTCGTGCTGCAATTGATTACGCAATTAATGAAGGACGTAAAAGTGTTACTTTAGTACATAAGGGTAACATTATGAAATTTACAGAAGGTGCCTTCAAAAACTGGGGCTATGAATTAGCAGAAAAAGAATATGGTGACAAAGTATTTACATGGGCTGAATATGATAAAATCGTTGAAGAAAAAGGCCGTGAAGCAGCGGATAAAGCTCAAGCTGATGCGGAAGCAGCTGGTCGTATCATCGTAAAAGATGCAATTGCGGATATTTTCTTACAACAAATTCTTACTCGTCCAAAAGAATTTGATGTAGTTGCGACAATGAACTTAAATGGTGACTATGTATCAGATGCACTTGCTGCACAGGTTGGTGGTATTGGTATTGCACCAGGTGCAAACATCAACTATGAATCAGGTCACGCTATTTTTGAAGCAACACACGGTACTGCACCTAAGTATGCTGGTCTTGATAAAGTAAACCCATCTTCTGTAATTCTTTCAGGTGTATTAATGCTTGAACATCTTGGATGGAGAGAAGCTGGTGAATTAATCCTTAAGTCAATGGACAAAACTATCGGTTCAAAAGTTGTAACATATGACTTCGCACGTCTAATGGATGGTGCTACAGAAGTAAAATCTTCTGAGTTTGCAGATGAATTAATCAAAAATATGGACTAATGATAAAGCACCGGATAAACTCCGGTGCTTTTGTATTTTTGTCCTATCAGTAAATCCTACGCAAATTGGATAATCTGTGAAGTAATTTTTCTATAGAATTTTCACTTTCATTATGAAGGAGTCTAGATTATTTATTTTTTGGAATAATGGCAAGGAAAGCTGTTTTAATCATAGTAGGGGAGTCAAACATTATTTTTGACAATAAGTTGTAACAACTTTGATCAAAAATACTGTATTGACATGCAGTGTTTTTTTGTTTCATAATCGGTCCAGATTGAAGAATAATTTCTACATCCAGTATTGGATATTTTTATTAAAATACAAATGACTTTGTGAAAAAATTTACTTAAACTAACTGGCAGGTTACTTGAAAATAAAGGATTAAAATAAAACAGGTAGTTTGGAGGTCCAATTCCCTTGTTTTTTGTATGACCTTTCAATATTGGAACTGATTGGGTTAGTCAATTCGGATTACTATTTAATTTAATTATAAAGGTACTCGCTATTGTCATTCTATATTTAAACGATATTTTCAATTATTATAGATTGGAGATGTTTATATGGTATTTTTAATCATGTTAGGTGGTATTGTTTTAGGTTCGATTATTTTTATGTTTACTTTTATAGTATCTAAAAGAAATGGTAAGTATTATTTAGCACCAATGGTGACATTTCTTTTTTCTATTCTCGTTACAGCATATGGCTTTATTGTGATTCGAGGTTTTGAAGGTATGGCATACGGTTTCTTAGCAGCAGGATTTTTAATGGTTAGTATTGTTGGTACACTTCTTTTGCCATTATTAGTGCGTAGGAGGGAACCACAGGAATTTAAGAAATTTGATAAAATCTTTCTTACCATCCTGCCAATTCTATTTTTTGCGACGATTGGGTTGGTTATCTATTCTGATCAAGGTTACTGGATTATTGATAAAGGAGAAACAACATACAAAGAAGATGCTGGAAGGGATGAAAGTTATTATAGGACTTCCACTATTTCGGAAGGTAAAAAACAAGTAACGCTCAGATTAGGCGAAAAATATTTAGGAAAAGAAATTGTAGTTGAAAGTGTAAGTAAATGGGGGCCGACTGAAATCACTGTTAAAATTGTTGAAGGTGGGGATAAGGGTAAAACTCCTTACATAATGATAGGCTTAGATGAAATAAGAGAACCTTTAAAGGTGCAAACAACAGATGGACTTGTTTTTGAACCCATTACGAATAAGGTAAGCAATTAACTTATCGAATTTCATACATTATTTTGACTAATCTGGGGTTATAAAGGAACATTGTGAAGTAGTGTACTTAAAGTAAACCAGCTAATAGTTTGTCAATATTTTTCAATAAAAAAATTAAAATACCCATGATATACTAAAAAAGAACATGCTAAATAACCTTCCTATTAGTTGTAATTGGAAGGATTTGTTGTATTTAGTTAGATATAGTTTCTAAGCTATATCTTGGAAAGTAGTTCTGCTTTTTAGTAAAGCGTAAATCCAATGTAAGAGCTTGTTAACACATGCAATAACTGCTACTCTAAAGGGTTTTCCTTCTTCACGTTTTTTATCGTAAAACTCTCTTAATCTTTTATTGCGTGCCATGATATCATCTGTTGTCTTCTTTTTACGAGAATCTCGAATACCACTTTGGACCGCCATATATAAGGCATGGCGAAGTCTATTGGATCCTCGTTTAGTAATTCGATTAACGGATGCCGTAAACTTACCAGAGGAATAAACACTTGGATCTACTCCAGCAAATGCAACGAGCTTTTTGGCATCATTGAACCTATCTATCTCTCCAACTTCAGAAATAATCGTGCCGGCGATTTTTTCTCCGATACCAGGGATAGACTGGAGTATATGATATTCTTCAATTTCATTAGCGAGGGCATCTATTTCAGTCGCAATTTTCGATAGATGCTCTTGGTATTGAAGAACAATCGTCACCAACACCTCAAGATTAAAGATATGACTCTCGTATAAGTTTTTCTTAAATGGATTACGAAGAGCTGCATCTCTTAGTTTCTGTGCTTTTTCTATTGCCCAGAGGTCGGAACGACTCTTACATAACGCACCAATCCTGTCTGCTAATTCTCTTTCACTCATCTTCAAAACTGCCTCAGATGTTGGGAATTCAAGTAAAGTAAGCAACGAAACCTTAGAATATAAACTACCAAATACACCTCTATATTCTGGAAATACCTGATCCATCAAAGAGTGCAGCTGCAACTTAGTTTTTGCGGATATTTCTGCAATGCTTTCCTGTTGTCTAGTAAGATTGCGAAGGTTTAATAGCTGAATGCCTCGCTTTTTATAAGGTTCTAATTCTTCTTTATAAAACAGCTCACAAAGGTGATAGGCATCCACAGCATCTGTTTTAACCTTACGCAGACTTGAACTTTTGGCACGATGTGAAATGAGAGGATTTACTATAATATAAACATACTGTTGTTCCTCCAAAAATTGAATAACGGGAGTATGATAGTGACCAGTTGACTCTAGAACTACCGAAGGTGGATTGCCATTAGCTGCGTCTTCAACTTCTTCAAGAAATTCTAGTAAGTTACCTAGTCCATTAAGATCATGCTTAATACTAAAGCTTTTACGATATGGTTTACCTTTATCTAAAAAAGCTTGGAGCTGACTTTCCCCTTTTGAAACATCCAGACCAACGACTGGATTCATAGAATATCTCCTCCTAGAATAATAAATTAGTCGGTATCCCCTAAAGGCTTCTTGTAATGTCATAGGTTCGCTTGTTAAACGGGATCTATTGTCCCAACCAGCCTGAAACATGTTTATACAAGTAGGGGGTGAACAGTTTAGCTAACGGGATCGAGTCCCACGGGTGCGACGTTCTACCCCGACTACCGTTATAATAAGACCATATAAAAAAAGGTCAACCAGAAAATAAAGGATACTCTTTAAATATCTGGCTAACCTTATATTACGAACGGGTGCGTTTCTTCAAGAAAGCAAGTGCTCTGTCTACTGTCTTATTGAAGTAATGAAGCAGTAATGTGGAATAAGGAAATAGCAAATCCAAATACTTGTATAAAACTTCATCATTATACACAATTTAAAAAGCGTCAAATATTATAATTAAAGGGGAAGATAAATAAATGGAAAAGTTTATCCAAAACATGGATTTGTCAGCTAAAGGTATATGGCTTCCAATTATTTTAGGAGTAATTGCTTTGGCTTATATGCTTTTCATGCCAAAACGATTGAGTTGGAGAGAAATTTACTTTACATTTGGTGTGGGAGCTTTTCTATCGGTAACAGTAGATATAGTTATAATGGGGAGTATACTAGATGCTTTCGATTTAGGTGACGCTAAAAAAGAAGGTATTGGCGATTTAATGAGTTATGGAGTCGCTGCGCCTTGTTTCGCTGTAATATTTCTAAATTATTTTAAACAGGAAAAGAAATGGATGTATGTTATTCTTTTTACACTTATTTCTTTATTGTCTGAGTGGCTACTTGTTCAAGTTGGATTCATGAAGTTAAAGTGGTGGCAAACTTGGTGGTCTATCCCGGTATATATTGCTATATTTGGATTTTGGCTACCTTGGCATTTAAGGTTAATTCGAAAAGAATACTAGTGATGTCATGTTATTCAAGTAATAGTGGGCAATAGAGTGTCGCCCATAAACCTATACATTTAGTTTCTGATAGAACCAAAAATTTGAATCACCAGGGATTGCTAAACCAACTGAAGAGCCTTTTGATGTTGAAAATATGTTAAATTTATTAACGAAATCAAGTGGAAATTTGGTAAATATTCTTCATGCAATCGATGATAAGTCTGTCCTATCTAAAAAAGCAACGAAACATCTCGCATTTGGTGAATTATATTTAGAACAATGGGTTGAATTACTATACTTACATGAGCAAAGACATATTGAATAAATTAAAGATATAAAGTTATCTAACTCTTATGATTGATAGGTGTTTGTGAAGAGTTTCACTTAAGCTAAACCAGCTAATAGTTTGTCAATATTTTTCAATAAAAAAATTAAAATACCCATGATATACTAAAAAAGAACATGCTAAATAACCTTCCTATTAGTTGTAATTGGAAGGATTTGTTGTATTTAGTTAGATATAGTTTCTAAGCTATATCTTGGAAAGTAGTTCTGCTTTTTAGTAAAGCGTAAATCCAATGTAAGAGCTTGTTAACACATGCAATAACTGCTACTCTAAAGGGTTTTCCTTCTTCACGTTTTTTATCGTAAAACTCTCTTAATCTTTTATTGCGTGCCATGATATCATCTGTTGTCTTCTTTTTACGAGAATCTCGAATACCACTTTGGACCGCCATATATAAGGCATGGCGAAGTCTATTGGATCCTCGTTTAGTAATTCGATTAACGGATGCCGTAAACTTACCAGAGGAATAAACACTTGGATCTACTCCAGCAAATGCAACGAGCTTTTTGGCATCATTGAACCTATCTATCTCTCCAACTTCAGAAATAATCGTGCCGGCGATTTTTTCTCCGATACCAGGGATAGACTGGAGTATATGATATTCTTCAATTTCATTAGCGAGGGCATCTATTTCAGTCGCAATTTTCGATAGATGCTCTTGGTATTGAAGAACAATCGTCACCAACACCTCAAGATTAAAGATATGACTCTCGTATAAGTTTTTCTTAAATGGATTACGAAGAGCTGCATCTCTTAGTTTCTGTGCTTTTTCTATTGCCCAGAGGTCGGAACGACTCTTACATAACGCACCAATCCTGTCTGCTAATTCTCTTTCACTCATCTTCAAAACTGCCTCAGATGTTGGGAATTCAAGTAAAGTAAGCAACGAAACCTTAGAATATAAACTACCAAATACACCTCTATATTCTGGAAATACCTGATCCATCAAAGAGTGCAGCTGCAACTTAGTTTTTGCGGATATTTCTGCAATGCTTTCCTGTTGTCTAGTAAGATTGCGAAGGTTTAATAGCTGAATGCCTCGCTTTTTATAAGGTTCTAATTCTTCTTTATAAAACAGCTCACAAAGGTGATAGGCATCCACAGCATCTGTTTTAACCTTACGCAGACTTGAACTTTTGGCACGATGTGAAATGAGAGGATTTACTATAATATAAACATACTGTTGTTCCTCCAAAAATTGAATAACGGGAGTATGATAGTGACCAGTTGACTCTAGAACTACCGAAGGTGGATTGCCATTAGCTGCGTCTTCAACTTCTTCAAGAAATTCTAGTAAGTTACCTAGTCCATTAAGATCATGCTTAATACTAAAGCTTTTACGATATGGTTTACCTTTATCTAAAAAAGCTTGGAGCTGACTTTCCCCTTTTGAAACATCCAGACCAACGACTGGATTCATAGAATATCTCCTCCTAGAATAATAAATTAGTCGGTATCCCCTAAAGGCTTCTTGTAATGTCATAGGTTCGCTTGTTAAACGGGATCTATTGTCCCAACCAGCCTGAAACATGTTTATACAAGTAGGGGGTGAACAGTTTAGCTAACGGGATCGAGTCCCACGGGTGCGACGTTCTACCCCGACTACCGTTATAATAAGACCATATAAAAAAAGGTCAACCAGAAAATAAAGGATACTCTTTAAATATCTGGCTAACCTTATATTACGAACGGGTGCAAGAGTGGAACAAGGAATTTCAATAGAAATAATAAATTACATGGTAAAATAGCTAAAAAAGGCTGTGTGATAAATGAAAGTTTCTTTAATTGTTGCGGTGGATAAGAATAGAGTGATTGGTAAAGAGAATGACATTCCTTGGAGAATTCCTAAAGACTGGGATTATGTTAAATATACAACAAAGGGATATCCAATTATATTAGGTAGGAAGAACCTGGAATCAATTGGGAGGTTTTACCCAACAGAAGGAATATTATTATGACGAGAGACAAGGGGTTTATCTTTGATGGATGTGAAATCGCCCATTCATTAGAAGTTGTTTTTGAGTTATGTAAAAACGAAGAAGAGATTTTTATTTTCGGAGGAGAACATATTTATAATTTGTTTTTCCCCTATGTTGAGAAGATGTATATCACAAAAATACATCATGAATTCGAAGGAGGTACTTTTTTCCCAGAAGTAAATTATGAGGAATGGAATGAAGTATCTGTCCAAAAAGGGATCAAGGATGATAATAATCCGTATAACTACTATTTTCATGTATATGAAAAAAATTTGTTGAATTAACGGGGCTTTCCTTGAATAAGGAGTTGCATCCTTGTTCCACTAACTGGCAGTAGATTTGAAGAAAGAATCATTTTGGTTGAAGTGTGAATTCTGACTAAGATGAATGGCTTATCCCAAAGTATTCATTTTTACATTAGGTGGAAAGTAATTAGAACATTTTCAGAAGTTGGAGTTGATGTAATGGGAATATGGATCCGGCGCTTTATAATAATAGCTTGTGTGATTGCACTTATACCGAATATTATTTCGTTTTTTTCAGGGCTAACTAATGAGTTACCAGAGGATATTAAAGGTAACGTGAATAACGGGGATGCGGTACTGATTGATTTAGATAAAAAGGTAAACTTTGAAAATGATGAGATTTTGTTTAAACATCTTGTATTAGGACCTGATGACACCTCATTAATTTTTGAGGTACACTCCGATGAAAATGGATGGTCATTTCCTGGATCTGCACTTGCATTAAAGGATAAACAAGGAAATACTTATCGAAGAACAAGTGGCTCTTCTTCAGGTCGTACATGGGGGCAGTACACGATTAATAATTATGAACCTCTGAATGCAGGTTTAGAAACAATAGTAGTAGATTTCGAATGGTTTGATCGGATGTTTCAAACGGAGTTTTCATTAGATCAGGGGGAAGGTAATGAATAGAGAAAAAATAAAAGCGATAATAGAATGGACTATTGCATTTCTATTAATTTTTATTGTTATTAAAGACTCCCCTTATTTTAGTTATTACGAACTTTCGCCAGAAGCAGCATTTGAAAAATCTGAACGAACTTATTATTATGGTCCATCAGAGGTATTAGAGAAGGTAGATTTAGATGATGTCCAAATTTTCCTATCAAAATATAAGAACTGGTTTTCAGCTACTTTAGTTAACAAACATGCTGGTATTTTTTGGGGACCAGGTAGTGGTGTTGGTGGAATGGAAATTAAAGACGACCAAGATATTACACATTCTTGGGGTGGTACCTCCATTAAAGAGGATTACATGTTGATGCGATATTATGGTATTGTTACTGACCCAGAAATAAATAAGGTGGAACTAGATGTTGCAGAAGGGTATGGTTGGGATGAAGAAGTCCCTGCAGAAGATATTGTGACGTTAGCTTATCAGTTAAAAGATCATCGCATGTTTTTATTCCATTGGAACGAAGTGGAAAATAACTATCTCAGTATTGCTTTACGAGGGTTGAATAGCGATGGTGAAGTTATTTATGAAAAAGACCTAAGGTGAGTCTATTAGAAAAATGGAGTAAAACATTAAGCTAACCGCTAGCAAGAGTTAAACAAGATAATCGTAAAATTGGCGATCTCTTTCATTTGAGTGATAAAACATATTCAAATAATGGTGAAAAAATTCCTAAGAAAAATAAGAGCTTTTAAAGGAGATTACTGGATATTTCTTGTAATAAATAATAGACGTATGCATAAGGGATGTGAGTTATGAACAAAATATTATCTTTGGAAAATTTCCAAAGAGAACGTAAGTATTTAATGATTAACGGTAAGAACATAGAACAAGATTTGTTTCGTTTCCATTTTGAAAATGGTTCTCCTCAAGAAGTAATTTCTAAATTACAAGAGTATCAAGGAAAAGATGGTGGTTTTAGAAATATGGGAGAGGGACATTCCATTATTACAAATGGAATGGATACTAGTATGGCTTTTCAATATCTTAGTGAAGTAGGTGCTACATCAAACGACGAAATCGTACAGAAAGGTATTCAATACATAATTGGAACTTATGACTATGAACTAAATTGTTGGCATGCAAGACCTAATGAAACAAGTCAGTACTGGCTAGATAATCTTTGCGCTGAGCTAGTCGGTTATTTATATGAATATCGAGAATTAGTGCAAGTGACTTTAAAAAAATGTTACCCAACAAGCTATGGCTTCTCTGACTACCATTCGAACTTCAGATGAACCACAACAATTTGGTGTATTAAAAGGAACAAATATGACGACGATAATCTCTTTAGCTGGACTCTGCATCGCTTTTCTTCCCCTAGGAGTTCAAGTTTTGAAAAGTGGAAGCATGCCAAAATGGAAAACCGTTCTATTATACGTAATCATTATTGTATTGTTCCTTAGTTCCTGGTTATTCATGAGTGAAATGGAAAGACCTAATTAATTGATATAGTACGTGAAAAAAACATTTTTTTAATAAACAAAGCTACTTTCATTTTAGACAATACGACAAATATTTTAAGAAGAGTTTTGGCTATTGCAGAAGGGAAACTTGGAAATTGGTATGGTAAATATTTTGACTAGAGTAATACTTGTTGTTGAAATGATAAGACAAGATAGCATTAAGGAGTGGGGGTATGGAGACGTGGGATATTTACGACAAGGACAGAAAACTGACGGACAAACAAATGAATCGTGGGGATACGTTCGAACAAGGTGCTTATCATTTAGTGATTCACGTCTGTCTATTTAATCAACTTGGAGAAATGCTGATTCAACAGCGACAACCAGATAAGGAAGATTGGAAGAACATGTGGGACATTACCGTAGGAGGTAGTGCTATAGCAGGTGAAACCAGTCAACAAGCTGCACAAAGAGAAGTAAAAGAAGAAATTGGTTATACACTTAACCTTCGAAATAGGCGCCCTTCTCTAACTGTTAACTTTGAAAATGGATTTGATGATTATTATCTTATTGAAACTGATTTAACTATCTCAAACCTTTCTCTACCGACTGAAGAAGTGAAAAAGGTAAAATGGGCGTCGAAAGATGACCTCATTAATATGATCTCAGAAGGTTTATTTATTCCTTATCATGGCCCATTGATTGCATTATTATTTGATATGAGATACAGCATGGGAGCGCACAACCAAAGAATAGGTCGCATTTAAAATGATTTTCTTTTTTCACTAACGGGTGGCGTTTCCAAACAGTAGTTGGAAAGCTTTTTCACTTATGGGCAGATTTACTTAATAACAAATGATTTATTTGTAGTAATAGGAAGGGGATTTGATGAGAAAGTATGTTGGAATTTTTTCAACTCCTTTGTAATCAGTATTATTCTATTATTTATTTTTAGCAGCTTCTTTGATGGTGGAAACCATATAGAAACAGTATTGTTATCTATTGGTACGGTCATCATATTATTGCTGTGTTACTTAATTTCTATAATCCATTATCTTATAAATACACAACATCCACATAACAATGAAGAAGAGCCAAATATTTCAGCTGTTTCAGTAGATAAAGATAAAAGTCATTACTGAATATATTCTTCAACTATTGAGGGCGAATGCTTAACAAGAATATTCGCCTTATTTTGTTTAAGTAAAGGGCAGGTGAACTTTAATAACAATTTGAAATGAGGAATAAGAATGATGAATATTCGTGTTTTAAATGAAACTGATGCTTCTATCTATCAAGAATTACGATTGAATGCTTTAAAGATCAATGCTGAAGCATTTGGCTCAACATATGAAAGAGAAGTACAATTTCCAATTGAAGTAAGGTAGCAGTACTGTTTTAATAGTGAAACAGTGAATAATTAATATTGCTTGGACATAACTTCCTATATTAAGGAGGTGAGTTTATTGAAATGTTAGTTGTTAATATTAAATCTAGACAGTACGTTATCTTACTGTTTGGCTTATATATTATGACCGTATTATTTTTAAGTTGTGTTGATATTGAACTTCTTTTTTCTGGCGGACTTATTATTTTTCAACCATTAATTGATGTATCCCATAATCTAATACCACTTACAACTATTAAAACCTATTTATTTAATTTTCATAGCTATAACTTTGATATTTGGTTTTATAATACAGTAGGCAACATATTATTATTCATCCCAATGGGAGCTTTACTTCCCATCCTTTTAACAAAAATAAAGAAGTTCTTCTTCCCAACAGTTACTATCATAGTGTTTTTTAGCCTTACTGTCGAAACGGTTCAATATGCTTCTAAATTAGGGGTATTTGATGTAGATGATATCACATTAAATATATTAGGTGGATTTATAGGGTTTTTGATTTTTATTTTATTTAAAAATTGGAAAAAGTCATTCAATTAACGGGTAGCGATTGTTGAAAAAGAATTAAAAGGTTGATACATATTATATATGAATAAAATGTATCAACCGTTTTTTATAAATAACACTCAAAATTAAAGCTGCACTTGGTTTAAAAGTAGTGGACAAAGTTAAATCTGATAGCAATATAAGTTTGTGTTAAATACTATTTTAAAGTATTTATTCTCCTGTTTAAGTTATTAACTAGATTGATCTGCAACCTTTACTAACAGTTTTCCGATATTGTTTCCTTTAAATAAATCAAGAAAAGCATCTGGGATATTTTCAAAACCTTCTTTGATTGTTTCTTGATATTGTAATTTTCCTTCTTGTAACCATTTTGCCAGTGATACTGAACCTTCAGGGAATTGATTTGCAAAATCACCTACCGTAAAGCCTTGCATTAGGGCGCTTTTCTTAATAAGTGTTGATTGCACACGAGGACCAAGATCGTGACCTTCCAGATTATAACTAGATATAGCACCACAAATTGGGATACGTGCAAATTTATTTATATGCGCGAGTACTGCATCGCTGATTTCTCCGCCGACATTATCAAAGTAAACATCTACGCCGTTTGGACAAGCTTTTGTCAAATCTTTCTTAAGACTTGATGTAGTTTTGTAATTGATTGCCTCATCGAAATGTAATTCTTCTGTTAAATATTGAATCTTCTCATCTGAACCAGCAATTCCAATAACTCGTGCGCCTTTTATTTTGGCAATTTGGCCAACTACTGATCCGACTGCACCTGCAGCACCAGAAATAACAACAGTTTCACCTTCTTTTGGCTTACCAATCTCAAGCAATCCAAAGTATGCTGTTAATCCAGTCATACCTAAAATGCCTAAGTGAGTTGAAATAGGTGCAATATCCTTGTCTATTTTTCTAACTTCCGTTTCTTTTGCAGTGTAATACGTCTGCCACCCATATCCACCAATGACAACATCACCTTGAGTAAAATGATCAGATTTAGATTCAATCACTTCTCCAATTACTCCACCTTCAATAACTTTATTCAGTTCATATGGAGCCACATAAGAAGGTGTATCAATCATTCTTCCACGCATATACGGATCAACAGAAACGTATAATGTGCGTAAAAGAACTTCACCGTTTTCTGGTTGACCTATACCTGTCTCTACAAATTGAAATGTATTGTTATCTGGTGTTCCTATCGGACGCTCCGCTAAAAGAATTTGTTTCTTTTTGTTATCCATTGTGATCTCTCCAATTCCTTTGAAAATTTTTTTAACTTATTTTAAAGTAACAAAATATCGAAACGGAATGAAATTAGATGCTCGTATTTTTAGTGATTTTATAACAAGCAACGATTTAAAGAACCGATTCAGCCGATAGGGATGAGAGTAAACAGAATCAGGATCATTACTTCGTGTATTTATTGATGATGGTGGTCGATTTAAAAAATTTTCCATTTTGCTGTGTTATTGTTAAGATACAATTAATAATGTAAAGAAAAATTTACATGTTATTGGAATTTTTGTTGTATAAAGCTATTCACAATAGATGCACGTACATGTATGATTAAGGTAATATAGATAAAATAAGATGGGGTGCTTTTTTTATGGAAGAGAAAGTATTAATCGTTGATGATGAACAATCTATTGTAACCTTATTACAATATAATGTTGAAAAGTCTGGATTTAAAACGGATACTGCTTCCGATGGAATAGAAGGATTACATAAAGCAGCTACCGGAGAATTTGACTTAATTATATTAGATTTAATGTTACCGGGTATGGAAGGCACAGAAGTATGTAAAGCTTTAAGACAGAAGCAAATAGATACACCTATTCTAATGTTAACAGCAAAAGATGACGAATTTGATAAAGTGTTAGGACTGGAACTGGGAGCTGACGACTATTTAACAAAACCATTTAGCCCGAAGGAAGTAGTTGCAAGAATTAAAGCAATCTTGCGTAGATCTAGAAAACAAGAGGGAGCGGCAGATCAACCATTTATTAAAATTTCAGACTTGCTTATTTATCCGCAACAATATGAAGCTACGATCAAAGGTGAACCTCTCAGCTTTACCCGTAAAGAATTTGAACTATTGCACTATCTCTCTAAACATAAAGGTAAAGTGCTTTCACGTGATCAATTACTGAGTGCAGTCTGGAATTATGACTTTGTCGGTGATACAAGAATCGTAGATGTGCATGTTAGTCATTTACGTGAAAAAATCGAACCGGACACGAAACATCCAGTTTATATCAAAACAATCAGAGGACTTGGTTATAAAATGGAGGAGCCATTTTAATGGACGCCAAAAAACGAATAAATCTGTTTTATCGCTACATTTTAATGATGGCTTCTGTATTTATTTTAATTGGTATTGTTGTTTTACCCCTTACCTCTGAAGAGGAGCAATTTTTTGTATTATTTTCTTTAATTATTGGTTTCATTATATTATTAGTGTTAATTTATCATATGTTTGAAAACTATGTTCGTCCGATACGAGCTTCGATTAATGTTACAAACGAACTTGTAAAAGGTAACTATAATGCTAGAACATATGTGAAACCACATGGTGAAGCACAACAGCTGAGTAATGCAATTAATGTGTTAGCACGAAATTTACAAGAAATGACTATCCAGGAAAAAATGCAAGGAAGTCAATGGAAGACAGTTATGAATAACATGGAAAGCGGACTGATGTTAATTGATGAAAGAGGATACGTTCATTTGATCAACCGAAAATTCATGCAAATGTTTGGAAATAAATCTGTTGACTTTATAGGCTTTCTGTATTACGACGTGTTAAAGGATGAGACGATACACAATGTGGTGCAGGAAACATTTTTATACGAAGAAAAAATGACAGGTAATTTTACCAAAACCATAAAGGATGAGAAACACTATATTGAAGTAGTAGGTGCACCTGTTATTAATGATGTAAAAGATTTAAAAGGAGCAGTACTTGTATTCCATGATATAACAGATTTGAAACGCGTCGAAGAAATGCGGAAAGATTTTGTAGCTAACGTATCTCATGAATTAAAAACTCCGATAACATCGATTCGAGGCTTTGCTGAAACTCTTTTAGAAGATGAAGCAGCAGATGACGAAATTAAAGAACAATTTCTAACGATCATTTTAAAAGAAAGTACTCGATTACAATCTTTAGTACATGATTTACTTGAATTGTCCAAAATAGAAAAAGAAGAATTGAAGCTTTCAACCAAACTTATAGAAGTGGACGAATGGTTGCAAAGCAGCTTGACGTTAATGGAGCAACAAGCAGGTAAAAAATCACTTCAATTTACAAAAGAAATAAAACCAGATATTTCGTTTCATGGTGATCCTGATCGATTACAGCAAGTGGTACTGAATTTAATGTATAATGCCATTAATTATACGCCTGAACAAGGGAGTATTTTTCTCCGTGTTAATGAAAGCGATCATGAAGTGATAATAGAAGTAGAAGACACTGGGATTGGCATACCAGAAGAAGCAAGACAACGTATCTTCGAAAGGTTTTATCGTGTGGACAGAGCAAGAAGTCGCAACACGGGGGGAACTGGCTTAGGATTAGCAATAGTAAAACATATTGTAGAAGCACATCAAGGAACGATAGCAGTTTCCAGTAAAATAGGAAAAGGCTCGTGCTTTACCGTGAAAATACCGAAAAAGTGGTGAGAGAATGGATAAGATTCTTTCATCATTTTTTTGTAAAGAAAATGAAACTTTTCTGTAACATCTTACGTATGTAGTGAATGTATGGTAAAGTTGCAGAGGAAGTAAAGAAGGGGGAAATATGATGACATTAAAGCAAATTTACAGCTGGATTGGGATTGTCGTAGCTGTAGTTGTCTTAGGTTTATTTGCAGCAACAAGCTGGTATACAGTAGATGAATCAGAGCAAGCTGTTTTAATTACTTTTGGTAAAGCAGAAGAAGGAACGACAGAACCAGGTCTTCATTTTAAATTGCCTTGGCCAATTCAAACAGTAGAAACATTATCAAAGGAAACATTCAGTTTGAACTTTGGTTATGATCCGGAACAAGCAGAAAACGCAGATGTAGTGCGGATGATTACCGGTGATGAAAATATACTTCAAGCAGATTTAGTTGTTCAATGGAAAATAATTGAGCCAAGTAAATACTTATTTAATTCAGATGATCCACAACAAGTTCTTTATAATGCTACATCCGCTTCCTTAAGAAGTATTATCGGATCGTCAACAATTGACGATGCATTAACAGATGGAAAGGCAGAAATAGAGAATGAAGTATTGGACTTATTAGTATCTCTTATGGAAGATTATGAAGTAGGTATTGCTATTCAGGATGTTAAACTGCAAGAAGTAGATTTACCGAATGAAGAAGTACGTCAAGCCTTTATGAAAGTAACAGATGCACGTGAAACAATGAATACAAAGAAAAATGAAGCAGATAAATATCGTAATGAGATTTATGAGGAAGCCCAAGGGGAAAAAGACGCAATTATCTCAAGAGCTGAAGGAAATAAAATTGAAAGAATTGAAATTGCTAGAGGGAATGTAGCAGAATTTAACGCATTATACGATGCTTATGATAGTAATCCAGATATCACAAGACAGCGACTGGTTTTAGAAACACTTGACGAAGTCTTGCCAGATGCAAACATTTATATTATGAACGATGATGGAAATACGTTGAAATACTTACCTTTAGGTGAAAATACATCAACTACATTACCACCAGCAACTGAATCCTCCGATAGTAATCAATCAGAGAATAATACTGAGGATAGTGAGGAGGAAAATAATAATGACAGATAATAATAACGTTCATGAAATGAAGAAAATGACACCGAAAGAGATTAGAAGATTAATAAAAATTGGTCTTGCAATTTTACTTACTGTAGTCGTTCTAATCGTTTTTGCCAGTAGTATGTTTGTTGTCAAAGAGGGAGAATATAAAGTGGTTCGCCAGTTTGGAGAAGTGGTTGCTATTAAAGACGAACCTGGTCTAAAGTTTAGGATACCGATATTACAATCGATTACAACGCTCCCTAAGAAGAAGTTAGTGTATGACGTAATGGAACGTGAAATCAATACATTAGATAAGAAACGTATGATTATCGATAATTATGCGATTTGGGAAATTACGAATCCGGCATTAATGATTGCAAATGCCCGAACTGAAATGGGTGCAGAAGCAAGAATGGGTGAATTTATATTTTCTGTTATTCGCTCAGAACTAGGTGCTATGGATTACGATGAAATTATTAATGATGAAGGAAGCACTAGAGGTGACCTTAACGAAAGAGTCAAAGATCGTGTTAATACGCTATTAGAACGAGATAACTATGGAATAGAGGTAGACGATGTTCGAATCAAACGAACGGATTTACCAGAAGAAAACGAACAATCTGTTTTTAATCGTATGATCTCTGAACGTGAAACAAAAGCTCAACAATACCTATCCCAGGGGGAAGCGGAAAAAAGCAGAATTACAGCAAATGCTGACCGTGATGTAACAGAAATGTTATCGAAAGCAAATGCGGAGGCAGAAGAAATCAGGGCAGAAGGGGAATTAGAAGCAGCAGAGATGTATAACGAAGCATTCTCCCAAGATCCAGAATTCTATCAACTGTATAGAACACTTGAATCTTACAAAGAAACAATCGACGGTGAAACAACCATCATTATCCCACAAGGATCCCCATATGCTGATATATTGTTAGGATATATCGAATAATTAGAAAAATAGACCAACCCGTTTCTTCTTAATTGAAACGGGTTGGTCATTTTTTTAGAGTAAATTATATAATAATTCACATTATACATAAACTGCGAAATAACTTTGGCGTGGGTAAGCTTTATTCCATTCTACATGTTGAGGAGTGATGTCCGACACACTGGAGTCTGTTCCTTGGATAAACATCTCCCTTCCTTGGATAAATGATGATATCCAAGGAATAGAAGAAGATATCCAAGGAAGAGCAGCGTTTATCCAAGGAGCAGAAGAAGGTATCCAAGGAAAACGAGCATTTATCCAAGCAGCAGCACACGAATCACATTTTCGCAATTACCTCCAGAAGGAAGGGAGACCACCCGATCCAAAGTGAATTTTCATTACTTCGCAGTAGTTATCTAATTCGCATCAATTATTTAAAGAATGGGCGGATGTTATGTAATCTAGAATGATTATATACTAAAGACATGGATGATTTAATTTCTATGCTAGAAAGTTTATATTGGGATAACTGGAAACTAGAGTAACGAAAGTTTTTATAATCACTCGCAATCATGGTAAAATAAAAACAATGTATAGAATCAAAAAGGAGACCGGCAAAATGACGAATAAACTGATTTTAATTGATGGAAACAGTATCGCCTACCGTGCATTTTTTGCGTTACCACTATTAAATAATGATAAAGGCGTATACACGAATGCAGTGTATGGCTTCACAACCATGTTATTACGAATTTTGGAAGAAGAACAACCGACACATGTACTCGTAGCATTCGACGCCGGAAAAACAACATTCCGCCACAAGACGTATCAAGAATATAAAGGTGGACGTGAAAAAACTCCGTCTGAGCTAAGTGAACAGTTTCCCGTTTTACGAGAACTGTTAGATGCGTTTAACATTAAACATTATCAGCTGGAAAACTATGAAGCGGACGATATAATTGGTACAATTGCTAATCAAGCAAAAGAACAAGATTGGCAGGTAAAAGTAATTTCGGGTGACAAGGACTTACTACAGCTTGTTTCAGACAAAGTCGACGTCCGCCTTACCAAAAAAGGTATTAGTGATGTCATGACCTATACACCTGAAACATTAATGGAAGATATGGAGGTCACACCAGATCAAATCATCGACCTGAAAGGATTGATGGGAGATAAATCTGATAATATTCCAGGTGTCCCAGGTGTTGGTCAAAAAACAGCTGTCAAACTTATAAAGCAGTTTGAAACTGTAGAAAATTTGTATGAACATTTAGATGAAGTCTCGGGGAAAAAGTTAAAAGAGAAGCTAGAAGCAAATAAAGAGGAAGCTTTTATGAGCAAAGAACTTGTGACGATAAATCAGCAGTCACCGATTGAAATAGTAGTTGATGATACGGTATATGAAGGGTATACCGATCAAAAACTGAAGGATGTCTTTCTTGATTTAGGCTTTAAGTCTTTATTAAATCGTATTGACGGAGATGTGGAGGAAGATGGTCAAGCGGTATCATTAGAAGATATTACATACGATAATATTACAGAAATTTCTAAGGATATATTTACAGGACATGATGCGTTTGATATCGAAATACTCGATGAAAATTACCATACAGAGAAAATGATCGGTGCTTCTATTGTGAATGCTAATGGGAAATATTTCATTCCGCTATCCGTTCTCGAAAACTCAAAAGAGTTCAAAGAATGGGCAGAAGATCAAAGTCAGAAGAAATATGTATTTGATGCAAAGAAAATAACTGTCCTCTTAAATCGTTTATCGATTTCAATAAAAGGGATTGCCTTTGACATTCTATTAGCATCTTATCTGATTAATCCATCTGAGAATAACCATGACATTCCAGCGATTAGCCACCGATTTGGAGAGAAAAATGTCCGATTCGATGAAGAAGTCTATGGTAAAGGAGCGAAAAAAGGCATACCAGAAGAGAATAAGCAATGGGAAGAGCATATTGTCCGAAAAACCAATATGATTTATCTACTGAAAGAACAGATGGAACAAGCATTAAAAGAGAATAAGCAATTGGCACTGCTCATGGATCTTGAGTTGCCACTTGCGCTTGTTTTAGGTGAAATGGAAGCAACCGGTGTGAAGGTGGATAAACAACGTCTGATTGACATGGGTGAAGAATTAAAGGCTAGTCTTACCACTTTAGAAAAAGAAATCTATGAGTTAGCAGATGAAAAATTTAATATTAACTCACCAAAACAGTTAGGACCAATCCTTTTTGAGAAATTAGAGTTACCTGTAATTAAGAAAACTAAAACGGGATATTCTACTGCCGCTGATGTATTAGAGCAATTACAAGGGAAGCACGCGATTATTGATAAGCTATTATTATACCGCCAATTGAAAAAAATAGATTCGACTTATATTGCAGGATTATTGAAAGTAATTCATGAAGATACAAGTAAAATCCATACCCGCTTTAATCAAGCATTAACGCAAACTGGAAGATTAAGTTCGATTGATCCTAACTTGCAAAATATCCCGATAAGAATTGAAGAAGGACGAAAGATCCGCCAAGCATTCATTCCATCAACTGAAGGTTGGAAGCTGATTGCGGCAGATTACTCGCAAATTGAATTACGCGTGTTAGCCCATATTGCCAAGGACGAAAAATTACAGACTGCTTTTAAACAGGATAAGGATATCCATACCCAAACCGCTATGGATGTATTCCATGTGGCGGAAGAAGAAGTCACTTCAAATATGCGACGACAGGCCAAGGCAGTAAACTTCGGTATTGTATATGGTATTAGCGATTATGGTCTGTCACAAAGTCTAGGGATTACAAGAAAAGAAGCGAAATCGTTTATAAACCGTTATTTAGAAAGCTATCCGGGTGTGAAAGAATATATGGATGAAATCGTACAGGAAGCGAAGCAACATGGCTATGTCACAACGATTATGAATAGAAGAAGATATTTACCTGATATTACAAGCAGAAACTTTAATCAGCGTAGTTTTGCAGAACGAACAGCAATGAACACACCTATTCAGGGTAGCGCTGCTGATGTCATCAAACTTGCAATGATTGACCTGGATCAACAGTTGAAAGAAGGAAATTATCAAGCAAAATTGTTACTACAAGTACACGATGAATTGATTCTGGAAGTACCGGAAGAAGAAATAGAAGCCATCGCTAAGCTTGTTGTCGAAGTGATGGAAAATGCAATAGAACTAAGTGTTCCTTTAAAAGTCGATGTCGAGCAAGGATACACATGGTATGATGCGAAATAAGGAGTTATAGAAAATGCCAGAATTACCTGAAGTAGAAACGATTAGACAAACGTTAATACAGTTAGTAATTGGAAAAACAATTGAATCAGTCGATGTATATTGGCCAAAGATCATTCAAGAGCCAGATGATGTCAAACAATTTATTACATTTCTACAAAAACAAACCATTCATGATATTCGCAGGAAAGGCAAATTTTTGTTGTTTGATTTGGACAAGCATGTCTTAGTATCTCATTTGAGAATGGAAGGGAAATATGGTGTGTATGATTACAAAGAAGAGGTTGTGCCACATACACACGTAATATTCCATTTTACGGATGGAACAGATTTACGTTATCAGGACGTTCGTAAATTTGGAACAATGCATTTACAGGAAAAGGGAACGGAAACAACGAAGAAACCACTTGTTTTGTTAGCAAAAGACCCATTAGAAGCTGATTTTTCGCTGCAAGACTTTAAAGAAAAAATTCAAAAAAGTGAACGTAATATTAAAAACATTTTACTAGATCAATCGGTGGTAGCAGGGTTAGGTAATATTTATGTGGATGAGACACTGTTTTTGGCAAGAATTCACCCATTAACAAAAGGTATAAGTGTAACAGATGAGCAAGTGATACAAATTAAACAAGCAGCTGTTATTACGTTACAGGATGCGGTACAACAAGGTGGGACAACGATTCGATCGTATGTCAACTCCCAAGGGCAAATCGGAATGTTTCAACAGCAGTTAAATGTGTATGCCCAAAATGATAAACCTTGCAGTAATTGTGAAGATACCATTATGAAAATAAAAGTAAATGGCCGAGGGACACACTATTGTCCGACATGCCAACCGATTTAACATTCTCACAACTTTTTTCATTACACCATATAATACAGAAATGACGTATGAAGGAGTAATGAAAGAAGATGATGTTAACCTTACTTATCATAGCAATTAGCATTGATAGTTTTTTAGTGGCATTTACGTACGGATTAAGAGGATTGACGTTACCAGTTAGAGAATTGCTGAAAATTTCGGTGACGGTTGGGATAGCCTTTGCAATATCAATGCTATCAGGTTCGTTTTTATCTTCTGTCATCTCAATTCGTTCCACGGAAATAGTGGGGGGATTTATTTTGGCGTTAGTAGGTGTCATCTTATTATCTTCCCTATTTCAGGAAAAAAAGAAGAAAGAAATACCTTTTCTTATTAAAATCCTAAAGAAGCCAATGGCAGCTGATATTGACCGCTCTGGAAGAATTAATGGTGTGGAACCATTTTTGATTGGGATCGCCTTATCCTTAGATTCTTTTGGTGCTGGGATCGGGATTTATATGTTGGGAGCTTCCCCGATTTTTACTCCGATATATGTCTTTGTCATAACCGTCGTATTTCTGTTATTAGGCGTGAATGTTGGTAAATATTGTGCAAATATTAAAGGATTAAAGAAAATGTCTTTTATCCCCGGGTGCCTACTTATTATTATTGGGATCTGGAAAATGGTAGTAGTATAAAACGGGCTTTTCGCAACTGGGAATAACTCTAAAGCGATAGAAGTATCCCAGTTGTGCCGTTATATTTATGAATACTGCGGCTTCTTTTGGTTGGACAAGCCGTCAGTAAAAAGGATGATAAAAATTGATTATTGGATTAACAGGCAATATAGCAACAGGCAAATCAACGATTAGTAACATGTTTCAAGCTAAATTTCAGATCCCTGTAATTGATGCAGACATTGTTTCGCGTGAGGTAGTAGAACCAGGAGAACAAGCACTGGAAGAGATTGCTGCAACATTTGGTGAAGATATATTATTGGAAGATGGAACGTTAAACAGAAAAAAACTAGGATCGATTATATTTCAGGATGAAACGAAAAGAGAAAAATTAAATGCGATTGTTCATCCGGCCGTTCGAAAAAAAATGCTCTCTACAAAAGAAGAACTACTTCAACAAGGAAATCAAACGATTGTGATGGATATTCCGCTTTTGTTTGAGAATAATCTTACATATCTAGTGGAGAAAACGATTGTAGTTTATACATCGCACCAGATTCAATTACAACGGCTTAAGGAACGAAATCAGTTGTCTGAAAAAGAAGCCATAGAACGAATGAACAGTCAAATGGATATCGATAAAAAACGGGAATTGGCTGATGCCGTTATCGATAATAGTGGCTCCATTGAACAGTCAGAAAAGCAATTGAAAAATATCCTCCAAAAATGGGAATTAATCCAATAGATATGTAAAAAATACGAAAGAATCTATTTTTGCCTTGTCAAATTCGACAAAAATAGATATAATCTTTTTGCACATATTTTGCAGCTAAGTCATGTAATCTTATGATAAGCTTGTACGAGAAACTTTTGAATAATGGCAACCGTCGAATGAATGCTTAAAGGGTTAGGACCTCCTTGGACTAACTTTCCCCCGTGGCATATCAGGCATTATTATTCGAAAGAATTTGTGGAAAAGGGGGAGTAATACATGGATACAATGGGAAGACATGTAATAGCGGAATTATGGGAATGTAATATTGATATGTTAAATGATATGGATCGTCTCGAAAAAACATTTGTAAATGCCGCTCTAAAAGCAGGTGCTGAGGTAAGAGAAGTTGCTTTTCATAAATTTGCACCTTTTGGTGTAAGCGGAGTAGTCATTATTTCTGAGTCCCATTTAACCATTCATAGTTTTCCTGAGCATGGTTATGCAAGTATTGATGTCTATACTTGTGGAGATATTATTGATCCTAACGTTGCGGTTGCATATATTGAAGAGCAATTAGAAGCCAAATCGACAGAAAAAGTGGAAGTGCCTAGAGGTATGGGTGCTGTCCAAATTAAAAATACAAAAGTACAATAACTAGAAACTGAAAACGTGAGAACCCGTTTCGAGAACTAATGAAACGGGTTTTTACATTTCTGTAATAAGAACTAGTACACAAAATAGATAAACTACGAAGTAATTACCCATTAAAAGGTTCTTTCCCCATTCGGGGGTGAACGGCTAAGAAGGGCTAACTTATTTTTTTGTCCATTTAGTTTGGGTGTTCTTTTGTCTAGTAACTCGCTGTTTCTAATAAAGATTAATCGTTTTCTTTACAAAAACATGTTACAATAAAAAGTAAACAAAAATACATAATGAGGTGTAAGTTTATGTCATTTCGTAACACATTAAATAAGAATTTTAATAATCACTCCGAAACGAGAGACAAGCACTGGGACCCTGCACTAAAAACACATTATTTTAAAACAACAAAGGATAAAGCATTTGATAAATTAGAACCACTTTTTAGCAATATGAAAGAATGTCAAATCGTAGGTATTTCCAAGGAACATGGGGAAATCAGCTTTAATTATAAAGCAGGTAGAAAAGTGTTTGTTATTATGACTATTATTATGGTAAGACCTTATCGTACGGCAATAGATATTTCTGCCACAACAGAATCTGCGGTACCTTTTGATTTTGGATACAGCCATAAATTAATTCCTAAACTTTATGATAAAATAAAGAAAGAACTAGACTTTATTGGTACGAACGAATAATGTAACGAAGGATGATTGAGATTGCGATGTCCACATTGTCACTATAAAAATACAAAAGTTTTAGACTCAAGACCAATAGAAGAAGGCCGTTCGATTCGAAGAAGAAGAGAGTGTGAATCTTGTGATTTTCGTTTTACTACTTTTGAAAGGATCGAAGAAGTACCATTAATTGTAGTTAAAAAAGAAGGTACAAGAGAAGAGTATAGTCGTGATAAATTAATGCGCGGCTTAATTCGCGCATGTGAAAAACGTCCAGTAGCGCTTGAACAGTTAGAAAATATCGCAGTGGAAATTGAAAAAGAATTACGTAATCGAGGAACATCAGAAGTGAAAAGTGATGAAATCGGTGAAATGGTGATGGATCGATTAGCAAATGTCGATGAAGTAGCGTATGTAAGGTTTGCTTCTGTTTACCGACAATTTAAGGATATCAGTGTGTTCTTAGATGAATTGAAAGACTTAATACGGCATGATAACAATGATAAGAACGAGTAATGGATAGGAAGGGGCTATGTATATGGAACTCGGCGATATCGGAAAAATACTCCCATCAGAATTATATATAGTCGAAATGTCTCAGGCACTTCCACTTTCCTACACGAACGCATTGACACACCTTTATCAACCTCTTATCGGTATTGATGCGCTATCACTTTATCAAACACTATACACGGAGTCGACGTTTTCTTCGAGCTATCAAACACATCATATGTTGATGAATTATATTGGGTTGCCTTTAGATCGTATTTACAGAGCGAGAAGAAAACTTGAAGCAATCGGTCTATTGCAAACTTTTGAACAAGAACATGAAGAACATAAGGGTTATTATTACCTTTTACATCCGCCTCAATCACCAGCTCGTTTTTTTGAGAATGATTTTTTGAGTCACTTATTGTATCATCAACTTGGAAGTGACAAGTATAGAAAAGTAAAACAGGCTTTTGTTAAACAAGACAGCGAAAAGAAAGAACAAAAAGAAACAACTGCAAGGTTTGAGGAAGTATTTCAACTTGTTGATCAACAACCAAATGCATCGCAATTACAGGCAGAAGAGTATGTAGTGGAAGTGCCAATACAGGAAAAAGTTGACTTTGCTTGGTTAGAGCAAATGTTAAAGCAGCGGATGTTGCCGGTTCAATCCATCTTAACTCCTGCTACAAGGAAGTTAATCAATCAGATGTATGTAGCATATGATTTGCACAATCAAGATATAGAAAAAGCATTGATTTGGTCGATAAATGACGAAAATCAATTGCAAACAGAAGAGTTCAAAAATGCTTGTATGGATCTTATTAGTGGATCAAATAAGCAAGTTTCTATACAAGTTAGTTCTGATAAACAAAAATTACCTGACAAATCATCACAAGCAACAACGAAATCGAAAGAAGAACAATTTATTGAGATGCTTGAACACATATCGCCAAGACAATTATTAGTGGATCTTGCAGATGGAAACCAGGCGTCACAACAAGATTTGAAAGTGGTCAGTGAGGTTATGACAAGCCAGGGCTTAAATCCAGGTGTCATGAATGTATTACTCCATTATGTTCTATTAAAAACAGATATGAAACTTTCTAAAAGCTATTTGGAGAAAATCGCTAGTCACTGGGCTCGAAAGAATGTAAAAACAGTAAGACAAGCTATGACGCTTGCGAAGTCTGAAAATAAGAAATATCAGCAATGGACAAATAATTCGCAAAGTAATCAACGATTCCAATATAAAAATACCAAGAAAGACATTGTTCCGGATTGGTATAAAAAGCAAAAACAACAAACCAAACAACAGACAAAGAGAGACACATCTTCAGAAGAAAAAGAACGAATAGCAAAAGAAGCGGATGAAATGCTTGCCCAATATTTAGCGCAGCAAGCGAATGAGGAATAGGGTGATAATCATGGAACCAATTCAATCTGCCATGAAAAAATGGATGAATAATAATAAAAAAATAAAAGATAATTTTACCCAGCAACGGAATAAAGTTATCAACGACCCAGAAATTAAACAAAAATTAAGTGAGCATGTTGAAATAGATGAACAGGATATTAATCGCAATTTAATGAAACTTTATGAATATCAACAAGCATCAAAAAATTGTGCTGATTGTCCGAACTTAGACGGTTGTAAAAATATTCTAAAAGGTTATACGCCTCATTTGGATATTGATGGAAAAGACATTTCTCTACGGTACGAGAAATGTAAAAATAAAGTCCATGAAGAAGCCCAGCTCGAAAAAGAATCATTAGTTCGAAGTTTATATATACCGAAACAAATTAAAGAAGCAGACTTAGCAAAAATGGATCGTAATTCCTATGAGCGTAAGGAAGTAGTAAGAGAGATTATTGAGTTTGTGCAAAACTATTCCAAAGGAAAGTTCCATCGAGGTTTATATATTCATGGACCTTTTGGAACGGGAAAATCTTATATTCTTGGAGTTATTGCGAACGAACTTAAGAAACAATACATCCAATCAAACATCATTTACATGCCAGAGTTTGTAAGAGAGATAAAGGCGTCCATTGGAAATGACAGTTTTCAATCGAAGATCGAAAGTTTTAAAAAGGTACAGGTTTTAATGTTTGATGATATTGGTGCTGAGTCCATCTCTCCTTGGTTCCGCGATGAAGTACTTGGCGCTATTCTGCAATATCGGATGATGGAAGAGTTGCCTATTTTCTTTACTTCAAATTATAATTTTGAACAATTAGAGAATCATTTATCAACGTCCAACAGAGGGGACGTAGAAACCATTAAAGCGGGCAGGATTATTGAACGGATTAGCCAGCTCAGTAAACCAATCGAATTAACTAATCGTTACCGAACGAATGAATAACCATGACTTCTGTCTAATCCTTGGACAGAGGTTATTTTTTTTCATTATCACCCATATAATATACCAGTTCGATGGTGGTGAGGGTGATGATATGTGTTAGAAGTATATTTTGAGCAAGACAATGAAGCAGAGGTGTTTTATCAATTAGCAAAACAAGATGACAATTGGAAAGTTACACGTAAAAGAACCAAAAAAAATCTTGTGCAACTCCATCTGTTGGAAGACTTGAACAAGGATGAAAGGAAGAAACATCTTGCTCCATTGTTAAGCATGGTATTTATTCAGTGTCGGGAACTACCTATGATTCAACATATACTAATGAAGAAGTATTATTTTTCAAGTGCAGAGGAGATAGAGCGAATAACAGCCATTGCTAGATCATTACTAGAAAAAGATGAATCTGTTTATGAGGATCGAATCCATCAACATGAATTGCGTGACACATTAACGACGATTTTCTCCTTACAAATAGACACTTCTTTTATCCAATTTGATTCGATTGTTCATTTCAGGTTGCATCACTATATTGATCAATTAACGGAAATGATCGGTCTGGCAATAGATGAATTTAAAAGAGAAGAAGAGTATCAAAATTTTATTCACTCGATTAGGGAGTTTGTCAGGCGTAAGTCACCAGAAGAAGAAGTTCTTCATGTATTGCAAGGAGAAAGATTTCAGATCTTCAGGGATAATGGGGAAGTCTACACAATGGAAGATTTACAACAAGTAAAATCACGTTTTCCGTTATTTATTTTCGGTTTAGAACAAGAAGAATGGGATATTTCACCACTCATTATGTTGGCACCAGACCATATTTATATGTATGGAGAGGATCAAACAGAATCGAGGACTCATACGATTATGACTATTTTTCAAGAAAGATGTTCTTTTTATCCGACTGATTACTTTCCTTTTTATCTAGCTGATGAAAAAGAATCTTGATTTTTTCGTTGACAATCGTTATAATAAACCGCATAACAACAAAACTTGCGTTGATGAGGACATGATAGTGTGTAAGGTGTACTATTAGAGAGGGAATCCTTGGCTGAAAGTTTCCTGTATGACCACATTCTATTACCACCTCGGAGCTCTACTAAGGAACGCTTTTAGTAACTAATTAGTAGCGATTCGTCATCGTTATCGACTTTTCAATGAGCTACACTTTTATGTGTGGAAAATTGGGTGGAACCACGGGTATAACGCTCGTCCCTTTACTTTTTTCGTAGGGGGACGGGCGTTTTTTAATGTTCAAAAATTCGAGTGGTCAAAACTTGAAGGTACCCAGTTATCATGTCAGTTTGTAAGATAAAAAGGAGAGTGTACAGATGAGTAAGATTCATATTACGTTTCCAGATGGAACAGTAAAACCTTTTGATCATGGAACAACAGGTGAAGAGATTGCTGCATCGATTTCACCAGGTTTAAAAAAGCAGGCATTAGCCATTAAATTAGATGATACGCTTTACGATTTGCGTACTCCATTAGAAATGGATGGGGCGATCGAGATCGTTACCATCAAAACGGATGAAGGACTTAATATTTTAAGACACTCGACAGCCCATTTGATGGCACAAGCGGTTAAACGCCTCTATGACAATGTTAAGCTTGGTGTAGGACCGACAATTGAGGATGGCTTCTATTATGATATCGATATGGAAGAAACAATTACACCGGAGGATCTTCCACGTATCGAAAAAGAAATGAAACGAATCGTTGATGAAAATTTGGAAATAGTCCGTAAAGAAGTCAGTCGAAATGAAGCAAAAGCGATCTATGAGGAAATCGGTGATGACTTAAAACTTGAGTTATTGGATGCGATTCCTGAAGATGAGACAGTAACGATCTATCAGCAGGGAGAATTCTTTGACCTATGCCGTGGTGTCCACGTACCTCAGACAAGCAAAATCAAAGTATTTAAATTATTAAGTATATCTGGTGCTTACTGGCGCGGTGACAGCAATAATCAAATGCTCCAACGTATTTATGGAACAGCATTTGAGAAACAAGGTCAGTTAGATGAATATCTACGCTTACGTGAAGAAGCGAAAGAGCGTGATCACCGTAAACTAGGAAAAGAGCTTGGCATATTTACTGTCTCTCAAAAAGTAGGACAAGGTTTACCACTATGGTTACCGAAAGGGGCCACTATTCGCCGTACTATTGAGCGTTATATTGTCGATTTAGAAGAGCGTCTTGGTTATAACCACGTATATACACCTGTTTTAGGTAGCAAAGAATTGTACCAAACAAGTGGTCATTGGGATCATTATAAAGATGATAATTTTCCTCCAATGGAGATGGATAACGAAGAACTTATCTTGCGTCCAATGAACTGTCCACATCACATGATGATTTATAAAAATGAATTACACAGTTACCGTAACTTGCCTGTGCGTATAGCTGAGTTAGGTACAATGCACCGACACGAAATGTCTGGGGCACTTGCAGGACTTCAGCGTGTACGTGGAATGACCTTGAATGATGCACATATCTTTGCTCGTCCAGATCAAATAAAAGATGAGTTTGTTCGCGTCGTACAGCTTGTAGAAAATGTCTACAAAGATTTCGGAATTGATGATTACTACTTTCGCTTGTCTTATCGTGATCCGAAAGATACAGAAAAATATATTGATAACGATGAAATGTGGGAAAAGGCACAGACATTGTTAAAAGAAACAATGGAAGATATGAATCTGGAATATGTAGAAGCAGAAGGTGAAGCGGCATTTTACGGTCCGAAATTAGATGTCCAAGTAAAAACTGCACTAGGTAAAGATGAAACATTATCAACGGTACAGTTAGACTTTCATTTACCGGAACGCTTTGACTTAACATATATCGGTGAAGATGGTAAAGAACACCGTCCAGTGGTAATCCACCGTGGTGTCGTTTCAACAATGGAACGTTTTGTAGCCTTCTTAATTGAAGAGTATAAAGGTGCCTTCCCAACATGGTTAGCACCAGTACAAGCAAGAATTATACCGGTATCTGCAGATGTACACGCTGATTATGCCAAGAAGGTAGAAGAGGAATTACGCTTTTCGGGTGTTCGTGTCGAAGTAGACGAGCGTGATGAGAAAATTGGTTATAAGATCCGTGAAGCACAAACTGCAAAAATTCCGTTTGCTCTTATTGTCGGTGATAAAGAAGTAGAAGCAAATGCAGTTAACGTCCGACGCTACGGAGAAAAAGATTCAGAAACATTAGCATTAAGCGAATTTAAAACACTTATTTCAGACGAAATCCAAAACAAGGTATTACGTAATAAATAATTCCTGAAGCTCCCCGTTCGATGAACTGGGAGCTTTTTGTGAATTACAATACTATTTACGGTGGCAGATTTAGGTTATGTTTAAGATAAGGCTTATAAAAGTATATTGACAATATTTTATCAGGATGTTATTATATTAAAAGTGAATTAAATATGATCATAAGAGACAAGTAGGAGCACCCGCTTCTCACCTGATTGACGCCAATGTGTAGTTGACAGGTATAAAAAATCCGACTTATTTGTAATGAAATTCAGGATGTGTGGGTGCAGTATGTGTACCGACACTTTTTTTAATGAAATTTTTAGACTTGTCTAGTTAATAAAGATCATGTTTCATTACGCTTTTATTAAATTTCGGAGGTGGCTGATTATTAGCAAAGATATGAATGTCAATGAGAGTATTCGAGCACGTGAGGTGCGTCTCATTGATTCAAATGGGGATCAATTAGGAGTTAAATCTCGTCAAGAAGCGTTGGAAATTGCTCAAACAAGAAACCTTGATTTAGTATTGGTGGCACCAAAAGCAAAACCACCAGTATGTCGTATCATGGACTACGGTAAATTCCGTTTTGAGCAACAAAAGAAAGAAAGAGAAGCACGCAAAAAACAAAAAGTAATTAACGTGAAAGAAGTTCGTTTAAGTCCGGGTATTGAAGATCATGATTTCAATACGAAGCTTCGTAACGCGCGTAAATTCTTATCAAAAGGAGACAAAGTAAAAGTCTCTATTCGCTTCCGTGGACGTGCGATTACCCATAAAGAATTAGGTCAAAAAGTATTAGAGCGTATGGCAGAAGAATGTAAAGACCTTTCAACTATTGAACAAAGAGCGAAAATGGAAGGCCGCAGTATGTTCATGATGCTTGGCCCTGTAAACGAAAAGCAATAACTAGCTCAAGCGATGAGTTAAATAGATTTAGTTTCAAGGAGGAAGTAATAATGCCAAAAATGAAGTCACACAGCGGAACTGCTAAAAGAATGAAAAAGACAGGTTCTGGGAAGGTAAAACGTTCCCATGCATATACAAGTCACTTATTTGCAAACAAGTCTCAAAAACAAAAGCGTAAACTACGTAAATCCGCTCTTGTATCAGCTGGAGACTACAAACGCATCAAACAAATGCTACCTAATAAGTAGAAATGCGAAAGTGACCGATTAGAAAAGTAGCGCTTGAGAGGAAGCACGGTGAGCTTTGTGAGCCGATGATGACTTTCGATGAACGGGAACTTCTAGTATCGCCGCTGGTCACAGGTAAGCGAAAAGATCGTAATTAAAATAACAGAATGAGATTCGTTGATTTATAGGAGGGAATTATTATGGCACGTGTTAAAGGTGGAACAGTTACACGAAAACGTCGTAAACGTATATTAAAGTTAGCTAAAGGTTATTATGGTGCAAAGCATTCATTGTTCAAAACTGCAAAACAACAAGTAATGAAATCAGGTCAGTATGCATATCGTGACCGTCGTCAGAAAAAACGTGATTTCCGTAAACTTTGGATTTCTCGTATCAATGCTGCGGCACGCATGAATGATCTTTCTTACAGTCGTTTCATGCACGGATTAAAACTTGCTGGTGTTGAAGTAAACCGTAAAATGCTAGCTGACTTAGCTGTAAGTGATGAAAAAGGATTTGCACAATTAGCAGATCAAGCAAAATCTGCTTTAAAATAAGATCGTAATATATAACGGGTAGTTCTGATTAGAGCTATCCGTTTTTTATATTACGAAACCTGCAATCACTAATCTCTCGTTGTAGAAACAGAGGAGGATACTATCCTTTTTTAACCGAGATATAAAAGCAGAAATAGATAGATTATATCAACAACTAAAAACTCATTAAGGTTGTGAATCAAATGTTAATGTATGTAGCCATTATAAATATGATATCGTTACTGACGATGTGGATAGACAAAAGGAAAGCAAGAAAGAACAAATGGCGTATACCGGAAGGACGAATCTGGCTATTTGCCATTAGTGGAGGTGCACTTGGAGCCACTATCGGGATGCATGCATTTCGACATAAAACCAAACATAAACTATTTCTAATCGGTTTACCTTTTATTGCAATTATTCAATGGCTATTGATCATCACCTTTTACATATAATTGCTGTCATAAAGGCTCGTCTCTTGTCATATTAATAAAAAGAAGGAGCTGATGAATGATGCCAATAGAAATGCTTAGCCAAATTAAAGTAATGGAAAGCTATGCATTTGTAGCCCCTGTGCTATTTATTATGGTGCATATTCTTCGCCCACTGTTTTTTATTCCAGTATTATTGCTGTGTATTACAGGAGGCGTTGTTTTTGGCTTATTAGCTGGTACCGTATATTCAATTATTGGTTTAATGATTTCGAGCATTTTATTTTACCTGATCATTCATTTGTTACCTGCCCTAGAAAAGCGCTGTAAACAATTGGAAGAAAAGTTATTAGGTGATGAACTATCATTAAATACCATTCAAATTATGTTATTAAGGATGCTGCCTTTTATCCACTTCCATCTTATGTCTTTTTGCATATATAAAAAATCCGTAAGTTTTTCATCTTATTTAAGGACAACATTTTTAACAATTATACCAGTTGCTTGTTTTTATACCACCTTAGGTAAAACGATTCAAGAAATATCCATCTATTATGCAATTCCATTAGTAGTAATGGTAATAATCCTGGCTTATTTCGTGAGAAGGAAACAGGTAATTATTAAATGGCAAACTTTTTTTCAGCAAAACACAGCCTGAATTATTTTAAATGTAGTTTGTTAATTGGATATTTCCATTCTATTTCAGCGTGAGGATAACGAATCAATATTTCTTCTTCTAAGAAATAGAGATCCTTGCGCTCAAACCCTTTTAATTTCTCTGGGTTTCGCGTGTGCATCACTATGTTAATCACCTCAAAGGCTTCTTCTGTTGTACCCAAATACTTTTCTCCTTCAAATAAAAATCCTTTATACGTAATAAAAAAATTTTTCTTAATATTATCATTGTAATCAAGGAAATAGAATTCACTCTTTTCCTGAGCAACTTCCAGTTTCCTCTTTGGATTAACAATGTATTTATAAGCGGTATATATTAATACAATCATAGCAATGACTACTAAAAAACGAAAAAGAATAACGATCACAGGTATCCACTCCTAATATACAAGACTTCTAAGTATGCTTACGAACTTAACGATGTTTTGGTTTCAAAAAAACAAACCAAACATGCTATAATATGAGAATAAATTCAAAAACTAGAGGGAGAACTATATGAATTGGCAAACACTTTTTGATATGCAGCGAGAATTAGATAATTATATTTTAGCACAACATGATTTGAAAAACGAAAATGTTTTTGATAAAAAGGTATTAGCGCTTTCAGTTGAAGTTGGCGAATTAGCAAATGAAACAAGATGCTTCAAGTATTGGAGTGTGAAGCCAGCTAGTGAAAAGGCCGTCATTGCCGAGGAATATGTAGATGGTATCCACTTTATATTATCATTAGGATTGGAATTAGGACTAGATCAATACGAGTCAAGTAATCAAGTTAGTGATCAAGACTTAACAGCCTTATTTCATCACGTTTTCCGAGCGATTTCTGTGTTGAAGGAAGAACAGTCGGTAGAAGCGTTTAAACAAGTCTTTGATACATATTTAACATTGGGTGAAAAATTAGGCTTCTCTGCACATGATATAAAAAAAGCCTATGTAGATAAAAATAAAATTAACTTTGAGCGACAAAATCAAGGTTATTAATTTCTAGGAGGAAAACTATATGTCAAACTATGAGCAATTAACCATGTTAAAAGAATTAACAGATGCACGTTCGATTCCAGGTGATGAAAAAGAAGCCCGTGAAGTAATGAAGAAATGGATTTCACCATATGCTGACAAAGTATATACGGATCATCTTGGAAGTTTAATCGCCGAAAAGAATGGGAATGAAAATGGTCCGAAAATCATGGTAGCCGGCCATTTGGATGAAGTTGGTTTTATGGTTACACGTATTGATGATAAAGGTTTTGTTTATTTTCAAACGGTTGGTGGCTGGTGGAGTCAAGTTATGTTGGCTCAACGAGTAACGCTTTTGACCAAAAATGGAGATGTTATAGGGGTAATTGGTTCAAAACCTCCTCATATCTTATCAGCGGAAGCTCGCAAAAAGCCAGTTGACATCAAAGACATGTTTATTGATATTGGTGCATCAAGCAAAGAAGAAGCTGCTGAATTTGGAGTGAAACCTGGTGATTCGATTGTGCCATACTTCGAATTTACACCAATGAAAAATGAAAAATTATTACTAGCTAAAGCATGGGATAATCGAATCGGTTGTGCGATTGCGATCGAAGTATTACGCAGATTAAAAGGAGAAGATCACCCTAACCGAGTATATGGTGTTGCAACAGTACAGGAAGAAGTGGGATTACGTGGTGCAAAAACATCTGCGTATGCGATTGAACCAGATATTGGTTTTGCGGTTGATGTTGGTATTGCAGGAGATACACCAGGTGTTTCAGATAAAGAAGCAGACAGTAAAATAGGAGATGGCCCGCAAATAATCCTGTACGATGCTTCTATGGTATCACATAAAGGACTAAGAGATTTTGTTGTTGAGACAGCAGATCAACATCAAATACCATACCAATTCGGACATTTGGCTGGTGGAGGTACCGACTCTGGTTCTATTCACTTAACAGCTAACGGTGTACCGGCATTATCGATTACGATTGCTACGAGATATATACACACACATGCTGCAATTTTACATCAAGATGATTTCGAAAATGCTGTTCAATTAATTGTTGAAGTAATTAAAAAGTTGGATAAAGATACGGTAGATAATATCACATTTTCATAAGAGGTAGTTCACAAGAGAACATCACAGTAAAATAAGTGAATTGTTTGGGATCACCACTATTTATAGGGGTGATCCCTTCGTGAATATGAGGGTCTTTCTTATATGGATAGGACCAATGCTCTATTTCCTGGACTTGTTGCTTCTTCCTTAAAAAAAGTGCACCGCTTCCTTGGAATTCTCTTTCTCTTCCTTGGAAATATTCATTTTTCCAAGGAACAAAAAAAACACAAACATCAAACTTGATGTTCGTGTTTTGGCATAATTCGAGTACTTCTGTTCCAGTCTCTTTTGTTATGCTAAGTATTGGCCGAGTACTTTTTGTACGTAGGATTGCGTTTCTGCAAATGGAGGAACATCATTGTATTTATCAACATTCCCTGGACCTGCATTATAAGCAGCTAATGCTAGTGTTTTATTCCCATCATATCGATCCAACATTTGTTTTAAATATTTTGCTCCACCTAAAATATTTTCAGCAGGATCTAATGGATTTTGAACACCTAATCCTTTGGCTGTGTCAGGCATTAATTGCATTAATCCTTGAGCACCAGCATGGCTGACTGCATGTTGATTATAATTTGATTCGGTTTGGATTACCGCATCAATTAATTTTGGATCTACGTTATATTGCGTTGCTGCTTGGTCGATAATAGTAGTAATATCCTGATTAAAAGCTGTACTATCTGAAATATCAGTAAGCGAGTTAGCAGTTACCTGTGATCTTATCGATTGGGCCAACTCAGGGTTATTCAGAAAATTTGCTGCAGGAATCTCACTATCGCTAGATGTATTCGTATATTGTGAATTTCCGATTAGGGATTGAAATAATTGATTAAAATCAGTATTTGTATTATTGGAATTAGTCGTGCTCGTAACAGTAGACATTGCTTGCATTTGCATTAAATGATAAATGGATTGTACGTTCAATGAAACGCTCTCCCTTTTTGGTAAAATATATCTATAATAAATATACAATTTTTCACACCAAAAAGCAATATAATGAATAAAAAGTTAAAGGACTTGATCAAAGTCAAGTCCTTGTGACTCATTGTTTATTAACTGCTTGTTCTAACGCGTCGAGAACTTCTGTTTTTTCCGATTCGTCCGCTTGTTGCCAATATATTTCAAATAAAACACCCAGACCTGGAAGCATTTTTTCTTCACCGCTCTGAATGGCATCGACAATAGTAGCTTCTAAATCATTAGCAGAATTACCAGACACGTTGGACATGATTGCTTTTCTTAAATTTAAATCCATATTATCACCCCATCTTTTACATTTTTCATTATAGTTTGACCTTAATAAAGATTAATATGTATGATAGAAACATCAAAAAAGAGGAATGAGTTGTATGCTAACATCTGTTAAAAATGAAAAAGTAAAGAATTGGCGAAAATTAAAAAAGAAAAAGGAACGAGATCTACAAGATACATTTATGATTGAAGGTTTTCATTTAATTGAAGAAGCACATGAAAGCAACTGGGAAATTATAGAAATCATTTATCAAACAGGAGTAGAAGTAAATGCGGACTGGTTTCATTATCCTTCCTATGAAGTGTCTGATAATGTGATGACAGCTCTTACAGATACGAAAACACCACAAGGTATATTGGCAGTTGTGTCTAAAAACAAGAGCAGTGAATGCTCCAGTCAGCGTGCCTTATTGGTAGATCGTGTCCAAGATCCCGGAAATTTGGGAACGATGATACGAACTGCAGATGCAGCAGGGTTTGATACGGTAATCCTAGGAAAAGGAACAGTCGACTTGTTTAATGATAAAGTCATTCGATCTACCCAAGGCTCCATGTTCCACCTTCATATTTATGAAGCGGATTTAATGGAGGAAATCGATCGTTTACAACAGGAAGGTATAATAGTATGGTCAACAGGCTTAGAGAATGCAACTTTTTATCATGAACTAGAAGTCCCGAATAAACTTGCTATTATGGTCGGAAATGAAGGGGCTGGTGTCGATCCAGCTCTCATACAAAAAGCAACTCAAAATGTAAAAATTCCGATATACGGGCAGGCAGAATCATTAAATGTTAGCATTGCGGCAGCTATTCTCATGTATGAAGTAGCAAAAAAATGAACAGTTGGACTTGCAACATTTGCAATGCTTGCTTATACTATATGAAGTAAAAACATTTATAAAAGCGTCGAAAGAGCGAGTAAATGTGTAAAAAATCGTTTCAAGGGAAGAAGCATCGTAGACTGGAAGTGTTTCTAACGATTACATGTTGAAATTTCACTCTGGAGCTGACACTTAGACCTTGCCTGGCAACGGCAAGTAAAGGTGTTCCGGTTTATGCCGTTATCTTTTAACTTGAGTGGATATAGTTTAGACTATATCAACTAGGGTGGTACCGCGATACATACAGTCTCGTCCCTTTTTTATAGGGGCGGGACTTTTTATTTTCTACCATGTTTTATGCATCTACGGCGGTAAGTATATCCATTTTTCAAGAATAAAAAGGAGGTTCACAAAATGAAAGAACAACTACAAGCATTAGAAAAAGAAGCATTACAAAAAGTACACGAAGCAACATCTCTAAAAGAATTACAAGACGTAAGAGTTGCTTACTTAGGTAAAAAAGGTCCCATAACAGAAGTATTAAGAGGAATGGGGAAATTATCGAAAGAAGAACGTCCAGTTATTGGTGAACTAGCCAACAAAGTACGAGGAAATATCGCAGACGCTATCGACAGCAAAAAAGCAGACATCGAAGCAGCAGAACTGGAAAAACAACTGGCAGAAGAAACCATCGATGTTACGTTACCAGGTCGACCTGCTCCAACAGGAGGACCACACCTTTTAACCAGCATTGTCGAAGAAATCGAAGACTTATTCATCGGTATGGGATTCGAAGTCCGAGAAGGTCCAGAAGTCGAAACAGACTATTATAATTTCGAAGCACTAAACCTGCCAAAAGGCCATCCAGCACGTGATATGCAAGACTCCTTCTATATTACAGAAGAATTATTATTGCGTACCCATACTTCACCAGTACAGGCCCGTACGATGAACATGATTCAAGGAGAGCGTCCGGTAAAAATGATTTGTCCAGGGAAAGTGTATCGTCGTGATACGGATGATGCAACACACTCACACCAATTTACTCAAATTGAAGGGCTTTATGTGGACAAAAATGTGCGCATGAGTGACTTGAAAGGCGTACTTGATCGTTTTGCAAAGCAGATGTTTGGTGAAGATCGCCAAATTCGCTTACGTCCTAGCTTTTTCCCTTTTACAGAGCCATCTGTTGAAATGGATATCTCTTGTAAAGTGTGTAACGGCAAAGGATGTAGTGTATGTAAGAAAACCGGTTGGATTGAAATCCTTGGCGCCGGAATGGTACACCCTCGTGTACTGGAAATGGCAGGATATGATCCGAAGGTTTACAGCGGTTTTGCTTTCGGGATGGGACCAGAGCGAATTGCTATGCTGAAATACGGTGTTGACGATATTCGACACTTCTATACTAACGATATTCGATTCTTGAAGCAGTATCATCAAGCGTAAGGAGGAGGCTAAAACATGTTTGTATCATTGAATTGGTTAAAAAATTATGTAGATATCGATCAATTATCCCCGGAAGATTTGGCTGAACGTATTACCAAATCAGGGATTGAAGTAGAAGGGTTAGAACACTTTGCAAGTCCAGCGAATAATGTAGTCGTTGGCTATGTGGAAAGCTGTGAAAAACACCCAAACGCAGATAAATTAAATTTATGTCAAGTGAATGTTGGTGACGAAACATTGCAAATCATTTGTGGTGCACCGAATATCGCAACAGGTCAAAAGGTTGCAGTAGCAAAACCTGGTGCCGTTTTACCTGGAAATTTTAAAATTAAAAAAGCAAAACTACGTGGTGTGGAATCAAATGGTATGATTTGCTCACTGCAAGAATTAGGTGTAGAAGAAAAGTTCGTACCAAAAGAATTTGCGAGTGGAATTTTCGTATTTCCCGAAGATGCAGAAATTGGTGCAGATGTAAACGAACTACTGAATCTCGATGATATTATTATGGAACTTGGTTTAACACCAAACCGCTCGGATGCATTAAGTATGCTAGGTGTTGCTTATGAAGTAGCGGCCATTTTAGATGTGCCAATTCGCTTGCCCCATACGAACTATCATACAGATGAAGGGAAAGCGGCGAATCATGTTTCCGTCAAAGTAGAAGCTACAGAGCAAAATCCTTATTACGGTGCATTTTTAATAAAAGATGTAAAACTAGGTCCATCACCATTATGGATGCGAAATTACTTAATGGCAGCAGGTATTCGACCAATTAATAACGTGGTAGATATTACCAACTACGTGCTAATAGAGTATGGTCAACCATTACATGCATTCGATTTTGATAAGTTTGGGTCAGATGAAGTAGTTGTCAGAATGGCAAATGAAGGAGAAAAGATTGTTACATTAGATGATCAAGAACGCACATTATCAAAAGAACATCTAGTGATAACCAATGGAAATGAAGCAGTTGCCCTTGCAGGTGTTATGGGTGGTGCTGATTCAGAGGTTTCTGAACAAACCACTACTGTTTTATTAGAAGCAGCTTATTTCGATGGTCAAACGATCCGAAAAGCATCCAAAGATTTCGATTTACGCAGTGAAGCAAGCAATCGTTTTGAAAAAGGAGTAGACCCAAATCGTGTCCGTAAAGCAGGCGAGCGTACGTGTCAATTGCTTCAGGAATATGCAGGAGCAACCGTATTAGACGGAATAGTCGAATTTGACCAATTAGATTATTCTGAAAAAACTGTAACGATTTGGACGTCTATTATTAATGATCGTTTAGGTACTAATATTTCCAGTGATGAAATTGCTGATATTTTGCGTAAATTAAACTTTAACTTTGATCAAGATGGGGAAACATTTACTGTTTACGCACCAACTCGTCGTCAGGATATTGTTATTTTTGAAGATATGTTAGAAGAAGTAGCACGTATTTATGGCTATGACAACTTACCTTTCACCTTACCAAGTGGTGGTGCACAAGCAGGAGGACTATCGAAACAGCAAGAACTAAAACGTCATGTCAAACGTTTCTTAGAAGGTACAGGATTATCCGAAACAGTAACTTATTCGTTAACTAGCAAGGAACGTGCAACGGAGTTTGTTAGTCCGGAAGTAGCTGAAGAGATGGTTGCTTCTATCGCATTAGCAATGCCGATGAGTGAAGAGCATAGTACATTACGATTAAGTATTTTGCCGGAAATGTTATCATCTGTTGCCTATAATTTAGCACGGAAACAAGCAAACGTAGCGTATTACGAATTAGGCAGTATCTTCATTTCTAAAGAGGAAAAAGTAACAGAACAACCGCGCGAAAATTTACGTTTAGCAGGTGCTCTAACAGGTGAATGGCTCACTCATCCGTGGCAGCAAGAGAAAAAAGCAGTAGATTTCTTTGTTGTAAAAGGGATCTTAGAGGCTTTATTCACATCATTAAACCTTGAAGTTACGTTTACTCAGGCAAAAGTTGATGGTATGCATCCAGGCCGAACAGCACAACTATTCATTAACGATCGTGCGATTGGTTTTGCCGGTCAAGTGCATCCGCGATTCCAAAAAGATTATGATTTAAAAGAGACGTTCGTGTTTGATATCGATTTTGACTATATCCTAGAAGTTCATGAGAACGAACCAAGTTTTGCTAAGATACCACGTTACCCAAGCGTAACAAGAGATATCGCATTAGTTGTCGATGAGGCTGTTCAAGCAGGAGCAGTTCAAGCAACGATTGCACAAGCTGGTGGAGAATTAATTAAAGATATTCAAGTATTTGATGTCTATCAAGGGGAGCACTTAGCAGAAGGTAGAAAGTCGATTGCTTTCAGCTTGTTCTACCAAGATCCGGAAAGAACCCTGACAGACGATGAAGTAGAGGCATCTTACCAAGCGATTTTAGAAGCAGTAGCTAATGAACATCAGGCAGAATTAAGAGGTTAAAACAAAAAGGCTGCAACCTACATCAGTTGCAGCCTTTTTACCTGGTTAAACTTTCCTATTAGAATTAATTCAAAAAAGGTAGCTCTCGCGTCGAATAGGAGCATTCTAAAAGCCAAATTTATAAATAGATATCAGCTGCCCAAAAGCACACTTACCTTTTTACATATCTTAAAGCTTTATCAGTATTAGCAAAGTGCATTTTCGCAACTTGGGATAATGCTTCGATGCCATTTTTCTTGATAAAATAAGCAGCAGCTTCATCAACCTTGTTTGAAGCTCCTTTTGGAATCGGAAACCCGTATTGATTGGACATTCGATCCATCTCTTTCACAAATTTAGCACGTGCAATGATCGAGGCTGCAGCAACAGAAGTTGAATAACTTTCGGCTTTAGTCATAAAAAAGGTGTTTTTTTCTAATTTTAATCCTTCCTGGCCAATATGTTTTAGGAAGGAGGGAGGCTGACAAAATTGATCGATTAGTATACCATGGATAGGGATACAGTCGATTTTTGTCAATAATTTTTGAATAGCATGCTGGTGGAGCATGGCCTTCATTTTGCCTTGATTCCATCCTTTTTTCTGCAATTTATTATATTTCGTATTATCTAAGGTCAACAAAGTGTAAGGAATGTTTTCCCGGACTATTTCTTTGGCAAGACGGGCAATATTCTCGTCTGTTAATGTTTTAGAATCGGTTATGCCCATAGCTTTTAGCATCGCAATTTTTTCTTCTGGAACATAAACAGCACTAACGGTGATTGGGCCGAAATAATCACCAGTTCCCGCTTCGTCCGTACCAATATGTGCATGTGTGAAAAGAGATTCAGGTGGTTGATAATCATGCTCATTAACGGAAGCTTTAGAGCGGTTAGTTGAAGAATTCTCCGTTTTTGGCGCATTCCATTTCTTTGCTTCTTGTTGAGCATGATCGCCTTGAAACATAACTTTCCCGGATTTATAGGCAGTAACCGTAACATTATTGATTTTAGCTAAGAAAAGACTATTTGGCGGAACTTTGGTAATATATTTTTCATAGTAATCTTTAACCTTGGATAAATCATTTTTAGAAAAATGTAAAACAATATTTGACAACAGCATTCGTCCTTTCTTAAACGTAAGTGTATGTATAGTGGATGTCTAGATATCAGCCGTAAAAAAACTAGGAGCTTCTCACTTTCTTATAAGTATAACAGAGATAGGTTTTATCAGAATAGTTTTCTAATTGGATGCTTCATGTTAATATTAATTTTAAGGTTATTTGTCTAGAAGGGGGAATCATGGTGTCCCAGCCAGAAAAATCACGGACTACCGTTGATATATATGGAAGATCATATAATATTGTAGGAAATGAAAAAACTGAGCAAATCCGTGCTGTAGCAAATTTAGTAGATGAAAAAATGCGTGAAATACATGCTGTGAATAAATCATTAGATTCCACTAACTTGGCTGTTCTGACAGCTGTAAATACAATGAATGATTATATGAAACTGAAAGAAGATTTTGAGGTATTGCAAAAATTACTTGAGGAGAAAGAGGAATAATTTTGTCATGGTAAACTTTATATTGATTGTTTTATTAATTATCGGGGTGCTTGTCGGACTCAGAAGAGGTTTTATTCTTCAAGTACTTCATCTTACTGCTTTTATAATTGCTTTTATTGTAGCAGCTACATATTATGATGATGTTGCTTCAAAGCTAGAATTATGGATTCCATATCCTGAATTAATGTCTGATTCTTCGTGGGCTGTCTTTTTAGAGTCATTACCCTTAGAAGTAGCCTATTATAATGCGATTGCGTTTGGTGCACTATTCTTTGTAACGAAAATATTATTACAGATAGTGGCAACAATGCTTGATTTTGTTGCGGATTTACCCTTATTGAGTTTTGTCAATAGTTGGCTTGGTGCTATTTTAGGATTTATTGAAGTATATTTACTGATTTTTGTTGTGCTATATATATTAGCACTCGCGCCTGTCCCGACTATTCAGGATTATATTGATGGTTCAAGTATTGCCACATATATCATTGAAAATACACCCGTATTAACGGATAAATTAACGACGTATTGGTTTGAGAATGATCCATTCAATAATGGTTAATCCAAATACCCTTGCAACTAGAGTAAGCAAGGGTATTTCACATGTAGATTACTGAGAAGTGAGGGAAAGAAGATGTCTGTTAACAAAAAAGATGTCATTAAATTATTAGAAAAAATAGCAACGTATCTTGAATTAAAAGGAGAAAATCCGTTCAAAATCTCTGCTTATCGTAAAGCAGCACAAGCGCTGGAACGAGATGATCGCTCCTTAACTGAAATGGACGATTTTACGAAATTACAGGGAGTCGGTAAAGGAACAGCAGCGGTAATTACCGAGTTTATTGAAAATGGTGAGTCAGATACGTTAAAGCAATTAGAAAAGGAAGTACCGCAAGGGCTAATACCTTTGTTACACCTTCAAGGACTTGGGGGTAAGAAATTAGCAAAATTGTATCAAGAACTAAATATTATAGATGAAAAAACGTTAAAAGAAGCCTGTGAAGAAGGAAAGATTCAAGGGTTAAAAGGTTTTGGTAAAAAGACAGAGGAAAAAATCTTAGAAGCATTGAATAGTGCTGGAGCTCGCCCGGAACGGTTACCGGTGTCAATGGTAGTAGTTATTGTTGAGAAGATCGAAGCTTTTCTCTATACGATTGAGGAGATTAAACAATTTTCTATTGCTGGAAGTATGCGCCGCTTTCGTGAGACAGTGAAAGATCTGGATTTTATCATTGCAACAGACGAACCAGAAGTGGTACGTGAAAAGCTATTACAATTTGAAGATCTTATCGACACGATTGCAGCAGGAGATACTAAAGTGTCCATAGTTGTAGAGGGACGTTATGATATTAGTGTTGACTTCCGTTTAGTAACAGAGAAAGAATTTCCGACAACATTACATCATTTCACCGGGTCCAAAGATCACAACGTCCTGATGCGACAGTTTGCCAAAGGGCAGGGTAAAAAAATTAGTGAATATGGTGTGGAGGATGTAGAAACAGGAGAAGTAGAAACATTTGATACAGAAGCAGCTTTTTATAAAAGTTTTGGTCTTCACTATATTCCACCAGAGATTCGTGAAGGAAAAGATGAGATAGAATTAGCCAAATCCGAGATTGATTTAGTTGATGAAGATGCTTTGCGTGGAGATTTGCATATGCACACCACTTGGAGTGATGGAGCACAATCATTGGAAGAGATGGTGGTTCGAGCAAAAGAAAAGGGATACGAATATATTGCGATTACCGATCATTCCAAGTATCTGCGTGTCGCTAATGGCTTAAATGAAGAACGCTTAAGATTACAGCGCAAAGAAATAAAGCATGTACAGACGAAACATCCAGACATCCATATATTTGCAGGGATTGAAATGGATATTTTGCCTGATGGTAGATTAGATTTTGATGATGACTTTCTACAAGAGCTTGATTTTGTGATTGCATCGATTCACTCCAGTTTCGGGCAATCACAAGAAAAAATTCATGAACGCTTACTTAATGCGCTCGAAAACCCACATGTTGATATGATTGCTCATCCAACAGGCAGGCTTCTGGGCCGGAGAGACGGATATCCTGTTGATGTCGAATGGTTGATTGAGAGAGCAAAAGAAACAAATACAATTTTAGAATTAAATGCCAATCCTAATCGTCTGGATTTAGCTGCTAAGTGGGTAGAGATGGCACAACAACAAGGTGTGAATATTGCCATTAATACTGATGCCCACAGTTATGCCATGCTGGAAGACATGACTACTGGTGTAGGGACGGCAAGACGAGGAAAACTAAAAAAACAAACTGTAGTTAATACCTGGACGAAAGAGCAGTTAATACAATTTTTAGCAAAATAAACGAAAAGGAGGTCCGTTTATGAATACCCGAATACTCCATGTTTTAGAATTTTATAAAATTATTGAGCAACTAGCCGAAAAAGCAGCTTCCTCTCTAGGGATCGAAAGAATACGCAAGCTGAAACCATCAACGGATCTCGATCAAGTTGTGAAATGGCAAGAGGAAACAGATGAAGCCTATCATGTCATCCGCTTAAAAGGGAATGTCCCGCTCGGTGGGATTTCTGATATTAAACCAAGTGTAAAAAGAGCTGTCATCGGAGGCGTTTTAAGTACACATGAGTGTCTTGATATAGCAAGTACTATTTATGGCGGGAAACAGCTAAAGCTTTTTATTGATAAATTGGAAGATATCGAATTACCGATCATCCAGGGATTAGCGGATGAAATTGTGCCATTGAATGAATTAGAGCGCGAAATCAAAAGCTGTATTGATGATCATGGACATATGATGGATGGAGCGTCAGATAAATTACGGGGATTGCGTTCCAAAATCCGTACCAATGAAAATAAAGTACGTGATCGCTTGGATAATTTCACTAAAACAAAAGCGAAAATGCTATCTGATGTCATCATTACCATTCGTAATGATCGTTATGTATTGCCAGTTAAACAGGAATATCGCTCAGCTATTGGCGGCATTGTCCATGACCAATCAGCATCAGGTCAAACATTGTTTATGGAACCACAATCGGTTGTGGAATTAAATAACCAATTACAAGCGGCTCGAGTCGAAGAAAAGCAGGAAATTGAACGGATTTTAAAGGATTTATCCCAACGAATAGCAGCTGATGAAGGATTTTTAATGCAAAATGTCGAAGCACTAGCAGCGATAGATTTTATTTTTGCAAGAGCAAAATTAAGTCATCAAATGAAAGCAAGCAGACCAGCGATGAATGATCGTGGTGTAATTAAGATGAAGCAGGCACGACACCCTCTCATCCCAGCAGAAGAAGTCGTGGCAAATGATGTTCAATTAGGAGAAGACTTTACTGCTATTGTTATTACAGGTCCTAATACTGGTGGTAAAACAGTTACATTAAAAATGGTAGGTCTATGTACGTTAATGGCACAGTCCGGTTTACAGGTACCCGCGCTGGACGGTTGTGAGTTGGCAGTATTCTCCGATGTTTTCGCTGATATAGGCGATGAACAGTCGATTGAACAAAGTTTAAGTACTTTTTCGTCTCATATGACAAACATAGTGGATATCCTCGATACATTTGATGAAAGATCATTGCTTTTATTTGATGAGCTAGGTGCAGGTACAGATCCGCAAGAAGGTGCCGCCCTTGCAATGTCCATTCTTGATTATGTACTTGGTAAACAAGCTCGTGTTATTGCAACTACTCATTATCCTGAATTGAAAGCATATGGGTACAACCGTGACGGTGTGACTAATGCATCCGTTGAATTTGATATTCAAACATTAAAGCCGACATATCGATTGTTAATCGGTGTGCCGGGAAGAAGTAATGCATTTGAAATTTCCAAGCGTCTAGGCTTACTTGAATCCATTATTGAAGAAGCAAAAGGTCATATCGGTACAGATTCGAAAAGTGTGGAAAACATGATCGCTTCCCTCGAGGATTCGCGTCGAAAGGCAGAAACCGATTATGAGGACGCACATGACATTTTAGAAGATGCCGAACAGTTAAAACGTGACTTAGTAAAGCAGTGGCAGCAATTTGAAAAAGATCGTGAAGCTTTATACAAGAAAGCAGAAGAAAAAGCTGAAAAAGCAGTTGTTAAAGCTCGTGAAGAAGCAGAAATAATCGTATCAGAACTACGCAATATGCAAACAGAGGCAGAATTAAAAGAACATGAATGGATTGAAGCGAAAAAATTATTAAATGAAGCCAGACCTGATTTGACAAAGAAACAGGAAACACAAACACCAACCATTAGTGAAGACAAAGCGAAAACGTTAAAGTCTGGTGATGAGGTACGATTATTAACACTGGATCAAAAAGGAACCATTATCGAACAAACAGGCAAAAATGAATTTCAGGTGCAGATTGGGATCATGAAAATGAAAGCCAAACGCAAAGATCTTTTATTTATTAGAAGAGAAGAACAGAAAATGGAAAAACCGTTAGCAACGGTCAGAGGCTCACAATATCACGTCAAACCAGAGCTGGATTTGCGTGGGGAACGCTTTGAAGACGCCGTACAACAATTAGAGAAATACGTTGATGACGCTCTACTTGCAGGTTATAACAAAGTATCAATCATCCATGGAAAAGGAACCGGTGCACTAAGAAAAGGAGTTAAAGATTTTGCCCGAAAACATTCCAAAATTACGAGCGCACGTGATGGGGATATGGGTGAGGGCGGTCTTGGTGTCACTGTTCTGGAATTAAAATAAAAGGAGGCGATGTCATGTCTGACTTTTGGGGAAATGTATTTATCGAAACCGCAGCCCGATATAGTGTCGCCATATTATGTCTAGTTTTATTTCTTGTTATTTTTGAACTTGTCACTTCTTATAAGAATTGGGAAGAAATTAAACGCGGCAACTTTAGTGTTGCAATGGCTACTGGTGGAAAAATATTTGGAATTGCTAATATCATCCGATACTCCATCCAACACAATGATACCATCTTAGAAAGCATTGCATGGGGCGGATATGGCTTTCTGTTACTGTTGTTCGGGTATTTTATATTTGAATTTTTAACTCCAACTTATAAAATTGACCAGGAAATTGCCAATGATAACCGGGCGGTTGGTTTTATATCTCTGGTTATTTCTGTTGGGCTATCCTATGTTATCGGATCAAGCATCCAGTAAAGGAGTGGCATAGTGAAAACTTTAGCGTATGTTTTAATCGTTATTGCCGTCATCTTTTTAGCTGTTGGAATCTATTATGTGATGACGGTATAGTATTTTTCTGCTATCAACATAATAACTATAAGCAAAGTATTAGGATGATTTTTTTGTCAATGTTATACTTGTAAAGAAATCGGAATAATGAAGGAGGAATTCTTAATGGCAATTGTAGCAGCTAACGATAGCACTTTTAGTAATGAAACTAGCGAGGGATTAGTAATAGCTGATTTTTGGGCAACTTGGTGTGGACCATGTAAAATGATTGCACCAGTCCTTGAAGAAATAGATGGTGAAATGAGCGACACAGTTAAAATTGTAAAACTTGATGTTGATGAAAACCAAGAAACAGCTGGAAAATACGGTGTGATGAGTATTCCAACACTTCTACTTTTCAAAGACGGAGAAGTAGTTGACCAAGTTGTTGGTTACCAACCAAAAGAAGCACTTGTTGAGTTAATCAACAAACACGCATAATAGAACGTGATAATCCCTTATTATAGTGATCTTATACTATAATAAGGGATTCTTTACGGAAAGAGTCTTTTTTTGTATTATAATAATGTTTAGATCGAAAAATAAAGAATAGAGAGAAAAAGATATCATGCAATCTAGGGGGGTGAAGTGGTGAACGACCATATTAAGGAGAAATTAGCAGTGTTACCAGCGCAACCTGGCTGTTATTTAATGAAGGATAAGCATGGAACAGTTATCTATGTTGGGAAGTCGAAAATCCTTCGTAATCGGGTGCGTTCTTATTTTATTGGAGCTAATGATCAAAAAACACAGCGTCTCGTCCGTGAGATTAAAGATTTCGAATATATCGTCACAAGTTCAGAGATCGAAGCATTGATTCTTGAAATGAACTTAATCAAAAAATATGACCCGAGATATAATGTATTGTTGAAAGATGATAAATCTTATCCCTTTTTAAAAATTACCAACGAACGGCATCCACGCTTAATTATTACGAGAAAAGTCAAAAAAGATAAGGGGAAGTATTTCGGTCCTTATCCTAATGTTTTGGCAGCGAGGGAAACAAAAAAGCTGTTAGATCGGTTATACCCTTTACGAAAATGCAATAATCCAAAAGGGCGGCATTGTCTTTATTATCATATGGATCAATGCTTGGCATGCTCCGATAATCCGCCATCTAGGGAAGAATACCGAAAAATAACCCAGGAAATCACAAGCTTTTTAAACGGTGGGCACGGAAAAATAAAAACAGAATTAAAAGAAAAAATGCTAACAGCTTCTGAGGATTTAAATTTCGAGCGGGCCAAAGAATTTCGTGATCTGATTCAGCATATTGAATCGGTAATGGAACAACAAAAAATGACCATGAAAGATCAGGTCGATCGAGATGTGTTTAACTTCACCTATGACAAGGGCTGGATGTGTGTTCAGGTATTCTTTATACGTCAAGGAAAATTAATCGAACGTGATATTTCGTTATTTCCGTTTTATGATGAAGCAGAGGAAACTTTCCTAAGTTTTATCGGAAGTTTTTACATGCACCATCACCATCCGAAACCAAAACATATTCTCGTACCGATTCCAACAGATGTGGATTTATTAAAGCAATTATTAGATGTAGATGTTCATATTCCAATGCGAGGACGCAAAAAAGAATTAGTAGAATTAGCAAAGAAAAATGCGGAAATTGCCTTACAGGAAAAATTCAGTTTGATTGAACGAAATGAAGAACGTACCATTCGCGCTGTTGAAAGCCTGGGCGAAAAACTTCACATTGAGACGCCACATCGTATTGAATCCTTTGATAACTCTAATATTCAGGGAACGGACCCGGTATCAGCGATGGTCGTTTTTGTTGACGGTAAGCCAGCAAAAAAGGATTATCGTAAATATAAAATTAAACAGGTAGATGGTCCTGATGATTATGAGACCATGCGTGAGGTGATACGCAGACGATACACCAGGGTATTAAAAGAAGGAGCACCATTACCGGATTTAATTCTTGTTGATGGGGCAAAAGGGCAGATGTCGGCAGCTGTTGACGTACTAGAGAATGAATTAGGGTTAGATATTCCACTTTGTGGTTTAGCAAAAGATGACAAACACCGGACAAGCGAATTATTGTACGGAGATCCACCAGAAGTAGTCGAGTTAGATCGGCGTTCACAAGAATTTTATTTTATTCAACGGATTCAGGATGAAGTACACCGATTTGCCATTACCTTTCACCGACAGCTCAGAGGAAAAAGTGCCTTCCGTTCCAAATTAGATGATATTGATGGAGTAGGTGCACAGCGGAAGAAATTATTACTTACTCATTTTAAATCTGTAAAGGAGATAGAAGAGGCATCGGTCGACTCCATTGTAAAACTAGGGATTCCGAGACCAATTGCGGAAAATATATTACAACATCTCCAAGAAGAAGAATAATGCCCCTTTTCGAAAATGTCGGTGTTGGCCACAGGTCGTGGCCGTATTTAGCCGACATTAGGAATAAGGGGCTTTAATTATGTAGAGCGTGTAAAATAACGTGATCTTTATTGATTTCTGCTACACATTCACAGTTTTTATTGGTTATATGGTACATTGATTCAGCTAGAAATCCTGCTTCTAGTTGAAAGTCAATTTCTTTTAACATTTGCAGTCGAGCTTTAATCAAATTACCGCCTAGCTCATAAATAAAACCACGCCGCTTTTCATTTGCTAACAATAACTCTCCCCAGCCGACATGTTGAAAAAACTCCTGTATTTCTACTATTGATGCACATTCCGCCTGTCTGGCCAAATTTTTGCCCATGACATATAAAATAAGATCGGACTCCTGTCCTAGCATATCTGGTAATCCGACATATCGAATTAAGTCATAGCCACTGCTAGTTGTTTGAAGGTTGGCAAGTACTGTAGCAATGTTTGTTTTTTTATTTGTCACTTGATTGTCCCCTCTCTTACCTCAATCAGAACCTAACTCTTTACTACCTATTATCCTCTTTTTTAACCTTTTCTGCAATCGTTCAAAAGTAACTTTCTCCATTTATCTATTATTAATCGACAAATGTTTGAAGAAAAAGAATTCGTTTTCTTGACGCTTTTTCCTGATAGAAGTACAATAGTTGTGGTAACAATATACGAAATCTTTGGATGGGATGTCTCGTGAGAGGGATGAAACGAAAAAAGAATCCGTACAACGGGATGTAAAGCGCTTTAAAATGTTTAAAAGCGAAAAAAGTGTCGTATGTTGAATTTAAGTTGAACTAGAGGGGGGTACACAAAAGGTGGAAAATAGGGAATTTTTTTATCGCAGGTTACATTCGCTATTAGGAGTTGTGCCAATCGGGGTCTTTTTAATTCAGCACTTGGTTGTAAACCATTTTGCAGTTTATGGTCCTGAAAGCTTTAACACAGCAGCACAATTTATGCATGATTTACCATTCCGGCTCATGCTTGAAATCTTCATTATTTTTCTTCCTATTATATTCCACGCAGTATTAGGTGTGTATATCGTATTTGTTGCAAAAAATAATGTAAGTCGCTACGGCTTCTTCCGTAATTGGATGTTCTATCTGCAACGAATTACAGGTATCATTACACTTGTTTTTATTGTGTGGCACGTATGGGAGACACGTGTTCAAATTGGAATGGGAACTGAGGAATTGAATTACGGATTAATGGAAAATATTTTAGCTAATCCAGTAATGTTTTGGTTCTATGTGATTGGTGTAGTTTCAACTACATTCCACTTCGCAAATGGTCTTTGGAGCTTTTTAGTAAGCTGGGGTGTTACTGTTACACCACGCTCACAAAAGATTGCTACATATGCAACACTATTAGTTTTCTTAGCCGTAACATATATCGGTATTCGCGCATTGTTCGCGTTCGTTTAATAAGTAGTAGGGAGTAAAGGGAGTGAGTATAAATGAGTGATCGCAATATTGTTATTGTTGGTGGTGGTCTAGCAGGTTTAATGGCCACAATTAAAGCAGCAGAAGCAGGCGTACACGTTGATTTATTATCAATTGTACCTGTAAAAAGGTCTCACTCTGTTTGTGCACAAGGCGGAATTAACGGTGCAGTAAATACAAAAGGGGAAGGCGATTCTCCTTGGGAACACTTTGATGATACAGTTTACGGTGGTGACTTTTTAGCCAATCAACCTCCAGTAAAAGCAATGTGTGAAGCTGCACCTGGGATTATACATATGCTGGATCGTATGGGAGTTATGTTTAACCGTACGCCAGAAGGTTTACTTGACTTCCGTCGTTTCGGTGGTACACAGCATCACCGCACAGCATATGCCGGTGCGACAACAGGGCAACAATTATTATATGCATTAGACGAACAGGTTCGTCGCTATGAAGTACAAGGATTAGTAACAAAATACGAAGGCTGGGAATTCATTTCAGCCATCATTGATGATGAAGGTGTTGGACGAGGGGTTATCGGTCAAAACATCAAATCTCATGAACTCAAAGCATTTAAAGCTGACGCTACTATTTTAGCGTCTGGTGGACCTGGTATTATCTTTGGTAAATCTACCAATTCTGTTATTAATACAGGTTCTGCCGCTGCAGCTCTTTACTTACAAGGTGGAATTTATGCCAATGGTGAGTTCATTCAAATCCACCCAACTGCAATTCCAGGGGATGATAAACTTCGTCTGATGAGTGAATCTGCACGTGGAGAAGGTGGTCGGGTTTGGACTTATAAAGATGGAGAACCATGGTATTTCTTAGAAGAGAAATACCCGGCATACGGTAACCTTGTACCTCGTGATATTGCTACACGTGAAATTTTTGATGTGTGTGTCAATCAAAAATTAGGTATCAATGGTGAAAACATGGTATACCTAGATCTTTCACACAAAGATCCAAAAGAATTAGATGTTAAACTTGGTGGTATCATTGAAATTTACGAGAAGTTTGTTGGGGAAGACCCTCGTAAAGTACCAATGAAAATCTTCCCGGCAGTACACTACTCTATGGGTGGTCTGTGGGTTGATTTTGATCAAATGTCAAATATTCCTGGTATTTTTGCTGCTGGTGAGTGTGATTATTCACAACACGGTGCAAACCGTCTAGGTGCAAACTCGTTACTATCATCCATCTACGGTGGTATGGTTGCCGGACCTAATGCGATTAAATACATGGATGGTCTGGAAAAAACAGTTGAAGACGTACCTTCCACGTTATTTGATAACCATTTAAAAGAAGAAGTAGAAAAATTCGAAGCGTTATTAAATATGCGCGGTGACGAGAATGCGTATCAAATCCATAAAGAGCTAGGTGAATGGATGACAGATAACGTAACCGTTGTACGAGACAACGAGAAACTATTGAAAACAGATGAAAAAATTCAGGAACTAATAGAACGTTGGGATAACATCAATATGGACGATACATCACGTTGGAATAACTCTGGTGTTATGTTTACTCGTCAGTTGAAAAACATGCTTCATTTAGCACGCGTTATTACACAAGGAGCTTATAACCGTAATGAAAGCCGTGGCGCACATTACAAACCGGAATTCCCTGATCGTAATGATGAAGAATGGCTTAAAACAACAAAAGCATCCTTCGACGAAGCTACAAAAGCACCGAAATTCGAATATGAAGATGTTGATGTATCACTTATTAAACCTAGAAAACGTGACTACAGTAAGAAAAAATAAAAGGGGGTAGCGAGAAATGGCAGAGGAGAAATTAACACTTATAGTAACTCGTCAAGATAGCCCTGATTCTCCTCCCTATGAGGAGACTTTCAAGGTAACTTACCGTAAGAATATGAATATAATCTCCGCATTAATGGAAACACAGAAAAATCCAGTTAATGCAAATGGAGGATCTGTAGCACCAGTTCAATGGGAGTCTAACTGTTTAGAAGAAGTTTGCGGGGCTTGTTCGATGGTAATTAATGGGGAACCACGTCAAGCTTGTTCTACACTTGTAGATAAATTGGAACAACCAATCCGTGTCGCACCAATGTCGACATTCCCGGTTGTTCGTGACTTGGTTGTAGACCGCAGTCGTATGTTTGACTCTCTGAAAAAGGTTAAAGCATGGGTTCCAATCGACGGTACCCATGATCTTGGTCCAGGACCTAGAATGCCGGAGAAAAAACGTCAATGGGCATACGAATTATCCAAATGTATGACATGTGGTGTTTGCCTAGAAGCATGTCCAAACGTAAACAGCAAGTCTGATTTCATCGGACCTGCACCACTATCACAAGTGCGCCTGTTCAATTCTCATCCTACTGGTGAAATGAACAAGAGCGAACGTTTAGAAGCATTAATGGACGATGGTGGCATCTCCGGATGTGGTAACTCACAAAACTGCGTACAAGTTTGTCCAAAAGGTATTCCTTTAACAACTTCCATCGCAGCACTAAACCGCGATACTAACATTCAATCATTCAAAAACTTCTTCGGAAGCGACAACGCATATTAATATCGAATTGAAAACCCTTCTCCAGTGATGGAGAGGGTTTTTTGTTGCTTCTGGAAGTTGAAGTTGCCACTAAAAGCCTCGAGGTTGCCAGTAAAGTCCCCAAAGTTGCAAGTGAATCCATAAAATTTCCAGTAAACATCTGTAGTATTAATAATAAATGAACGCCAGTTGATAACAAAGTTCATCAAGCAATCATAAGTTATTATGTACCACTAGAAGGTGTGAGAAAATATGGAGACGATGATCTAGATGTAGCATGTACCTTTCAAGCAAATTTAAATGAAAATTAGCATAAATAACTAATAATAAAAACTTGTCGCCAATTTAGACGTTTGTAGAGCACAACTTCTCTGTGGTTGACATATTATAAGATTGACTAAGTAATTACCCTCTTATTTTCAACGCCCTAAAGTTAGCAAGGAGGGGTTCACATTTGAAAGATAATGACTACAAGCCGAAGCAATTACTAACGAAAAGGGAAAGAGAAGTATTTGAGCTACTAGTACAGGACAAAACAACAAAGGAAATCGCCCAAGAATTATTTATTTCGCAAAAAACGGTGAGGAATCATATCTCAAACGCAATGCAGAAGTTGGGTGTTAAGGGGCGCTCGCAAGCTGTAGTGGAGTTATTGCGAATGGGCGAGTTAGAGCTTTAGATGAAAACCAGTTATTCTACATAGGAATAACTGGTTTTTCTGTTTGTTAGGAATGCATATGAGAAATAGTGGTTGATATTTGTGGTTTTTTTAAAATTTTCCTAATACATGTTACGACAAGATAGATTAAAATAATATTTGCAATCAAAGAGGCTATGTTAACTGAATAAGAATTGTTTACAGATAGATGCTGTATAATGAAGTCAGAACTAGTTTCGCTGTAAATGGTTACAAATGGAAATGGAAAGCCAAATGTATAAGCATATTTTGTTGTATGAAGTAATGTAGGTGTCCTGTTGAAGAATAGTTTTCTATAGCTTACAATTAGCGTATATCCATTTCCATTTTATAGAAAAGAGTAACTAAGGAGCAAAAGTCATGTTTTTTAAACCTAGTAAAAGTAAAGACAATACAAGTGTTAATATTGCTTATTATTGTACATTTGTCTATTGGTCGGTATTCCTTTTAGTGGATAGCCTTCTTCTTGATCTATTTGATAAAGCTATCGATATTAAATCAATTAATTTACTGCTATCAGGATTGGCAGTGTTTTTTACAAGTGAACTTGTCGCTAAATTCGTGTTAGAGAAAAAACATAAAAAAGTGCATATGTAATAATTCTTCTATCAAAAATTATTACACTAACGGAGAAGGTGTTGGGATATGTCAAAATCGAAAAACTACATATATTTATCGTGGAGCTGTTTTATTATTTGATTAATATTATGGACTCCAAACATCTTTTTTGAAATAAGCAGTCCTTTCTGGACGTTAACTTATATTATTGGTCCATTAGGTGTTATTTTTGCGGTTCTTACAAAGAATTGGTTCCTTATTATATTGAATGGAATAATGAGTTTAAGCTTTTTTATTTTTATGGCTGTTGGCTATTATTTTCTAGGGCAATAATGGGTTATAATGATTCAAATCATCTACCTTGCAAACTACTTATGACTGAAAAGTAGATTACTAAAGACAGTTAGGGTATTAAGTGATAGATACACGATCTTTAATGTACTTTTCTGAAAATCTTAATCTAATATGAAGAATTAAAAAGTAAAGGAGTTACTGTTAACTTTGGGATAATGAGGCTAACTATTTTGCAGTAATAGAAAAAGGATAAGTATTTATAACTATCAAACCAGTTATTCGGGATAAGGGATAACTGGTTTGATTCATTCTAGTTCTTAAACCAATCCGCCTTTTCCATATGTAGAAATGGAATATCTGTATCGACTTCTCCTTCGATTTGCTCAGTGGAAAAGCCGGTTCCAGCTAACCACTCGGCAAAATCAAATTCAGTTGGCTTCTGGTCACCGCCTAATGCAAGCCATGAAGCTAATGACTTTGGAAAGTATGCTGATGTGTGAATCGTTCCAGCCCAATTGCGATATTGATTCGAAAACAGATCTTGATTAGAATCGTTCAACATTCGGAAAGCTTCTAATCCGGATAAATCATGATTCTGTTTGTTATTCATTGCATTTAATCTTTTATTGGAATCATCTAAGAAATGGCGGTTTTCTTTTTTCATCATCTCAAAATGATTGGTACAGGTATTTCCTTCACGTACTTCTACACCCCTAGGTGATGTTTCAACAATGACTGCTGCACCATCGCTTTTTGCATCAAACAATACATAGCTAAACGAACCGCGATGAGGTAGTTCCCTTAATAATTGGACTGCTTCAGAAATATTTGCGCAAAGCTCGAGAGCGAGTCTACCAACCATATGACAAACAAATCCGTCTCCAGGTCGTTTTCGGTTAATAAACGTATATCCTAAAGCCAGCCCCTTTTCATTCATTCCGTCACATCTTCCTGAAACACGTTGACTGACACCGATCGTTGCATAACCATGATCTGTTGGTTGATATACAACGTAACGTCCATCATAGGTTTTCGGGTGGTAATCATAATTACGGATCATATAATCCTTTCCGACAAAAATAGAACAGCCTGATCGCTGTACTTTCAACCGATAGCCGCCAAACTCTAACAAAACACGTTCCATTGGCCATTCTAGTGCATCTCTTAATCCTTCCATTTCGCCCCAAACTGAAGAGCCTAATTGCTTAAATATTGCTTTTGTTTCTTCCACATCAATTTGAAAACGAGGTATACGAACCTTCCATTGTCTGTTTCGATTTTGAACGAGAAAAGAGTCTTTTAGATGTTGTCCTTGCATATAACCGAAATCATAATGCGAACCGCGGAATTGGATCACATTCGTATAAATCTGCTTCATTCTGCCGCACCTCATAAGTATGTAAATTTCAATCAGTAACTTCCATTATAATCTAATTCGGTATTATTGAAAATATAGAGGAATTGTATAATAATGGAGAAAAGACTATACTAACCAGTGATATCTATTGGAGTCAAGTACTTCAGCTTAGGAGTGGTCCCTTGCAATTTACATTTCGTCCCGATATTAAATGGAAAAAATACATCTTCAATTGGTTATTATGTGCTAGCTATTGTTATCACAGGCATTATTACATTTTTCAACTTACTTAATAGTGATTCGATCAAGTTAGTTGTCGCCATTATATTACAGGTGTTACTTGTTGTATTTGGCATCTTCAGAGTGATCTATTATTATAATTTACCAGAAAAAGTCTATGTAAGATTGGAAGATAACTCAATGTTCATGTACAAGCCAAATTTACAAAAAAAGCAGATTGAACTTACTAACATAAACCGCGTTGTCGAAATGAAAGATATGATTTTATTGATATTGAAAAGTGGTAAAGAGGAGCAAATCCATAAAGCGTGGTTAACGGATGAAGATATTTTGTTATTAAAAAAAGAACTAAATTCTATTTCGTGAAAAAGTAACCTATACTTAATCTAGATAGTACATTGTAAAGCAGAGATCGCATAACAGTCCTACAAAAAAAGTAGACATCTTAGCCTGAAATAAAGATAACTGAATAAAAGGAGTTGGGTTTGTATTGAAAAATGGACTGATGTTTAGAGAAGCAGAAGAAAATGATGTAGGTGAAATTGTAAAAATGTTAGCGAATGACAGGTTAGGTAAAACACGTGAAAATTATACACATCCTCTACCGAAGCAATATATAAAAGCGTTTGAAGCGATACAATCAGATACAAATAACGAGTTAATTGTAGCTGTTTTGGAAGGTCATATTATTGGTGTATTACAAATTACATTTACTCCTTACATAACGCATCAGGGGGGATGGCGAGCAACGATTGAAGGAGTAAGGACGGATGAGTCTGTAAGAGGTAAAGGCATTGGATCTAAAATGATAACATGGGCGATTGAGCGTGCAAAAACCCGAAATTGTCACTTAGTTCAACTGACAACAGATAAAACCAGAACAGATGCTTTGCGATTTTATGAAAAACTTGGCTTTCAAGCAACACATGAGGGGTTAAAATTAAAACTTTAATAGGAGCTAATGATGAAAAACAGCCTTATAACAAAAAATATACATCATTACAGTTATTGACTAGTAGAATGGGGGGGAGATATAATGCCAACTTGTCAGCATTGCCATTATGAATGGTCCTACAAGCAAACATTAAATAAATCATTCACACTTGATCCGGCGATGCCTTGTCTATATTGCGGCACAAAACAATTCTTGTCGAAAAAGGCCAGAAGAAAAACAAGTATGCTAAATTTTCTTCCACCAGGTGCTGATTTTACTACCGACAGTATTTGGTGTATCCATTATGGTATCCGTGCTTTTACTAGCGATCACAATAACTGTGATGGTCACTATGTACCCCATATTAGTTGAATTGTCGAATCAAGAGGAGCCTATCATCTAAAAAACAGAAAAAATGCAAAGTTTTATAGGAAGGGGGATACAAATGAGTAATTGGTTATATGGACTATATGCTTTGGTCCTAGGGATAGTATCAATCATTACTGGTGAAATAATTACTTTCATTATGTTAGGGTTTATTTTGATTAGTCTTCAAAATATCCACCGTGTACTGAGAGAGTTAGTTAAAATTAATCAAGCAAATATTAAAGGATCATGATTGACTAGTTATAGATTACTTACTAAACGTCAATTGAACATCACTTAACCTTGTCACGAAATGACAAAATCTATTAAACAGGTGTGAGGCATCATGCGTTTTTTCTTAAAGTTGTATATTCAGTTTGCTATATGGGTTAATGTTCGTTGTGCCTATAGAGCTTATGTTAAATGTTTATCGAATTGATCGCCTCATGAATGGGGATACAATGAATATTTTAATGATTATAAGTGTCTCTTTTGTACTTCTGTTCAGTGTCATTATTGTTATAGTAAGTAAATATTGGTTGCGTGGGCGTTTTGCAGCTATATGGTCTGCTCTACTTTGGTTTCCATATTGCGTATTATTTGTGTACATATGCACTCGTCTCTTTCCCATTACCAATCAAGGTGATGTCCCACCTCCGGGAACGGGATTCATTGTAATGGGTGGTCTTATTTTGTATCCGTTTTATATTATGATATTAAGTATGTTATCAATTGCTTTCTTTAAAACAAAGAAGAGTATTGGACAGAACACAGTGGCATAACTTTATAAAGTTTAGCAGTAACGAAAATGTGGAAGGGCGTAGATAAAATCATGGGTAGTAAAGCAAGGTTTTTTTAGTAGATACATTTTAACACCATGATAAATACTCGATATATCAAATATGAAGTATTAATTTATATTGATTGTACATGCTTTGTAGGTTTTATTTTTTATCTGATACCATTTTATTTGTGGTATTTGATATTTATAGGAAATAATCACCATATCAACCTCTTCATTTGGATGGTGGATTAAATCAAATTGAGAAGGGACAGGTTTAGTCGAAGGGTGAGTATGAAATATAGCTAAAACCTGTTCCTTCCTGTTTTGAATACTCTTGACTGCTGTTGTTACCATTTCTTTAGGAACAAAAAAACGGGTGCTTGATTTTAATTGATTTTGCAATGGCCAAAATGACCTTACTTGATGATGGTAGCCAGCTAATAGTCCACATGCTTCATCAGGCAAATTATTTTCACCTTCTGCAATCATTTTCTCATATATGTCATTTGGTAAAGAGATTATTTTTTCCATAACGATTTTGCTAATAACCATGTTTTTTTAATTCCGCTTGGAGAGCTACTTTCCTCTTGTGTTGTTTTCTGCTCCTGCTTTTCCATGGCTGTTTTTGGTTCTGGCTCAACAGTTAGCTCTTGTTTTTTCGGTTCTGGAGTAACAACTGAATTTAGTTCTTTTGGTTCAGGAGTGACAGTCGGTTTTTGAGGTTGTGATTCCTGTACTTGCTTCACTTGCTGGATATCTTTCTCTTTCACTTCATTTTCTGGCATACTCTTGTTATCTGTCTCTTCTTGGATTTTTTCCTTAATCTCTTCTTTAACCCCTTCTTTAGCTTTGGTTACTTTTCTTGTATTTTTTTGTTCCACATTCGCTTTTTTCTTTTTGACAATGATATTTTTGTTTAACTCGTATTTTGCATTATGGAACGTTTTTTTGCCATTTTGGATAGTAATCATATTCGTATTAGCAGGTTGACGGCGCGGTTTGGGATTTGTCATTGAGCTATTACTAGGCGGTGGAGTTACATGACTTTTGGGTTTTGCTGCTTTCAGCATGTTATGCAATTGTCGATATTCACTAGTCCGCCTTTTCGTTCGTTGTTGTTTATTGGGGTGTGGCTGATTTTTGACTTGAGTGATTGTGTTTTTTTGTTCATTTATTTGCTTTTTCACTTCATGTAATTCTGTATCTGTATTGCCAATTATTTGATCTACTTTTTCGAGTAATTCATTAATACGAATTTCTTTTACATCATCTTTTATACTGTGAACGTCCTTTTTTAATTGTTGGATGGAGTGGTTAATTGCATGGATTTGAGCAGCTATTTTCTGTTCCTTCTGTTCATATCCCTGTATTTGCTTTTGATAGGTTTCTTCCATAACCTTCATATCTCCTTTATACTTAGCTAATTCTTTTTTCGTTGCTTCTAAGTCTTCCTGGGCTTCCATATATAAAACGGATTCACTTTCATTCCATGTTTCTATTGCTTTTTTATATACCTCGAGATCACGATTTAATTTTTCAATTTCTTCAAAATTATAGAGCCTATATTGATACATGACGATTCACCCTTTTCACTGCACATTAATATAATATTGATGAAACACCAATTCGTGACAAATGTGCTGTTTTATTCAAATGTAATAACTAGTACTGATGAAACTCACAGGTTGTCTTACGATTGCGGACTCTTTTTATCATATGATATTCGCCTAACTTCTCAAATATCATGATATTTCCGCAAATTTACTAAAACATTTTTTGGTGTGTTGTCATAGGCTATATGGACAGTAATCTTATTTGGAGGTGTTTGCTCGATGCAAATGGATAATCTAACAGGAGGGCAGGAGCTTCTGTGTATTAATACAGAGAAGGTATATGACTGGATCTTGAATGAAGCAACATTCGATTTAAATTTACCAGACTTAGAATTACCAATTAACCCTGTAACTGGTGACCAGTTAGAATGTGCTGATATTGATTTAGACACAGTGACATGTGAAGTTGCTCCTGCTGAAACGGATCCAATCGTTGTATTAGAACGTGAAGATCAAGTATTTATCGTGGATGATGAAGAAGTAACATTACAAATTGTTAACATCCGTAAAAATTTCGAGGTAACTGTATTTGTAAACTTAGTGCCAGAACTCGGTGGCAGTCAGGTAGAAGTTGGTACGGCAGAATTTACCCGTTGTGAGCAAGTGATTCTTTGTGCGCCAGAAGGAACAGACATAGATGTATCGTTTACAGATTTAAATTGCTTTGTATGTACTGCTGCATGTGATGAAGGAACTACAACTGAAGCAGATGAATTAGATGTTACCTTAACTGTACGTCTATGCCAAAGCATCCAGTCTACTTTTGATGTAACATTAGAGCTTGTAGCAGAATTCTGTCAACCACGTGACATCTTACCATTCCCACCATGCCCGACACCAACTATTCCAGCACAATGCCCTGTAGTTTTCCCTAGTAACGGGAATAACGGATAAATCATCAACATAGGGATAAAGAGAGGGAAAATCCTCTCTTTCTTTTTTTTTTAGCTACCATGACAAACGAAAGAGGTGTATTTATGTCTGATCAACAGGAACTACAACAGAAGTTAATCGACTGGCAAGAGGAGCAAGCATCTTATTTAGACCAAATTAAAGGCTTAATTCAAGATTTAGGTGTAACAGAACATTTAAAAATTATTTGTTATTTTACATTTTCCTTTCAACTGTTCCATCGAGAAGAACGCGAGAATTATTGTATCGGTTCTTTTCATATTCAGAATGTTGGAAATAAACCATTAACTAATCCACACATAGGCTTAAAAATTACATCTAATATTGACTTTCAATTTTCAGGGAAATATCTTTATCATAATTCCAAACAATCACAAAGACTTTCAGATGCTTGGGAGCGAATCAATGAACCATCTGACAAAAAAGAGTTCTGGCTTAGACCCATACAGAAACAGACAATCGAAGCTGGTGAAACATTGACTTTTTCAAATTTCCAAGTTAAATGGATTCCAACCAGTAAATACTCTGGAACGATTCAAGGTTTCACCTATGGAAATGAGTTACCTGATGGTATGAATGCATTGAATCAGATTATCCTGAATGGGTCGGTAGCAGATCGGCAACAGGAGGGCGATCTAAATGAAAAAAAGTAAAAGAGATCAACAATCATTTGATATCAATCAAATGATTACTCAATATATGAAAGATTATATGGGCCGTATGAGTAATGAAGAGTACAAAAAGAATAATAGTTTTATATATTTAGAAAACGAAACATTACATATGCTGCTCATGTATTTATTTATGAAAAATAACAGTAATAGTATGGATAGTACTAATGTTAATTTATCAGAACTGTCAGAGATACTAGACCGGCATGTTGAGAGCAATCGTCAAGGCTATGAAGAAGTGATTCAGTTATTAAAAGTTCTGGCAAAAGGAAGTAGTGAAAATGACTAGTCGGTGGTTATATTTACCAATAGAAGTGAAAGTTCGTGAACTAGATGCCAAATTACTTCTTTCCTATTACGCAGTACGCCAAGGCTATCAAGTAATTATTGGTGACCTTCCATTAGTGGCAAAAGCAGCAGCTAATTATCAATCAGGTATTTATTTTGCAAAAGGCGGACCAAAAGGCTTTCGAAAACGAATGGTCACAAATGCTATTCAACATGGCCAAACTGTAGTTGAACTGGATGAAGAAGGGTTATTAATTGAAAAAAATAAATATATACGTGATCGAATGAGAAAGGATACATTAAAGCTAGTAGAACATGAATATTGCTGGGGTGAGTACCAAAAACAAATCATAACTGATACATATCCTGATATGGCTGATAAATGTCATGTCGTAGGTAATCCGCGATTTGATTTACTAAAGCCTAAATTTCAAGAGGTGTACCAGGATGAAGTAAAAAGCCTGCAACAACAATATGGCGATTTTATTTTAATCAATACAAGATTCTCTTTATATAATGCCGCAAAAGGAAAAAAAGAAACGGTCTTTGTCCAACATATCAAAGCACTTTATCAATCTTTTTTAGAAATGATTAAACAGACTGCAAGACATTTTCCACACCTAAACATTGTTATTCGTCCTCATCCAGCCGAAAATTTTAATTCGTACTGGCGAATGTTCCAAAAAATATCAAATATACATGTAGTCCATGAAGGAGCCATTAATAAATGGTTATTAGCGGCAAAAATCGTGATTCATAATGGTTGTACATCGGGAATTGAAGCATTTCTTTTGGATAAGCCAGTGATTGCCTATTTACCTTTTGATACGGAAGAAATAGAACTGCCGAATGTATTAGGGTTCAAGGCAACGACCTTAACAGAATTACATGATACAGTGGATCATCTATTACACCATCAGGCTGTCATTCCTGGTGATGATAGGTTGTATCATTATTGTAGATGGGAAATAGATAGTTATTCCGTGGATTATATTTTAGATTTATGTAACACGATTTCGCTGCCATCACCACCTCATAACCTTTCGAACTTGAGGATCCATCAGAAAAAAAATCTTCGAAAGCAAAAGCGCAAGTTTTCTTTAACAGAAGAAGAAATTACATCTTTTTATCAAAAACTGGACCAAATCGAAAAACAATCAATAAAGCGAACAATCAAACAAATTTCACCACATGTTTTCCATGTCAGTACAGTTTAACTTATTTCATACAACAGCCGCCTTTTCTTCTTCTTATTGCATTTTTTTTAATTTTTGAAGTAATTACTATTGGTTTATTTGATGTTTTAAAGTAATTACCTACTTTATTGGTAATTTGTTTAGCTTTCATACGAACCATCTCCTTTATTTATTGTCAGTTTTAGTATATTTTTATGTTTAAAAAAGGTATGGACGAATGGAAGTGTTGCTGGAAAACTAGGTATTTATCGTCTATTGGTATGAATAGCTGTTATCTCCGTTTTGGGAGTATTCCACTTTCTATTAGAATTGTTTTGGCTGGAAGGAGTGCTTTCTTTCTGAACCGACTGGAGCATTCTTTGCAACTTACTGTAATCGGATGGTTGATATTGTGGTGCCTTAGATGTTAACGGTTTTTTTATCTGTGCTAAACCTTGTTGGAGTTGATGCATATCCTGTTTCACGTTATTCATTTCATTAATAAATAGTTCTAATTTATCGATCAATTTCGCTATTCGTAATTTCTCCACATCCCCTTTAATGGACTGTACCTCATTTTGGAGTGCCGCAAGAACCTCACTTAGATTTTCTATATCTAATTGATCCGTATTTTCGTTCATTTTTTTGATCTCCTTTCGTGATTATTGCCTACTATCTAATGTATGATTCTTTCGTTAAACCGTGAAATAACATTAACGTTTTGCCTATTGGTTTCATAGTCTATAGGGAAATGAGGATAATGGAGGTGTGTAAGAGAAATGTCAATCAACCACATAGCAGGTGGGCAGGAATTACTGTGTATCAATACAGAAAAAGTATATGACTGGGTTCTAAACGAGGCAACATTTGATTTAAATGTAGATGGATTGGAGCTGCCGATTAATACGGTGACTGGTGCACAATTAGAATGTGACGATATTGACTTAAATAGCGTGACATGTGAGGTTACACCAGCCGAAGAAGATTCGTTTGTGATTTTAGATCGTGAAGATCAGGTATTTATAATAGACGAAGAAGAAGTCACATTACAACTTGTCAATATTCGTAAATGCTTTGATGTAATCGTATATGCACAACTGATACCAGAGCTTGGTGGGGGTGCAATTGAAATTGGCACAGCAACTTTTTCGCGTTGTGAACAAGTGATACTATGTGCACCAGAAGGAACGGATATTAATGTATCATATACAGATTTAAATTGTTTTGTATGTGCGGTGAATTGTGATACAGGTACAACTACAGAAATAGATGAGTTAAATGTGACACTGACAGTAAGATTATGCCAAAGTATTCAATCGACGTTTGAGGTTACGATTGAGTTAGAAGCAGATTTCTGTCAGCCTCGTGATGTATTACCAGTTCCGCCTTGTCCAGCGCCAACCATCCCGGTACAATGTCCGGTAGTTTTCCCTACAACAGAACCCAATGGGGAAATAAGTAAAAAGAAAAAACATGGATCAAGTAAAAAAAAGGCAGTAGGAATGATGCTTTCAGAACAACAACCGGAAGAGAATACTAATATAATCCAAGAATCCAATGAAATAGCACATCAAGAACCAGAAATAGATGTAGTAACTAGTTCAGAGGATTTAACAAATGAAGAACAAAAAGAAGGAGAGGAATAACCCTCTCTTTTTTTTTGATTAAAATTAAGCTCAAATTTTATCTTATACATCTAACATATAATTGGGTAACTCTGAATAGGCTACGGTCGTTACTGTTTTCCGACTATTCAATATACATATACAAGTACCATTTAATAAGCCTTATAAAAAAGGAAAGAGGGACAGCAGTGTTTTTTAAAGATAAAACCATATTAGTTATTGGAGGTACCGGCACAATTGGAACAAGCGTCATTGCTGAACTGTTACAAGAGCAGCCAAAGAAAATTAAAATATTCAGTCGCGATGAATATAAACAGCATGTAGTAAAAGAACAATTCCACCATAATAACTTACTTGAATTTGTAATCGGTGATGTTCGCGATGAAGATAGGGTAGAGGAAGTAATGACAAATGTTGATTATGTTTTGCAATTAGCAGCAATGAAACGAGTCGATACCTGTGAAAAGAATCCAATCGAAGCTGTTCAAACAAATATTATGGGGACTTATCATGTAATGAAAGCAGCAATAGAAAAGAAGGTTAAAAAGGTAGTTTTTACCAGTTCAGATAAGGCGATTGCTCCAACTAATGCTTACGGCGCAACAAAATTAATTGGTGAACGTTTAATATCAGCATCTGGAGAAAGTGATAACGTATTTGCGAGTGTCCGTTTTGGTAATGTGATGGGGTCAAGAGGCTCAGTAATCCCCCTTTTTCAGGAACAAATACGGACCGAACAGAAAATAACTGTAACGGATCCAAAAATGACTAGATTCATGATGACTGTAGCACAAGCAACGAAACTTACGATTAATGCGCTAAAAGAAGCGAAAGGAGGAGAGGTCTTCGTACTGAAAATGCCAGTGATTCGTTTAGGAGATTTAGCTGAGATATTAATTAGAAAATCAGATCAACAAGTGACTACTGAAATCATTGGCTTAAAAGCAGGTGAAAAAATGTATGAGGAATTAATGACCTATGAAGAATCTTTACATGCATGGGAGTTTACCGATATGTTTGTAATTCCAATAGATGAAGACGTCACTTATCCTAATGCGATAAAAGCAAAAACGGGCACTTATAGTTCTGTAGACGAGAAAGTACTCTCTAAAAAGGAACTTTATCAATTGTTAACTAGAGCAAATCTGATTTAAAAGGAGGAAATCATGGACAAATTCCTAAAGAATTATTGGTCAATGTATCTCGATTTTCTTCATGATTTTGAATCGTTAACTTATCGAAAGTATGAAATTGTCCATTTTTGCCATTTGCCGGCTTATGTGTTGCCTAAGCAACATTTAATGAACGATTTGCAAAAGGGCTTCTATACACCATATGCAAAACATGAAGTTATTTCTTCGAAAGAAATACAAGATAAATTTAGTGCATTTATTGAAAAACACAAATCAAACCAACCTAGACCTGGAGGAAAAATTGCAATACATGTCGACAAGTTACTTCGTTTTCCTAATTTAAACATGCAACAGAAATTTTCACCTGCTAATACCATTATCATAACAAATGGATCCGTTCAAAATAATTATAGAAGACGTGTAAAAAAGAAAAATCGTGTAAGACCTCTTAATCAAACAGTGGTAACTACAAAACAGAAAAATAAGCCAAAGCAAATTCAACGCATTCCGTTATATTATTTCGGTGATATGCAAGTAAAAGTAGAGGAACAAATAAAACAAGTACAGAGACACGCTAGACAGTTATTAGCAAAATATAAAGACCATCCATTGTATAGTCGACCTTCTTTTCAAAAGTGGTTACTGCAAAATATCTCATCTGTCATTACCTATATGGAAAAGACAGAAAAATGGTTTAAACAAATAAATATATCATGTATCATCGTATCAACTACGCATAGCTTCATTAGTCGAATTCTGGCGGTTTTAGGTTCAAGTAAAGGCATAACATCGATTTGTATGCAGCATGGTATTATTTCAAGTGAGCTAGGATATATTCCCAAAATCGCAACTGTCGATGCACTCTATGGTCAATTTGAGAAAGACTGGTATCAAAAGCTTGGAGTAGAGGGGAATTCTCTCGAGATCATTGGTCATCCACGATTCGATCAAGCTTACAGTCCAACTAGAATAAATCGTACGCTTTTTTATCAACGCTTAGGTTTAAACAAAAATCAAAAAACAATTATGATAGCTGTTCGAGGAAACGAAGATAATACTCAATGGCGAAAATTCATTCATACACTCAACAGTAAGCTATCATTTAATATCATAATAAAAAACTATCCTAACAAGCAACCACACCAGCTCACGAAAGAGTTCCCCAACGTATTCGCTTCGCAAGGTTATGGAATATACGACATATTCCCACACGTGGATACTGTGATTGCTTATTCCTCTACAGTAGGTTTAGAGGCAATGCTAAGCAATAAAATGGTTTTTATTTTGAATAAAGATTTTCCTGGTACAACTGGTTATTATCAAAGATTAGGAGAACTCATGCAATATGATCCTCAACAATTAGCTGAAAAATTAATCGTTTATTTCACGCAACCACATTTTCGACAATATGCAGAGAAATTAAGAACACAATTTCTTAGCTATGCCTACCCAAACACTCAGAAATCGATTGTTCGTCTTAACCTGTTAATTGATCAATTAGTAGCAAAGGGAGGATGAACAGATGAATATTTATAGGGAAAATTATTGGTCGCTATTTCTTGATTTTGTTGAGGATTTTAAAGAAGTTGTCTACCGAGGATATCGCTTATCTTATCTCGTTCATTTTCCCAGCCTTATTCGTAATCACACCGATATTTGGGATCAAATGTCAAAACAATCCTTGAAACAGATATCGCATCATCATGTAACTGATCGAAAACAAGTGCAAGATGTTTTTACGCATTATCTAGCAGCATGGAACACAGTGCAGAAAGGAAAAAATGGGAAGATTGCTTTCTTAGAAGATTCTTTACTTCGTATACCAACTGAAACTTTCGAGAAATATTTTGAGAAAAACAAAACCATTTTTATAAAAACCTATAAGTATCCACATGATCAAGCTCAACAAAATATTTATTATTTACAAGATTATTTATCACGTAATACGGATGAACCTAAAGCAAAAATTAAAAAGCAAATACAAACTCTTCTGGCACAATTCCCTGTTGATCATCTTTATCAGAATCATATATTTCAACATATGCTTTATAAAAAAATCAATTTTGTAATCGATCAGATAGAGATGATGGAACACTTGTTAAGAAAAACTACCATCTCATCAGTGATCATGTCAAGTCCTAATCATTTTGGCAGGGTGATGGCTTTTGTAGCGAAAAAGCATGGAATCCCTACGATCTGTATGCAACACGGCATTATTGGCAATGAGTTTGGTTATCTACCGAAAGTTGCTACAGTAGACGCAGTCTATGGTCAATTTGAAAAAGACTGGTACTTGCAAAGTGGTGTCTCGGAAGATGGTGTGAAAATAATTGGCCATCCGAGATTTGATCAAAGTATCCAAAAACCAGCATTCACAAAAGCGCAATTTATAAAGTATTTAAAATTAGATAAACGAAAAAGAACGTTATTGTTAATTGTTCGGGGAAAACGGAATATGAATAAGTGGAAGATATTATTGGAGCATTTAGAAAAAACATTAAATCTCAATATCATTTTGAGGGATTTTCCAAATGATGAACGGCATCCACTACTTCTTCAATATTCGAAAATAAAATCTACCAAAAACCTTACACTTTACGATATTCTTCCACATGTTGATGCCGTTGTTTCCTATACATCTACGGTTGCATTAGAAGCAATGCTTGTAGGTAAGCCGGTCTTTATTTTGCATACGAAGCTTCCGAGTTATACGGAATATTACAACAAGTTAGAAATGTTAGTCCATCATGATCCATTGAAATTAGCTGACGTTATCCAATTGTATTTCAAACATGCTAAATGGCGAAAACCAGCACAAAAGATTCAAGATCAATTTCTTGCTTACGCCTACCCTGATCAAAGTTCTTCTGGTCAACGTCTGCGAAATTTAGTGGATGAATTAACGAAAGGAGTTATAAAGTGAAAAAATCATTAAAAGAGATTCATGAATATTGGAAAAATAATAGTTATCCAGAAAAGTATCGTGTAGCAACAGAGCGGAGTATCTTTTTATTAAGTTATATAGAGAAATATATACAAACAAACCAACGTATATTAGAAATTGGATGTAATGTGGGGAGGAACCTGCACCATTTATTTGAAAATAACTATAAAGAGTTAACAGGAATTGAAATCAGTCAGGAAGCTGTCGAACAATTGCATAAAAACTACCCAGATCTAGCAGAACATACGGATATCATTCATGCTTCTGCAGAGTCTGTATTAAAGCATATGGAACAAGATCACTATGACCTAGTGTTTACGATGGCGGTGTTGGAACATATTCATCCAGATAGTGAGTGGTTGTTTGATCATATTGCAAGGATAACAAAATCTTACTTGATAACATTTGAAGCAGAGAACTATGAACATTGGCGTATTTTTCCACGTGATTATAGGGGAATATTTGAGGATTTAGGTTTTGAACAAGTGGAAGAAGCAACTGGTGAATCGGCGCGACTTCCCAACTATACACTAAGAATTTTTAAAAAGACAAATCTAAAATAAATTGAAAAAGCCTGAGGGAAATAAAATTACTGACAATAGAAAGGGTGGTATTGTTGAACATTCTCGTAACAGGGGGAGCAGGCTTTATCGGGCGCTGGGTTGTAGCAAAATTATTAGAGGATAATCATCATGTGTGGGTGTTAGATGATTTGTCAAATGGCAGAAAAGAAAATTTAAAAGAGTTTGAACAGCATCCACTTTTTCAAGGATTACTAGAAGGCGATATCAAAGATGAACAGCTTTTGAATGATTTGTTTAAAGAGCAATTTGATATCTGTTACCACTTAGGTGCTAGTATCAATGTTCAAGACAGTATAGATTATCCAGAAACCACTTTTAATAATGATGTAACAGGCACGTTTCATGTGTTAGAAGCATGCCGGAAACATTGGGTGAAAATGGTGTTTATGAGTACTTGTATGGTATATGAAAAAGCAAATGATGATCATGGTATTGATGAAACAAATCCAGTAAAACCAGCTTCACCTTACGCTGGTTCCAAATTAGCGGCTGAGAATATGGTGTTATCTTATTATCATGCTTATAGTCTGCCTGTCACCGTGATTCGACCGTTTAATACGTATGGTCCTTATCAAAAAACAGGCGGTGAAGGTGGGGTTGTGGCGATTTTTATCAAAAATAAATTAACCGGAAAGTCTTTAGCGATTTATGGCGATGGAACACAAACGCGTGATTTATTGTACGTCGAAGATTGTGCCCGATTTGTAGTGGAATCCGGGTATGCTGATGAAACGAATGGCGAGATTATCAATGCAGGACTAGGCAGAGATATCAGTATAAATGAGCTGGCAATATTAATCGCTAAGGATCAAAATCGTATTCAATACGTCACACATATCCATCCGCAAAGCGAAATTCCTAAATTATTATGTAACTATGATAAAGCGAAAGATTTATTGGGCTGGAAGCCAAAGTTTAGCTTGGAAGAAGGGATTCAGAAGACAGAAGAATGGATCCAATCTACTAATCTTATTTAAAAGGAAGGATGATTTATGTCTGAACAAACATTAGCAATACATGGTGGAAAACCAGTAAGAGAAAGTTATTTACCATATGGGACACAATGGTTAGATAGCTCTGATACTCAGGAAGTTATTAACGTGTTGAAAGGCGACTATCTTACAACTGGTCCAACGATTGAGCAATTTGAACAAAAGATTGCAGACTATGTTGGTGCCCAATACGCAGTTGCCTTTTCCAGTGGGACGGCTGCACTTCATGGAGCATGTTTTGCAGTAGGGATTCAAAAAAATGATCAAGTGATCACGACACCACTTACCTTTGCTGCTACTTCTAATACGATTCTTTATCAGGGTGGAGATGTCCTATTTGCTGATATCGACTCAAACACCTACAATATTTCACCTAAGGCAATTGAGGCACTTATTACAGATAAAACAAAAGCGATCATAACCGTGGATTTTACCGGGCAACCAGTGGAGTACGAACGAATACAAGAGATCGCAGCTAAATATGCTATTCCTTTCATTTCAGATTCTGCTCATGCGTTAGGTGCAAGTTATCATCAACAAAAGGTAGGACCACTGGCAGATATGACAATGTTTAGCTTTCATCCGGTAAAGCATATTACGACGGGAGAAGGTGGGATTATTACAACCGATGATCCGGTCTATGCTCAAAAATTACGAGACTTCAGAAGTCATGGCATAACTCGGGATCTGAAGCGATTAGCTGTTTCAGACCAACCTTGGTACTATGAAATGCAATCACTCGGGTTTAATTACCGGATGACAGATTTGCAAGCGGCTCTCGGATTAAGTCAGATAAAAAAAATCGAAAAATTTTTAGCGAAAAGAAGAGCCATTGCAGATAAATATAATGAAGCATTTCGTGAGCTTGATCTGATAAGTTTACCATACCAATTACCAGATACGAACTCCAGCTGGCATTTATATGTAATACGACTACAATTAAATAAATTGAAAGCGAACAGAACAGAAATATTTCAAGCATTACAAAAGGAAAATATCGGAGTAAATGTTCACTATATACCTGTATACTATCACCCCTATTATCAGCAGTTAGGGTACCAAAAAGGTCTGTGTCCACATGCAGAAACGTTGTATCAAGCAATTATAACCTTACCTCTTTTTCCAAAAATGAGAGAAACGGATGTAGAGGATGTTATAACGGCAGTGAAGAAAGTCCTCTACTATTATGAGGTGCCATCATGAAAATTGTAGCGATTCTTCAAGCTAGAATGGGATCCTCGAGATTACCTGGAAAAGTATTACGAACAGTACTTGGCAAGCCGTTAATAAAGTACCAGATAGACCGAATTAAACAATCTTCTTATTTAGATGAAATAGTTGTTGCCACAACAAACAAAAGAAGAGATGATTCAATTGTTGATTTTTGCGAGAGTGAAAGGATTCGTTATGTCCGAGGATCGGAAGAAGATGTGTTAAGCCGTTATCTTAAAGCAGCTAACGAGACACAAGCCGATGTTATTGTTCGCTTAACAGCTGATTGTCCATTGATAGATGCACAAACAATCGATCATGTTATCAAAGCTTTTGAAACAAATAAGAACGCTGATTATGTTACAAATGTTCTGGAAAGAAGTTATCCAAGAGGTTATGATATCGAGGTGTTTGGTAGGGAGACATTAGATGAAATTAACAATATAGCAAATCGTATTAGTGATCGTGAACATGTTACTACCTATATCAGAGACCATCCTGAGCAATTTCATATAGTCAATGTCCTTCATCATACAAATTATAGTAACTACCGTTTAACTGTAGACACATTAGAAGATTTTCAATTAATCGAAAAAATCATCAGATCAATGGAACCGAAACATCGATATTTTACCTTGGAGGACGTAATCACATTATTAGAACAACAAGTAGATTGGGTAAAGATCAATGCAAACATTGAACAAAAAGGCTGGTGATTCCCTTTGCGAGTTGGTATTCGTGCAGATGCGTCGCAGCATATTGGTACTGGTCATATAATGCGTTGTTTAGTGTTAGCGGAGCAGTTACGAATGTATGGTGTGGAGGTTATCTTTTTTTGCCATCATTTCCCAGGAAATTTAATTACTAGTATCAATGGAAAAGGGTTTCCTGTCAGAGTTTTCAATCATTCTGACTCAATAGACGATTTGAAGCAAAATTGGGAAAAGGATGCAGAAGAAACAGTGATACTCATTCGACAATATTCTCGATTTGATTATTTCGTTGTAGATCATTATGGATTAGATTATCGCTGGGAGTCTGTCGTGAAACCTTTTGTTGACCGATTGATGGTCATCGATGATCTGGCAAACCGTGCACACTATTGTGACAGTTTGCTGGATCAAAATTTGCTTCCAAACATGGAGAAACGATATCAACAATTGGTTCAACTTGATACTGATCTGTTATTGGGTCCAAAATATCTTTTATTAAGAGAGGAATTTGTGACAGCGAAGATTAAACTGAAAAGGAGATCCAGTATTGATAGGATGCTTGTTTCTTTTGGCGGGAGTGATCCAACCAATGAAACGTTAAAAGCCTTACTGGCAATCAGTCAGATTCCCGATCAAAATTGGCAAATTGATATAGTTACAGGTACATCCAACACGCAAATTCAAGATCTAAGACAATTTGCCAAGCTACATGAAAAAGTGCAGCTATATGAACAAACAAATCGTATGGCTGAATTGATGTCTGAAGCGGATATCGCAATTGGAGCGGGAGGCACAACAACGTGGGAAAGGTGCTATATGCAATTACCTGCAATCACCCTTGAAGTCGCGGATAATCAATCGGAAATATTAGATCATCTGCATGCCAAAGGGTTCTTGTACCACTTGGGAAAAAATATGGATGTAAAGACAGTAGATATAAGAGAAGCACTATGGCAATTAATCTATACACCTCAATTGTTCCAACGAATGGCAGATCAGTTATCAGTCTTCAGGGAAAATGTTGATCACCGTTCCGTTACACGCTTTATATTGAAGGAGGGAGCTGATGACAGATAGTTTTTTGAGAAAGATGAAAGAGACTGATCTAGAACAAGTATTAGCATGGCGAAATAGTGAACCTATTAAACGATATATGTATACCGATAAAGATATCACCTGGCAGGAACATGTAAATTGGTATGAGAAGGTATCCACTGATTCTGATCATGATGTGTTCATTTATATCCAACATGGGAAACCAATCGGACTTGTGCAATTTTTTGATAAGCAAAAGCAGCATCAGCGTTGTTTCTGGGGTTTTTACATTGGGGAATTACATGTACCTAAAGGTTCAGGAACAAACATGGCTACTTTGGCAATCAATCACATTTTTGATCAGAGAGTGCGAAAAATATGTGCGGAAGTAATTGAAACCAACCGTACTAGCTTACATTTTCACCAAAAGCTTGGATTTAAAGTCGAAGGTACGTTACGTCAACATATTATGAAAGAGGATCAATATTATAATGTGTGGGCACTGGGTTTGCTTAAGGAAGACTGGAAAGGAGGGAGCCGATGAAGGAAGTGACGATAGACAATCGGAAAATTGGTACGATACACGAACCATTTGTCATTGCAGAGATGTCAGGGAATCATAATCAATCCTTGGATCGTGCATTACAAATAGTAGAAGCTGCTGCGAAGGCAGGGGCAGATGCACTCAAAATTCAAACATATACGGCAGACACGATGACATTAGAAGTCGAAAAAGGAGACTTTGTCATTTCGGATCAAAATAGTCCATGGGTAAACCAATCGTTATATCATTTATACCAGGAAGCTTATACACCATGGGAATGGCACCAATCGATTTTTGACCGTAGTAAAGAATTGGGGATGATCGCATTCAGTTCTCCTTTTGATGAGTCAGCGGTTGATTTTTTAGAGACATTAGATGTACCTTGCTATAAAATTGCTTCCTTTGAGTGTACCGATATTCCATTGATTCGCAAAGTAGCCAGCACAAAAAAGCCTATGATTATTTCTACCGGAATGTGTACGGCATCAGAGATTGAAGAAACGGTCACGGCAGCGAAAGAAGAAGGTTGTAAGGAGATCATTTTATTAAAATGCACGAGTACGTACCCAGCTTCCCCTGAAAATAGTCATATCAAAACCATTCCACATATGCACGATTTATTTCAATGTCCAATAGGCTTATCAGATCACACGTTAGGAAGCGGTGTTGCTGTTGCGAGTGTGGCTTTAGGCGCATCCGTAATCGAAAAACATTTTACTCTTTCTCGACAAGATGGGGGAGTTGATTCACAGTTTTCATTGGAGCCAGATGAATTCCGCTTACTAGTGCAAGAGACGAAAAAAGCTTGGCAGGCAATGGGGCAAGTCCATTACGGTCCTACAAAAGCAGAAGATCAGTCCAAGAAATATCGGCGCTCTATTTATCTCACGAAAAATGTTAAAAAAGGGGAAACATTAACCCGTAATAATATCCGTGTTATTCGTCCTGGATTTGGTTTAGCGCCCAAATATTATGAGATGTGTCTAGGTAGAACAGTTAATCAGAGCATCGAAAAAGGAACCCCATTATCATGGGATTTTATCTAGAAACTTTTTACAGGGCTGTCTAAATGAGTTTGCTTTTTAGCGAGGGCAGCCTTGTTAAATAATTTATCGTTTCTGGTTCTAATCACATACAATTTTTGGTATGATTTGTTTGTATGAATGAATGCTTATTTTAATTGTTTTCGCTTCGCCCATTCATAAATAATGGCATTACATTCATGAAAATATTTAGTAGGTACTTGATGTTTAGAACGATGGACATAGGCAACTTCCACATCTTTTAATTTGTTGCGAAAGATGTTTTGATACGGATGTACATAATGATCGTTTGCACCGTAGATAATTAATAGCGGTACATCAATATTACGTAGTTGCTGCTCGTTTTCATAATTCAAGCCTAATTGATATTGCTGTGCCAACATGTCCGCATTCGTTTTCTTGATTTCTATTTCCATTTCGTTTGCTGCTTTTTTATCAGAAAAATGATTGAAAGCAAGTGCTTTTGCTAGCAATGGAATCCATTGTTTTCTAGCAACCATTATCCCTATTTTGTATTCGGTACGAAGCATAAGGCTTTTGGGGGAATGGTAACCTCCTAACATAATAAGTGCTAATGTATGTTCTGGATAAGATATAGCAAATTGTTGAGCGATTAAGCCTCCATTAGAATAGCCGCAAACAATTGCTTTTGAGATTTCATTTTCATCTAGTACTTTTTTTACGTCATCTACAAAATGAGAAAAAGTTAATTTTGTATCAGAATGAGCACTACGGCAATCCCCTCTGTTGTCAAATGTAATAACTGTGAAGTTATCTTGAAGTAATGTTTGATAACGGAATGTTAAATGTCCCATTGCTGGTGGGGCGATGAATATGATTGCTGTTCCATTGCCGACTTTTTGATAATAAATTGCAGGACGATTCTTTGTATAAGGCATTAAACCATCTCCGGATAAAAAGTATAGGAGGTCATAATAATGAGTACTTTTCTAATAGTTGGAGTTTTTGCAATTATTCTTTTTTTATTCTTTCGAAAGCCAATTGTCAAAAAAATAGAGACTTTTGTTAAGTTACAACTAGACGTAGAAAAACATAAGTGGTTAAACAATTATTGGATTACTGGTGGGATATTATTCGGGGTAAATGCGCTTTTTTTTACGTCTACTATATTGATATTAATTGGTTTAAGCTATTTAATGCTTCCGTATGTACATTTGTTAGTTATGGTTGTTGCAGTAATAATCAGTATATTTGTATGGATTGTATTTGCACATTCTTGGCGAGGAAGTAAGCTAAACAAATGGAAAATGGCTCTAATAGGAAGCAGTTTTTACGTCATAATGATTATTTTCTTCAGTTATTGGTATGCCACACTAGAACCAACTTATCCTGGTGAAGACTTATTTATGGCAGGTTTAGGATTAATGATGGCTATTTTTGTTTCACTTGTAGCCTTCTTAACGAGTTTATTCGTCGTTGGTACAGGTAATAATCGTTCCAATCAACAATTATCAACAATGTGATACCGTGATATAAAATATACAAAAAGGCAGTTCGGAGCGATGGAATTGATCGTTGCAATTTGCCAAATAAGTTCTTTTGAAAGTAAAAATCAACAAAAAAAAGCCAGATACTAACCTGTAACTGTTGCAGCATTCTGTGCATATTATTCTTTAAGATTAACAATGACGAAAGCGTTTAGCCTTTGCTAGACGCTTTCATTTTGTCAACCCTAAAAGATTCTGTATAACATTTAATCGAGAAAAAATGTTATAGTAAACTTATGTATTTTTATGTATGAAGGGGCGTTTTGATTTGGGTAAAGAAGCAGAGCAAATTGTAGATATCGAAAGAGAATTAAGATTTTTATCAGGGATCGTCAAACAAAAAGGTCGAGAAATATTAAATAATTATCCTATTACAACCCCACAATTCATTGCCTTACAATTTTTATTAGAGCATGGAGATTTAACATTAGGTGAATTATCCAAAAAAATTAACCTCGCTTTTAGTACGACAACGGATTTAGTTGATCGTATGGAAAAGAATGATATAGTGGAACGAGTGAAAGATACCAAGGACCGACGAGTGGTTCGTATCCACCTATTAGAAAAAGGAAGAAAAATTATCCAAGAAGTAATTGAAAAACGACAGAAATATTTAGGTGAGGTTTTAACGAATGTTAAAGAAGAGGATATGGAACAGTTGTCAAGGCTATTACATCTCCTTCATCGAGAAATGAGACAACAAACAGAAAATGCAAAATTGTAAAGAGGCGATGATAGTGAAGCAACCAATTGGAGTTATTGACTCAGGAGTTGGCGGACTTACAGTAGCGAGTGAATTAATTCGTCAATTACCGAAAGAATCGATCATATACTTGGGCGATACAAAAAGATGTCCATATGGTCCGCGGCCAAAAGAAGAAGTAATACAGTACACTTGGGAAATGGTCCACTTTTTGTTAGAAAGAGATATTAAAATGTTAGTGATTGCTTGTAACACAGCTACTGCATTTACGTTGGATCAGCTAAGAGAGGAACTTACGATTCCGGTAGTTGGGGTGATTCAACCAGGTGCACGTGCTGCTATTACGAGTTCTCGCACAGCTGAAATAGGTGTGGTCGGAACCGAAGGAACGATTAGCAGTAAAGCATATGTGGACACATTAAGACAAATAAATACGGATATTGAAGTACATGATTTAGCATGCCCCCGATTTGTCCCTTTAGTGGAAAAAGGAATTGTGCACGGAGAAGAAGCATACCAGGTGGTAAGTGAAACATTACAACCTTTAAAACAATTTTTTAATATGGATACGCTCATATTAGGTTGTACCCATTACCCAATGATTAAAGCGTTGATTCAAGAAGAGGTAGGTTCAACCGTGACCGTGATATCGTCTGGAGAAGAAACCGCAAGAGAAGTCAGCACCATTCTAGAATATCAAAATAAGCTTTATCAAGGTGATCAGGTACCACAACATCATTTTTATACCACAGGAAATGTTGGAGTATTTCATGAAATTGCATCACGTTGGTTAAATCAGAAAATTGACGCAGTAGATAAAATTGAATTAAATACGGTAAGAAGCCTAGGAAAAACATAAGAGAAAATCTTATGTTTTTTTTAATAAGGTAGGAAAGTATATAACCGTTGGTATCACAGCATTTTGGTATCCTATTCACGTTTAAAGTGTGTAATAAATAAAGATATCGTAGACAAGTCATGTTGTTTATTATGAAAGTTATTGTGTGCAAGCCACCCGCTTCGGCTGACCGTTTCGCTTTCCAAGGGGCATGCTCTTCAGCTAACTCTTGCAGGAGGAGTACGCTCCTGCAAAAGTGGATCTTCAGATCATGCTAATCCCTTAGGAGTCGAAACGGTCGGCCTTCGCTATACCTTTTACTACAACGAATATCAGAAAAAGCATATTGGTTTTATAACCACTATTAGTGATTTCCAATGCCATTTCTTGCACTCTCACAGGGATAATAACCCAAGTGGCCAGGTCTGACATATGTTGTAGCGCATGCATAAAGCGAAGGCCGCTCACTTCAACTCCTGTGGGAATCGTTTGGCCTGAAGATCCACTTTTTCGAGCGGTTTTTGCTCGAAAAAGTTAGCTGAAGGACAAACCCCATGGAAAGGGAAGTGGGCAGCCGGAGTGGTGGTCATACGGTCTATATATTTCATAATGGCTACTAAAGCAATCGCAGATCAACTTAGCATTTAGAAAAGGACCGGCGGTGTTTGCCGGTTTTTCTTATATTTAAAAAGACTTCCTGTAATCTGCAATCCCCTTCAAAAGAAATTTTCCTTATTATAACATTTTTAAAGATTATTTTGATTGGTCTATTTTAATAATAAGCTCGTATACATAGTAGTACAAACCATCGTAGGAGGTATCGGTTATGAAAATCGATTTGGCTAAAAAGTATGCAGGAGTTGTATTATTAAGTTTGCTATTGTTAGTGGGTTGTGGCGTTTTTGAAGGAGAACAGACATTAGATCAAATAGATGCACCACCTGAAGATGCAGAATTAACAGATGACCTGGAAAACATTCAGGAAGGTGACGCAGGAGAAATTGAAGAAGATCTAGAGGAAGATCCAGTAGAAGAGGGTGAGTCAGAGGAAGATACAATAGGGGAAGACTCAGCGAATACTGCCGACACAGTTACTAGGGTATTATATTTGTTAGATCAAAATGGTTTAGTAGTACCACAAGAAGTACAAATGCCATCTCCTGAATCAAAAGAAGTGGCGAAGCAAGTGCTAGAATATCTAGTTCAGGATGGGCCTGTTACATCGATGTTACCAAGTGGATTTCAGGCAGTTTTACCTGCTGGAACTGAAATTATTGATTTGAACTTAGAAGCAGACGGGACATTAGTGGTAAATGTTTCGGAAGATTTTACAACATATGAAGCAGAGAATGAACAGAAAATTTTAGAATCAATGACACATACCTTAACACAATTTGAAAATGTTGATCGTGTTAAACTATGGATCGAAGGAGAAGCGCAAGATGCTATGCCAGTAAATGGCACACCACTAACTGAGGGGTATTCACGAGCTAATGGAATTAACGTTCATCAAGCTGGTGGTATTGATTTAATGGAAAGTAAGGCTACTACGCTTTACTTTCCAATGCAAGGCGATGAAATGGTCTACTTTGTCCCAATAACACAGCATATACCGATGGATGAAGAGAATTCACATCAATCTGTTGTACAAGCTTTAATGAATGGTCCATCCTTTGATTTACCGTTACAGCACTTTATTAACAACGGCTCACAACTTGCGTCTGAACCTGTTTTTGAAGATGGGATCCTTTCATTAAACTTTAACGAAAATATATTATCCAATAGTGCGAAAGGTGTAATCGCTGATGAGGTGATGCAATCGATCGTACTCACATTAACAGAACAGGAAGATATCGACGCAGTTGAGGTAAATGTTGAAAATCATGAAGAAGTGATTAGCGAAAGTGGACAACCATATACAGAACCAGTTTCAAGAGATATGGTTACACCAACTGAAAGCATCTAAATCAACGCATTGGTCAAACTGTTTGCTGTGACTTTTTAAACAATATAGAATGATATACACCCGTTTCATATTTGAAACGGGTGTAATCTGTTAAGAAAATTTCTTATGTATGAAAAACCCATGTACTGAGAAAATATGTTAAGATAGAACAGTATGTAAGGAGGAAATAGAATGCGTGAAACTGGGAGAGAAATAGATCAACTTAGATCAATTGATATCCAAACTAATTTTACTAAACATGCCGAAGGATCCGTTTTAATTACCGTTGGTGACACAAAAGTTATATGTAATGCTAGTGTCGAGGACCGTGTCCCGCCCTTTATGAGAGGTTCAGGAAAAGGCTGGATAACTGCTGAATATGCTATGTTACCTCGAGCAACAGAGACAAGAAATATTCGCGAGTCATCAAAGGGTAAAGTCTCCGGAAGAACAATGGAAATTCAACGTTTAATTGGACGTTCACTACGAGCAGTAGTGGATTTAGATGCTATAGGTGAGCGTACAGTTTGGGTTGATTGTGACGTGATTCAGGCAGATGGTGGTACAAGAACTGCATCGATAACTGGAGCATTTGTTGCAGTTGTACATGCATTAGGTAAACTACTAGAAGAAGAGAAAATAAAATCACTACCTATTACAGATTATCTTGCAGCTATCTCTGTAGGTGTACTACCAGATGGAACGGAAATTTTAGATTTAGAATATTCGGAGGATGCACAAGCACATGTCGATATGAATGTGGTGATGACTGGTAAAGGAGAATTTGTGGAACTCCAAGGTACGGGTGAAGAAGCAACTTTTACAAGCACGCAACTAACTAAAATGTTAGCCCTGGCTGAAAAAGGTTTAAAAGAGATTTTTAAAATTCAGGCAGATACAATCAAACCTTATCAAGAAAACATAGAACAATCCTAGGGGAGCTTTTTCAACATGGAAGAATTAATAATCGCAACAAAAAACAAAGGAAAAATGAAGGATTTTAAAGGATTATTTGACCCGTTAGGAATCGAAGTCTCTTCCTTATTAGATTTGTCAAAACCGGTTGATGATATTGAAGAGACAGGTACAACGTTTGAAGAAAATGCAGCCATTAAAGCAGAAGCGATTTGTGAAAAATTCGGTACCCCGGTAATTGCAGATGACTCAGGAATAGAGATTGATGCACTAAATGGCGCTCCAGGTGTTTATTCAGCTAGATATGCTGGAGAGGATAAAGATGATAAGGCAAACCTGGGAAAAGTATTAACTGAGATGCAAGATGTATCTCAAGCTGAACGTACTGGCCGTTTTGTATGTGTATTGGCAATAGCACAACCAGGACAGAAAACGATCTTTAAACGTGGTGAATGCGAAGGAACAATTGGTTTTCAAGCAATTGGTAAAAATGGTTTTGGTTATGATCCGATCTTCTACCCAACTGGCAGTGCAAAAACGATGGCAGAAATGACCCCACAAGAAAAAAATCAGATTAGTCATCGCAAAAAAGCGTTAGACAAAATCGAAAACTGGGTAATGCAGTTGTAAAAGGAGTGGAGGATATGCCAAAAATCTTAATACTTAGTGATAGTCATGGTTGGACAAGTGAAGTATCTGAAATAAAAGCTCGATACGAGAATGAAGTGGATGCAATGATCCATTGTGGTGATTCGGAGCTTGATGTAGATAGTAAGGAACTCACGGGATTTAAAGCAGTACAAGGAAACATGGATATGGATTTCCGTTTACCTGAAGAAATTGATTTCAAAGTAGGAGAATTACACTTTTTCGTTACGCATGGACACTTATTTCAAATTAAATCAACTTTGATGCCAGCTTCCTATCGCGCTGAAGAATTGGGAGCAAATATTATTTGCTTTGGTCATTCACATGTAGCTGGTGCTGAAAAAGTCAAGGATCAATTATTTATTAATCCGGGGAGTATCCGACAGCCTAGAAGTGCACACCCCGGTTCTTATGCGATCTTGACAGCTGAAGAACAATTGAAAAATATCGATATTCGTTTCTACACAAAAGATGAACAGGAGATTTCCAGTCTTGCTTATCAAACTTCATTAACATAAATAAGAAGCCAGCAGATATCGATTCTGCTGGCTGGATTTTAGCATATGAATAAAACGTGATGAAATAACTATATATAAATTTATAATTTTATATTGACAATAGTGACGCAAGTTTATATAATGGTACTTGTCCGTTAACGAGATACATACTATAATACATAGAGATGCAGGTGTAGTTTAGTGGTAAAACCTCAGCCACGAGCGATACATCCACCGAGTAAACAACGAGTAGTTCCGAAGCATTATCATCAATGAAATAGCTAGAAGATGCAGGAACATGTAAGAGCGTTGTAAAAAAACAAAATTAATAATCATACATAATGCGGGTGTAGTTTAGTGGTAAAACCTCAGCCTTCCAAGCTGATGTCGAGGGTTCAATTCCCTTCACCCGCTCCATGTCCCAGTAGCTCAGCAGGATAGAGCAACAGCCTTCTAAGCTGTGGGTCGCAGGTTCGAATCCTGCCTGGGACGCTAGCCAAAGCCTTGCAACGATAATCGTTGTGAGGTTTTTATATTTGTCTAGAGACAATGTCTTATAATAGCTGAGTTGTGTTAAATCATAGAGGTGAAAAGTGCTCTTCTAATTATTCAAAAGAGTATTTATTTTTCCTTAGACGAATTGCGTATGTCCTTTGCAATTAAAATGAAAGTAATGATAACCAATATAATCATAGTAATTTGCGTGAAATTGTTTTCAAAAGCTTGATGAATGCCGATAGAGAATCCTGTTAATAAGATAAATACATAGGTTAATTGCTGTAACTTCATTTTATACATGGTGTAGTAGTAACACCAAATTCACCCCGTTCCTGTTCAAAATTCCCTTCCTTTCTTTTCATTTGTTATAATAAAAAGAAAAGGCTGGTGATGATTTATCAAGGCAGTTCTATTCGATTTAGATGGCACTTTGTTAGACAGGGAGACTTCCATAAATATTTTTGCTGAAAAACAATATAATAAATATTATAATGCTTTAAAACATATAGATAAAGATCTATATATATATCGTTTTATTGAACTGGATAACAGAGGTATGGTGTGGAAGGATAAAGTTTATCAGCAGTTAGTAAAAGAATTCAGGTTAAAGGATTTAACATGGGAAGAGTTGTTGCATGATTATGTAAATCAATTCCGTTATAGTTGTACTCCTTTTTCCAATCTATATCAAATGTTAGATAATATAAAGAATATAAATTTTAAACTTGGAATGATAACAAATGGAAAAGAACCGTTTCAAAGCTATAATATTAGTGCATTAGAATTAGAGGATTATTTTGACATTGTTTTGATCTCTGAGAAGGAAGGAATCAAAAAGCCCAATCCGAAAATTTTCGAAAAGGCATTAAAACATTTGCATGTACAACCTAATGAAAGCTTTTTTGTAGGGGATCACCCTGAAAACGATATAAATGCTGCAAATAAAGTCGGAATGAAATCGATTTGGAAAAATACAGATGGTGTTACTTGTGACAGTGCAGATTTTGTGATTAATGATTTAAATGAAATTCCGAGTATTATCAACGATTTTCTAACTGCTAAATAAAAAATGAAATCATCAAATAAGATATTGTTCACGATAACTAATAACAATCAAATTCCTTTCATTTTCCAATCACTTCTTTATATCTGGTGCTTGAGTAATGTTAGAATAAACTTTATAATAGGATCTACTATTATTAGAGAAAGGCAGGTGAGATAATGGAAGAAGAACGGAAAAACCTCATTATTTTTCCTAAATGGAAAGATAATCTAGAAGGCAAAGCAAAAACTGCCATGCAGGAAAATCGTTTCAGTGAAGCGTATGATTATTTCCATCAATTAACGGAAAACGGTGTCCAATCACATGAAGTAATGACAGGAAAATTAATATGTATGATGGAACTAAACATGCAAGATGATGCGGAAGATTTATGTGAGGAATTAATTGCAAAAAAAGATACTTATTTTGCTTCATATATACATATATATGCAACTTTGTTATTTCAGTCAAGTAAGTATAATAAGGTGATGTTTCTGATTGATGACGCATTAACACAAACAGATATTCCTTCCCATATAATAGATCAATTACGACATATGTATCAATTAAGCAAAGAACTGCAGCAACAGGAAGATAAAAAATCATACATAGAAGTTCAAAAGCAATTAGAGGAAGCAATTAAACAGAAAAATGATCGTCAGCAATGGTATATGGTGAAGCGCTTACTTCAACTGGAAGTATACCATGACAAACTGTTTTTTAGAGAGATGTTAAAGAATCCAGAAATTCATCCCGTGGTAAAGACCGCGTTATTGGAATATTATCAAAAAGTAGAGCCAGAGCAACCGATACATATTGAGAAATTTCAATTGACAGATGAAATACATATGCGAGAACTAGATGACATTTTACCTGTTTCATTTATAACAGGCGTCACCCGTTTTTTAGATAACATACAGCAGCAAGACCCTACTAAATATCAAATGATTCTATTCCTTTTAGAACGCTTTGCGTATGTGTACACCCCTTTTTTACCACAAGAAGAAAACTATGAAATCTTAGCTGAGTCGTTGTTGTACTACGTGAGTAGAAGCTTTCAATATTTCGATCAAGAAGATGATCATCATATTTCTGTTATCAAAGAACATTATTTAAAAATGATTGACATTTCAGAAACACTGTATGGAACTATTTTAGATGTGTAATGACTTTCTGACGATATTGATTGCAAAAATTTTACTACATACATTATTATTATTGAAAGGAAATGCAATTATGTTATAATAAGATGGTTGCAATTTGCGTTCGGACTATTATAGGATGGTATATTGAATGAACGTCAAATATAAAGATTTATTTATGTTGGAGGGAATTTAGAATGACAGCAAAATGGGAAAAGCAAGAAGGTAATGTCGGCGTCTTAACTGTAGAAGTAGATGCAGACAAATTCGATAGTGCTTTAGACCAGGCCTTTAAGAAGGTTGTAAAGCAAGTACAAGTACCTGGTTTCCGTAAAGGAAAAATGCCAAGAGGAATGTTCGAAAAACGTTTTGGTGTAGAATCATTATACCAAGATGCTGTAGATATTATTCTTCCTGGTGAATACACAAGTGCAGTAGAAGAAACTGGTATCGAACCAGTAGATCAACCAGAAGTAGATATTGAACAAATCGAAAAAGGGAAAAACCTTATTTTCACTGCAAAAGTTACGGTGAAGCCTGAAGTAAAACTTGGCGACTATAAAGGACTTGAAGTAGAAGAAGTAAGCACAGAATTAACAGACGAAGATGTAGAAGAAGAAATTAAAAAACAACAAGAACAACAAGCTGAACTTGTTGTAAAAGAAGATGGCGAAATCGAGAACGGTGATACAGCTGTCATTGACTTTGAAGGTTTCGTTGACGGTGAAGCTTTTGAAGGCGGCCAAGCGGATAACCATTCATTAGAAATTGGTTCTGGCTCTTTCATTCCAGGCTTTGAAGAACAGTTAGTGGGTAAAAAAGCAGGAGAAGAACTAGATGTTGAAATTACTTTCCCTGAAGAATACCATGCAGAAAACTTAGCTGGAAAAGAAGCTACTTTTAAAGTGAAAATCCATGAAATTAAAGCAAAAGAACTTCCAGAATTGGATGATGAATTTGCTAAAGACGTAGACGAAGAAGTGGAAACACTTGATGAATTAAAAGAAAAAACGAAGAAACGTCTGCAAGAACAAAAAGAAAACGAAGCTGATGCTAACAAACGTGAAGAATTAGTTAAACAAGCATCTGACAATGCAGAAGTAGAGGTACCAGAAGCGATGGTACAATCTGAATTAGATCGTATGCTTCAGGAATTTGAACAAAGACTGCAAATGCAAGGTATGACTTTAGATATGTACTCCCAATTCTCTGGTCAAGATGAAGACGCGTTAAAAGAGCAAATGAAAGAGGATGCTGGAAAACGTGTAAAGACTAACTTGACACTAGAAGCAATTGCTGCTGCTGAAAATGTAGAAGTAACAGATGAAGATGTGGAGAAAGAATTAGAGTCAATGGCTTCTATGTATAATATGGAAATCGACCAAATTAAACAAGCGCTTGGTGGAAACACTGCAGCACTTCAAGATGACTTAAAATTCAAAAAAGCAATTGATGTACTTGTTGATAACAGCAAAGCAAAATAAATAATAAGTGAAAACAAGGTGCGTTATTCTCCGTACCTTGTTTTCTATAAATATGAATCCTTAATCCTGCCTAACAATACAGCCCCATATTTTTTACATAAAAAATTAGATGAATGAAATAGAAGGATATACATTTGGAAAGACTAACATATACATAAAGAAAACTCTTCTCCAAAAAGCAAACTATTTGTAATCGAGATAAAAGACTGATACGCTTTAAAAACTTGAAAAAGTGTATTACTTTTTTATTTCGGAACAATTTGATATGATTGCCTAAAGACGAAAAGTGTTTAATCGTTTTTATGGAATCATAGGAGATATTTTTTGAACAAGGGGTGAATGTCATGTATAAATTTAATGAAGAAAAAGGTCAATTGAAATGTTCATTCTGTGGAAAAAGCCAAGACCAGGTTCGTAAGTTAGTTGCTGGACCAGGTGTTTATATATGTGATGAATGTATTGAACTTTGTACAGAGATTGTGGAAGAGGAATTAGGTACAGAAGAAGAAGTGGAATATAAAGATATTCCTAAACCACAAGAAATCTGTGAAATCTTAGATGATTACGTAATAGGTCAGCAGAAGGCAAAGAAAAATTTATCTGTAGCGGTATACAACCATTATAAGCGTATCAATTCACCAAAATCTAAAGATGAGGTTGAAATATCTAAAAGTAATATCGCAATGATTGGTCCTACAGGTAGCGGTAAAACATTACTTGCTCAAACCCTCGCACGTATATTAAATGTACCATTTGCTATAGCAGATGCGACATCGTTAACGGAAGCTGGATATGTAGGGGAAGATGTAGAAAATATCTTGTTAAAGCTTATTCAATCAGCTGATTATGACGTTGAAAAAGCGGAAAAAGGTATTATTTATATTGATGAAATTGATAAAGTTGCACGAAAGTCAGAGAACCCTTCTATTACACGTGATGTATCAGGCGAAGGTGTTCAACAGGCACTGCTAAAAATTCTTGAAGGTACAACGGCAAGTGTGCCTCCTCAAGGTGGAAGAAAGCATCCACATCAAGAATTTATTCAAATTGACACCACTAATATTTTGTTTATTTGCGGTGGAGCATTTGATGGAATTGAACAGATTGTGAAGCGTCGTCTTGGTAAGAAAGTAATTGGCTTTGGTTCTGAATCAGACAATCAAGAATTAGATAAGGCAACTTTACTATCTAAAGTGCTTCCGGAAGATTTATTACGCTTTGGTTTAATTCCGGAATTTATTGGCCGTTTGCCAGTAATCGGAAGCCTAGAGCCACTGGATGAAAAAGCACTGGTAGAAATTTTAACAAAACCGAAAAACGCTTTAGTCAAACAGTATAATAAGCTTTTTGAAATTGACGATGTAGAGTTGGAATTTGAAGAAGCTGCTTTAGAAGCTGTTGCCCAAAAAGCAATTGAACGAAAAACAGGTGCTCGTGGTTTAAGATCTATACTGGAAAGTATTATGTTAGATGTTATGTTTGAACTGCCTTCACGTGATGATATTAAGAAATGTATTCTTACAGAAGAAACGGTTACGAAAGAAAATGGCCGACCAAAACTAGTTCATGAGGATGGAACAGTTATCGACCTTGAATCTCCAAAAGAAAGTGCGTAATAGGTAAAAAAATCCCTTGTTGTATAACAAGGGATTTTGTATTGTTTTAAATCCATAGGTAAAACTAAGAAAAAATACTTTTAGATTTACAAAAAAACAAAACTTCTTTAAACTTATAACAATAGAAGAATTCAAACAATGATACTAGGTATTAATAAATTATACTATAGGTATGTATATTTTTTAATTGGCTATAGTATAAACGAACGAAGGCATTCGCCAAAAGATATGGTGATTATTTCAGTTTGTATACACAAGAACTAGTAGCTTTGACGGAGGTGCCATATGACAGAATCCAAATTCATACATATTCCGCTTTTACCATTACGAGGGTTAATTGTATTTCCTGGCATGGTGATTCATTTAGATGTCGGGCGAGAAAAATCTATTCAAGCTCTAGAGAAAGCGATGATGAATGATCAGAACATATTTCTTGCTGCTCAAAAAGAAAGCGCAGTAGATGATCCAAAAACAGAAGAAATTAATACGATTGGTACGGTAGCAAAAGTGAATCAAATGCTCAAACTACCGAACGGAACAATGAGAGTATTAGTAGAAGGTTTATACCGTGCTGAAATTCAACAATTTATTAATGAAGAGAAGCAATTTTTTGTTGAGATTGAAAAAGTGGAAGATGTACATCAGAAACAACCTGAAGAAGATGCATTAATGCGAGCGTTGTTAGAGCAATTTGAGCACTATACTAAAATTTCAAAAAAGGTTAGCAAAGAAACATTGGCCAGTGTTACGGATATTGAGGAGCCTAGTCGGTTTGCAGATCTTGTAGCATCTCACATTACATTAAAGATGTCAGACAAGCAAGAAGTACTTGAAACGTTAGATGTTACTAAACGACTTCGAAAATTATTGGAGATTATCTCCAATGAAAAAGAAGTATTAGAATTAGAACGAAAAATTGGACAACGTGTTAAAAAATCCATGGAAGAGACACAAAAAGAATACTACTTACGGGAACAGATGAAAGCTATCCAAAATGAACTAGGTGATAAAGATGGCAAAACAGGTGAATTAGCAGCATTAAGAAAGAAGCTAGAAGAAAAGGACTTACCTGACCGTGTAGTAGAACTGATAGAAAAAGAATTAAACCGATACGAAAGAGTTCCACAAAGTTCGGCAGAAAGCTCGGTAATACGTAACTATATTGATTGGGTACTTTCATTACCATGGACAGAAGAAACAGAAGATAACCTTGATATAAACCATGCAGAAAAAGTCTTAGATGAGGACCATTATGGTCTGGAAAAGGTAAAAGAGCGTGTTCTTGAATATTTAGCTGTTCAACAACTAACCAATTCTTTGAAAGGCCCTATACTTTGTTTGGTAGGACCGCCAGGAGTGGGTAAAACATCCTTGGCTAAATCTGTGGCAAGATCTATTGATCGTCAATTTGTCCGCGTTTCACTCGGCGGTGTCCGAGATGAAGCGGAAATTCGTGGTCATCGTCGCACATATGTAGGAGCTATGCCTGGTCGAATTATACAAGGTATGAAGAAAGCAGAAACCATTAATCCTGTCTTTTTATTAGATGAAATTGATAAGATGTCTAATGATTTCCGTGGAGACCCTTCAGCTGCTATGTTGGAAGTATTAGATCCTGAGCAAAATAATACGTTCAGTGATCATTATTTAGAAGAAACGTACGACCTGTCTAAAGTTATGTTTGTTGCTACTGCGAATAATTTAGCAACTGTACCACGACCTTTATTGGATCGAATGGAAGTTATTTCGATTGCTGGATACACCGAATTAGAAAAATTACACATAGCTAAACAACATTTATTACCGAAACAGTTAAAAGAAAATGGTCTTAAGAAAGGTCACATGCAGATCCGTGATGAAGCATTATTGAAGCTTATTCGTGTGTATACAAGAGAAGCAGGAGTTCGTGGATTGGAACGTATGCTTGCTTCTATTTGTAGGAAGGCTGCTAAAATCATTGTCTCGGGTGAAAAGCAACGCGTCATCGTTACAGAAAAACAATTAGAAACAATTTTAGGTAAACCAAAATTCCGTTACGGCATGATGGAGGAAGAACATCAAATTGGTGCTGCCACTGGTTTGGCATATACTTCTGCAGGTGGTGATATTTTATCGATTGAGGTCAGTATTTCAAAAGGTAAAGGAAAACTAACCTTAACTGGTAAACTGGGAGATGTCATGAAGGAATCAGCACAAGCTGCTTTCAGTTATATACGTTCAAGAGCAGATCAATTAAAAATAGATCCGGATTTTCATGAAAAATATGATATCCATATTCACGTTCCTGAAGGTGCTACACCAAAAGATGGTCCATCAGCAGGAATTACGATGGCAACTGCTCTTGTGTCTTCTTTAACAGGACGACCGGTACGCAAAGAAGTAGGAATGACAGGAGAAATTACCTTAAGAGGCCGAGTACTTCCGATCGGTGGACTGAAAGAGAAATCACTAAGTGCACACAGGGCAGGTATTACGACGATTATTATTCCAGCTGATAACAAAAAAGACTTAGAAGATATACCAGAAAGTGTTCGGGAAGGCTTGACTTTCATTCCGGTTGACCATTTAGATACTGTGTTAGAATATGCCTTACTGGAGGAGAACAATGAAAGTCAATAAAGCAGAAATAGTTATTAGTGCAGTGTCCGAAAAGCAATATCCAACGGACAGGTGGCCAGAGATTGCCTTAGCTGGTCGTTCTAACGTTGGAAAATCATCTTTTATTAATAAATTGATCAATCGGAAAAATTTAGCACGAACATCTTCAAAACCTGGAAAAACCCAAACATTAAATTTTTATAACATTAATGATGCCTTTTACTTTGTTGATGTTCCGGGTTATGGCTATGCCAAAGTATCTAAAAAAGAGCGGGAAAAATGGGGCAAGATGATGGAAGAATATTTCTCGCTTCGTGATATGTTAAGGTTAACTGTAATGATTGTTGATATCCGCCATAAACCATCAGAAGATGACGTGATGATGTATGACTTCTTGAAGTATTATGAGATCCCTGTTTTGGTGATCGCGACTAAACTGGATAAAATCCCCAAAAATAAAAAAGCGACACATATTAAAAGAGTGATTGATACGCTCGAACTAGACCCGGATGATAGTGTCATTCCTTTCTCAGCTGAAACGAGCGAAGGAAAGGAAGACGTGTGGAGTTATTTATTAAATTATATAAAGTGAGTTACATTTTTTGGTTTCATTTGTTCATCGAAACGAGAATATACTCGTTGAAAAACTGTTCTTTATAAGGCGATTAATGGAAGCTAAACGAGGGCAGGGCAGATCTCCCTTCATTCATTATTATAAAAAAGACATACAAAAACCGAGTATTATTGCTCGGTTTTTGTATGTCTGTTAATTTTTCTTTGTTTATGGTAAACAGTAAGGAATGCTGCACTAATGACTAATATGATACCAATGACTTGTAAAAAGCTTAAGTGGTCATCAAAAATGATTACACCAATTAATACAGCAACTATCGGTTCCATTGCTCCAAGAATTGCAGCTTTACTTGATTCGATGTGAGTAAGTCCAAACGTGTAAAGTGTATAGGCACCAATCGTAGATATAATAACGATACCACATATATTAAACCAGACATCAATTGATTGAAAAGCTTCTGACTTGTTCCATAACTTGCTTGTTGGAAGGATAAAAATACTACCCATAAATAGCGCATAGACAGTTATAGTAAGAAAATTATAATGTCTGCTTATCTCTTTACCAATGATACTGTACAAACCACAGAAAAAGGCAGATAGTAAACCTAAAACAACACTAATAAAAGGAATTTGCATACGTCCAACAGGAAGCAGTTGAATAGCCAGTGCACATCCAACTATCGTCAAGAATAAAGAAGCAATTTTTCTGCTAGTAATGGATTCCTTAAAGAAATATTTAGATAATATCGTAACAAAAACAGGTGCAGTGTAAAGTAAAACTACGGCTATTGATAAGGATGTCTGTTTCATCACAGTAAAATAAAACCAATTGAACAAAACTATACCAAACACACCTAATCCAATAAAATGTGGGATATGTTTGAATTGAATACGTAATTTTCCTGGTGAAATGATGGCAATTATAGACATCAATATAACAGTAGAAATAGTCAAACGGATGGTGACGATCTCCCATGCAGTAAAACCTTCATTATATAATCCGTCCACAAATAAACCAGTCAGACCCCAAAAGCTTGCACCAATAAGCGTTACGAAATAAGCAAAATTGTTTCTCATACTTTCACCTTCTTTTCTCTCTCTATTTTCAAAGGTTTCTGTATTCAAAAAGCATAGCCATCATATCACAATTTATCTTTTTTTCAAGAGGAGATAAACTCCAAGTCCTATTAATACGATCGGCCAAAAGCGTTTGATCCAATTCATAAGCTGGTGTATCCAGTTAAACCACCCTGGTTGATTATCAACAAAGATGGCAAAAATCGATATCACTAATAAAATAATACCGGGAATAAATCCTTTTCTCGTTTTAATTGCTCGAGCTAAAAAAGCAATTGCAATGATCAGCGTATACATCCCCCAATGATCAATCCAAAATCCATAATGGGTGATAGCGTGAAAATGGATTCCTAGTCCAAGTAGCAAGATACCAGGAAAAACATTCTTAAAGTCCCTGGATGAGAAAGCGTGTATAAGAAAAGCTGCTCCAATTAAAATTAATAATGTAGGCCATGAGTAAAAATCGGTTAAAATAGGGAGACGTAATTCTCGTAATAAGAAATAAAGTCCAATCCCAATCAATAAATAAGCTACAAGACCATTATTTTTCAAAAACAAACACTCCTAGATTAAAATTATTATTAAGTTAGATTTATTTTCTTGATTAAATATATTGAATATGATAAAGTACTTATGAATTCAACATTACACAACAACTTCTTTCATTTTATCATAGATGATTCGTAAACTGTTCATAAAATCATCACGATTTCGAAATGAAAACATGTTATAATAATTATTATTATTGTGTTAGGCTTTTGTTTTTTTGGGGGTAGATACAGTGCATATTTTAGCAGCGAGTATAAATTATAAAACAGCTCCTGTCGAAGTAAGAGAAATGCTTGCATTCGGTGAAGATACGATTACTGATGCGATGACAGAATTAAACAGTAGAAAAAGCATTTTGGAGAATGTCATCATTTCTACCTGTAATCGCACGGAAATTTATGCAGTAGTTGATCAACTTCATACAGGAAGATATTTTATCAAACAGTATTTGGCCGACTGGTTTGGTATTGAAAAGGACGCATTTGCACCACACCTTATTATGTATGAAAACGAAGCAGCAGTGGAACATTTATTCCGCTTAAGCTGTGGATTAGAATCTATGGTGATGGGTGAAACGCAAATTTTGGGTCAAATTAAGCAGATTTTTTTAGATGCGCAAAAACAAAAATTGACTGGTACTATTTTTAATGAGCTTTTCAAGCAAGCGATAACGATTGGTAAAAAAAGTCAACGTGAAACATCAATAAATGAGAATGCCGTATCTGTAAGCTATGCAGCGGTAGAATTAGCGAAAAAGATATTCACTGATTTGAAACAAAAACACATTGTCATTATTGGTGCTGGTAAAATGGGCGAATTAGCTGCCAAAAATATCTATGGTTCTGGAGCTAAGCAAGTAACAGTTGTTAATCGTACCATGGAGAAAGCAGAACAACTTGCGAACCAGTTTAATGGTGTTGCGAAATCAACTGCAGATCTCGAAGAAACTCTAGTGGAGGCTGATATTGTCATCAGTTCTACTGGCGCGAATGATTACATGATTACACAAGATCTTTATCAACGTGTTGAAAAGCAGCGTAAAGGACGTCCGTTATTCCTAGTTGATATTGCAGTGCCTAGAGATTTAGATCCGGCTTTGGAGTCTGTAGATAATGTTTTCTTATATGATATCGATGATCTGCAAAATGTAGTAGATGCCAATCTTGAGGCTCGAAAAGAAGCTGCCGTAGTCATTGAGCTATGGATTGAAGAAGAGATTGTTGCATTCAATGAATGGTTGCAAACACTTGGAGTTGTACCGGTTATTACTGCTTTGCGTGAACAAGCATTATTGATTCAGCAAGAGACAATGAAAAGTATTGAACGCAAAATGCCTAATCTGACTGAACGTGAACGTAAAGTGTTGAATAAACACACAAAAAGCATTGTTAATCAAATATTAAAACAGCCTATCTTGCAGGCAAAAGAATTTGCCGGTCAGAAAAATGCAGATCAGGCATTAGCATTATTTATGCAAATCTTTGATATAGAAGACAGAGTAAAAGAAGAAGTAAAAAAAACTGAAAATGATAAAGTGATTACCTTTGAAAAAAATAAGGATAGCGTTTTACAGAAACTACAAAATGTGTCAACACATTAATCGGGTGGTTTTTCCAATATGTTCGAAGAAAGATTTTTACAAGAGAGCATGTTATTACTTTATGGCTTTACCGTTATTATATATTTTATAGATTTTCTGTACCATAACCGGAAAGCGAATAGGATCGCTTTCTGGTTCCTTGCGATGGTTTGGCTTTTTCAAACCATTTTTTTATTAACCGAAATTTTGCACACATCAAATATACCGATACAGACTTTAAACGATGGATTATATACGTATACCTGGATTATTATTACGTTTTCTCTCATTGCTCATCGGTTGTTCCGTCTCGAATTTTTTATGTTCTTTATTAGTGTATTTGGTTTTTTTATCATGATTATTCATACATTACGATCGATGCAAATCACAGATTCTACCCAGATTCCATTGGTATTAGATGAAATGCTTTTTGCGCATATTGTACTTGCACTCGTATCCTATGGTCTTTTCACCATTTCGTTTATTTTAGCTTGTCTCTACTATATGCAATATAAGTTTCTTAAAAAGAAAAAAGGGTATAAATGGTTGCGAAGATTCCAAGACTTAGAAGGATTGGAAAAAAGAGCATTTCAGTCGATTGTTCTGGGTGAACCACTTCTATTGTTATCGATTATTTTAGGAGTAGTCTGGGCATATATGACGGGGACAGAATTTTACTGGGGTGATAGTAAAACACTCGGTTCAATCATTGTGTTTATCATTTATGCTGGCTATTTATACATGCGAATTCAAAAAGGTTATAAAGGAAAAGCTATTTTGAGCTGGAATATATTTGCATTCCTTATTTTATTAATCAACTTTTTCCTGTTTAACAGTTTATCGAACTTTCATATGTAACATATCACAAAGGAGGCAACTAGCTTGCGTAAAATTGTCGTAGGTTCAAGAAGAAGTAATTTAGCAATGACACAGTCAGAGTGGGTTATTGAGCAGTTAAAGAAACATGTAGGTGATAAATATGAATTTGAAATTAAAAAAATCGTGACAAAAGGGGATCAAATTCTTAATGTCACACTTTCGAAAGTGGGCGGTAAAGGACTCTTTGTCAAAGAGATTGAGAAAGCAATGTATGACAAAGAGATTGATTTTGCTGTACATAGTATGAAAGATATGCCTGCAGTAATGCCAGATGGATTAATCATTGGCTCGATTCCAGTACGAGAAGATCACCGGGATGCGTTTATTTCCAATGATCATATTAAATTAGAAGATCTACCTGCTGGGGCAGTTGTAGGAACCAGCAGTTTACGTCGAGGATCGCAAATCCTAGCAGCAAGACCAGATCTGAAAATTCAATGGATTCGGGGAAATATCGAGACAAGAATGCGTAAGTTAAAAGAAGAGAATTTTGATGCGATTATTCTAGCGGCAGCAGGTTTGAAAAGAATGAGCTGGAGCGAAGATATTGTGACGGAATATTTAGAACCTGATGTTTGTGTACCTGCTGTTGGACAAGGTGCTTTAGCGATTGAGTGTAGAGAAGATGACCATGAACTATTAGAATTATTAGAAAAAATCAATGATGCATACACAGAAAAAACAGTAACAGCAGAGCGTACCTTCTTGCATTTATTAAATGGCGGTTGTCAGGTGCCAATTGGCGGTTATGCATACCTTGATGGCGATGAGGTGGTATTAACTGCATTAGTGGCAAGCAGTGATGGGAAGACGATATTAAAAGAGACTGTAACTGGAACAGATCCACATCAAGTTGGAAAAGAAGCAGCAGAAAAACTCCAAGCCCAAGGTGCACAGGAATTAGTGGATGAAGCAATTGAGGAGAACCAGGAATGAGTCTTCCTTTAAAAGGTAAGAAAGTAATGGTGACAAGGGAAGCAAGACAAGCTCTCCCCTTAATCCATTTACTTGAAGGGTATGGTGCTAGCTGTGAACGAGTACCGCTCCTTCGCTTTGAAACAATATATGATGATGTAAATCGTAGTCAATTGACCAATATTGCTTCATTCGATTGGCTATTCTTTACAAGTGTGAATACGGTTCGCTTTTTTCATCAATATTTAACCACGCTCGGTATTCAAGTGAAAAATAACATTGCAGCTGTTGGTGAAAAAACAGCAATGTCATTAAATGAATATGGTTATGCCGTTGATTTTCAACCTTCTAAATATAATGGTAAAGCCATGGTCGAAGAGTTTTTACATAGAAATAGTAATAAACGGATTGCGATTATTTGTGGTGAAAATGCCAGAAGAGAAATTCCTGAATTGCTCGAGGAAGCTGGAGTATCTTTTGAAAAAATCGTAATTTATCGTACAATAAAAAATGAGCAATCTAAATCATTGCTTAATCAGAAGGTTTTAGAAGTTGATGCGATATTTTTTACCAGTCCATCGACTGTTGAAGCTTTTCAGCAATTTTTAGCCCCCGATCTGTATGAGCAAACAACAAATAATATGGTTACTGTTGCCATCGGGGATACAACAGCAAATGCTTTATGTGAGCGGTCATTCAGTCATATTCTTTATCCGGAAACATTCACAGTAGAGAATATGGTAGAAGTTTATAGTGATTACATAAGAAAAGGTGATGCATAATGACAAAAGCACAATTTGATCGTCATCGTCGCTTAAGAAACTCCAGTGTTATGAGACGATTTGTTCGTGAAACAGATTTAAAAGTAGATGATTTAGTATACCCGTTATTCGTTGTCGAAGGGGAAAATATTAAAAATGAAGTGAGTTCGATGCCAGGTGTTTTTCAAGTATCATTAGATCATTTGGATGACGAAATTGATGAATTATTATCACTTGGTATTCCTTCTATCCTGTTATTTGGAGTGCCAACTGAGAAAGATGAAGTGGGTTCTGGTGCTTATGATCGGAACGGTATTGTTCAACTAGCCATTCGTCAAATTAAACAAAAGACAGATCAACTGCTTGTAGTTGCGGATACTTGCTTATGTGAGTATACATCCCACGGTCATTGTGGTGTGATTGAGAATCAGGATGTCGATAATGACAAATCATTACCTCTGCATGTTAAAACGGCTGTTATGCAAGCAGAAGCTGGTGCTGATATCATTGCACCATCGAATATGATGGACGGATTTGTATCTAACATTCGCCAAGGACTAGATGAGGCTGGTTTTAAACATATTCCAATTATGTCCTATGCTGTTAAATATGCTTCTGCTTTTTATGGTCCATTTCGTGATGCGGCAGAAAGCACGCCACAATTCGGTGACAGAAAAACGTATCAAATGGACCCAGCAAATCGATTAGAAGCAATGCGTGAAGCAGCATCTGATATCGAAGAAGGTGCCGACTTTTTAATTGTTAAACCAGCATTATCCTATATGGATATTATTCGTGAAGTCAAGAATCAACATCCTGTCCCAGTAGTTGCTTACAATGTGAGTGGAGAATATGCGATGGTAAAAGCAGCTAGTCTTAAGGGCTGGATTGATGAGCAGGCGATAGTATTAGAGAAACTAACAGCAATGAAACGAGCTGGAGCGGATATTATTATTACCTATTTTGCAAAAGATGTGGCAAAATGGCTTCAAAATAAATAAGGAGGCAGGTCTCATGCGTGAAAATCAGAAATCAGTAGATGCATATAAGGAATCGGTAAACTTAATGCCAGGAGGGGTTAATTCACCTGTCCGAGCGTTTAAATCGGTAGGAATGAATCCTATTTATATGGAATATGGAAAAGGATCTAAAATTTATGATATTGATGGTAATGAATACATTGATTATGTATTAAGCTGGGGACCATTAATATTAGGGCATGCGGATGACCGTGTAGTTTCAAAGTTAAAAGAAACAACAGAAAAAGGGACAAGCTTCGGTGCCCCAACATTACTGGAAAATGAATTAGCACAATTAGTGATTGATCGTGTTCCTTCGATCGAAATGGTTCGTATGGTTAACTCAGGTACAGAAGCAACGATGAGTGCTTTGAGGCTAGCTCGTGGTTATACCGGGAAAAATAAAATTTTGAAATTTGAAGGAAACTACCATGGCCATGGTGATTCATTACTTATTAAAGCTGGTTCAGGTGTCGCGACTTTAGGTCTGCCAGACAGCCCTGGTGTTCCAGAAAGTATTGCACAGCACACGATTACAGTACCTTACAATGATTTAGAAAGTGTTCGTTATGCCTTTGAACAATTTGGAGATGATATAGCAGCTATTATTGTAGAACCTGTATCTGGAAACATGGGAGTTGTTCCACCAAGTCAGAATTTCTTATCATCATTACGTGATATTACTAATCAACACGAGTCCTTGCTTATTTTTGATGAAGTAATGACAGGGTTCCGTGTTGGCTATCATTGTGCACAAGGTCATTTTGAGGTTACACCGGATTTGACTTGTTTGGGAAAAGTAATCGGTGGTGGTTTACCGGTTGGTGCGTATGGAGGTAAACGTGAGATCATGGAACGTATTGCTCCGGTAGGCGATATCTATCAAGCTGGCACATTATCTGGTAATCCGCTTGCGATGACGGCTGGTTTAGAAACACTAAAGGCGATGGATCGTACTGCTTATGATGTGATCAATAAGAAAGTGGATCGTCTTGTTGAAGGGTACAGGTTAGCAGCGGATAAACACAATGTGCCATTACAAATCAATCGTGCGGGATCTATGGTCGGAGTCTTCTTCGCAGATGAACCAGTTGTTAACTATGAAACAGCATCAAAATCAGATACGGAAGCATTTGCGATTTATTATCGAACAATGGCAGAAGAGGGAATCTTCCTTCCACCTTCTCAATTTGAAGGACTCTTTCTATCTATGGCTCATACAGATGAAGATATTGAAAAAACGATTGCAGTAGCAGAAAAAGCATTTGAAAAGCTATCCTAATCCACCAAAAGCTTGCAAGCCAAAAAGGTTTGCAAGCTTTTTTTATAAGGTAAAAGTATATAACCGTTGGTATCACAGCATTTTGGTATCCTATTCACGTTTAAAATGTGTAAGAAATAAAGATATAGTAGACAAGTCATGTTGTTTATTATAAAAGTTATCGTGTGCAAGGAAATCGCTTCGGCTGCCCACTTCCCTTTCCACGGGGTTTTCTCCGAAGCTAACTTTTCCAAGCAAAGATCGCTTGAAAAAGTGGATCTTCGGAGAAAACCATCCCGTAGGAGTTGAAGCGGGTGGCCTCCGCTGTATAGTTTGTTCTACAATGGTAATGACCGTTATCTTTTGGAACGTTCTAAAAGGATGGTACCATATATAGCAAGAAATAAGAGTCGAAATGCTACCATTCGCATCCATTGTAGCATTTCATGTAGCGCAGGCGTCCACTTCGACTCCTAGGGGACCAGCGCGATCTGAAGATCCACTTTGCAAAGTTAGCTGAAGACGCGCGCCCCCTGGAATGCGAAGTGGGCAAGCAGGAGCGGTTGGAAAGCCTTTATTCCTTTCAAAATGATCACTTTGATTCATCGTTAAACAGTTCATCCCATATGTGTCAACAACTAATCTTTGTCTGCTAAAAGGACCGGTCGGGCTTTCTCGATTTTTCTTAAAAACATTATTCAGTTGTTTCGTATTTTCCTAATTTTCCTTGAGGAGGTTGATTATCTGATAACTGACCGTCTATCCATACTTTAATTTCCTCACCTTTTTCAAGGTTTTCTATTTCTTCCATGTTCTCAACTGAAATGACAATTTCATCATCGTAACCATATTGCTTAATATTTCCTGATTTAATAGTCATTTGTAATAAGTTACTATCTTCAAAAGCCAGAACAACCCCAATGAAATCAGGTTTATCAGAATATGCTCTTTCTTCTGAACAACCAATTGAAATAGTGATCAAGACTAACAGTATACACTTTTTCATTTTTAGCTCCCATAAATATTAATTATTTTTATGTTATTTTAACAAAAAACAACAGGCTACACAAAATCGCTATAGAACACCACTCCACAATTAGAATTTTTATGTAAAGCTAGAGCTAGTCGAATATGTTTGTAACTAAAAATAGAAATATATGAGTCTTTATACCACATCCTAATACAAGAAAATAAACAAGCTGAATAATACTGATCAAGAAGCATATTTCCCTGATCACCTACATATAGTTTATTGAGATGCTAGTACGCCTTAGCTAAGCAAAAGAAAGGGGGAAGTGCTTTGCAAGAAGCCTTTACTTTTAATATTCATGAAGCAATAGCTTTTGATAAGGATCAGCAAATCCAAGAAATGCTGGGCATTGGATTAGAGCCGGTAATTTCAATGGAGGAGATTGGTAACACACTTTCCATCAGAGGAGTAATGGAACTGAAAGGAGAGTATATTAGAAACGATCCTCCTGATGAAAGTGAAGAGCGACAAACAGACGCCACCTATGTGGAACGAGTAGAATCATTATCTGATGAGGTTAACGAATTTTTCCATAAATTCCTTATTGATGTATCAATCCCGATGGATAGAATCCCTTCATTAGACGATGTCTCTATTGAAGTAGATCATTTCGACTATTCATTAGAGTCTACTAATGAAATGGCCATAGAAGCAACGCTGGCCATTCAAGGAATTGAAGAAACGGAAGTTGAAACAGAAATTCAAGAAGAAAATACTCTACCATCCTTTGGAGAAAATCGCATGGATGAGGAACAATTAGAAGATACGGAGGATACATTTCATATAAAAGTTGAAGAAGAGCTAGCAGATCAACCAGAAGACGAAAAAGTTGTAGCCATAAGTAGTATGCGAAGTGACAAAGAAACAGTTGAAGACAATGATAGCATAGATGAACAGGAAGAAGAGTTAGTGAGAGAGTCCGAAGAAGATGATGTATTGGAAAGCGAAGAAGAGGACAAACAAGAAGAAAAACTACATGTCCAGGCAAGAGAAGAGCGGACAAATGACACATCCTATTTATTGAATATTTTTGCGGAGGAAGATAGTGCTAGCTATACTCGTCTAAAATTATATATTGTGCAGCCTGATGATCAAATGCAAACAATTGCTGAGCGTTATCAAGTATCCCCTAGACAAATTATGAGAACGAATCGACTTGAAGAAGATGATGTATCGGCAGGTCAATTAATATATATTCCAATAACCTCAGATGATTAAAGATTTAATCCCTTGGTGCCAGTCAAGGGATTTTTTGTTTCATATTTGAAAGGAGGAAAACAAATGGAATGTTCTAAAATAATAGAAGAATATCAATTACAACCGGAGGAAATCGAGCAAGTGACAGAAAGAGTATTTAAAATAAAAGCAAACTCTCAACAGTATGCTTTAAAAAAATCAAGATTACATCCTGATGATTTAGGAAGATGGCAAGCGATTCAACAATATATCCAACAAAGGCAGATACTAGGATTTGTACCCATTTATTATGCTAAAAATAACCAACTTTTTGTACAGGATCAAGAACATATTTATTATTTGATGCCGTGGGTGGAACAAGATTATACGGATCAACCAATTGATGAGTATGCAACTGCCATACATGCTATCGGTCGTCTTCATGCTTCCACGATGGATTATCATCAGATTGCACCAATGAAACAAAATAAAACTACAATAGAGCAACAATTTCAGCAAGAGATATCTACTTATCGTGATCAGATGTTGAAATGCGTTCGTTATTTTGAAGCGAAGCGCTTTATGTCTCCTTTTGAACTACAAGTTTGCATGTATTATCGCGATATAGAACAAACATTCAATCAACTAGAAAGGTGGCAAGAAATTTATTTAGATGTATTGGATGAAACCGAGGAGATGAAGTATACCTTATGTCACGGGAATATAAGACCTTCCCATTATGTGATCACACAAACTAACACGTATTTTTTGAATTGGGAAGATGCTTTTATGACTTCTCCAACTTATGACTTAGCATCTTATTATCAATATTTATTTCAATTTCATGACTGTGATATGGGAAAAGTTACCGATTCCTTTTCCATCTATTGTCGTTATATTGATTTATCGGATTATGAAAAATCTTTGTTAGCTCTCCAATTACTTTCGCCATCTAATTGGATTCAAGAAGTATTTTCAAGTATGCAACCATCGAGAAATAAAAATAAAGTAAATAGCTCCATCAAGATTGAGCGGGAATATCGTAGGTTATTATTTGGATTTCAGCTCCAGGAAGTTATTTATAAAACATTAAAATCAGAGCAATTTGAAGAGACTTATTAGAAAGTATTATATCCATTCTAATTGAAAGGCAATAAGAATACCAATTAAGATTCCTAATAATAACACATCGAAAGTTGTTGGTATAAATAATGTTCGAATCCCTTGGAAAATGACGATTGGGAGAGTGCATCGTTCACAGATTAATATCCAATCTCGAGCCCAAGGCGGTAAGCGGTAGCGATAATAACGAGACAAAAAATCACCTCATTCATGATAAAATAAACATTATATAGTTTAGTTTATGCAGTAAAAATAGAAGTGTACCCTATTTGGAATAATTTTAAAATTAATTAACGCAATTTTGCAGTAAGGTACAAAAGATTCACTTAATGAAATGTATATCTCAGAAGAAATACCTAGTCCAACTTTCTTAAAAGTAAAATGATTATGCAGGAATATGATGGGTAAATATCGAATATATACAAGATGATAGGTATTATTGAACTATCTAACAGCGGTAGTGTCTTTGATAGGGGGTGGTACATATTGCGTATCTTGATATTGAAGGGAGTATAATTCATTATAAATGGCTTGATTCAAATGTATCAAACAAGAAAAACGTACTTGTTTTGATTCATGGGTTAGGATTGGATCTCCATTCATGGAACCCTATTTTACCTTTATTAGAAAAGAATTATCAAATTCTTCTCATTCAGCAAAAAATTGTTGATAATAGTAATAAGAAATACAATTATTTAACTGAGTTAAACTATGAAATGCAGAATGAGTTAGCAGCGCGGATGGAACGAATGGAAAGACTTGTGAATCAAATTACCATTCGTATGCTGACCCGCTTTGAAGTCTTTGTTAATGGTCACCCTGTTGTTCATGGTTGGGGCAAAAGAAAAGCAAAAGTGATTTTCACCTATCTAATTCTACAAAAATCTGTAACATCTGTAACAAGGGATGAGCTTTGTGACGTTTTTTGGCCTAATTTACCCTTAACTAATGCTAAGAATCAACTCAGGGTCTCTTTACATCATTTAAAGAAGATACTAGAGCCAGTTCTATTAAATCAAGACGAACCCATACTTATTACGGAAAGAGAGCATGTGGCACTATAAATACTGATTATTTAATATATAAACATAAACTTGAGTATGGTTTGAAATTGTCGGATGAAAGAAAAAAAGTTGAGGTATTTGAAGAATGCTTAAAAAATGGCATCAGATAATTTGTTTCCAGGTTTTTATGAAGATTATTTTCAACAACTTTATTATCAAGTAGAACGTGTTTGGGCTGATATGGCAAAGTTTCTCGTAGGTTGGTATCAGCTAAAAAGTGAGAAACAAAAAGAACTGCGATACAGGGAGCTGTTGAAACAACTTGGCTTTGAATCCAGCTATGATAGGTAGAATGTAATGGTAGTGTAATGACCGGGATGGTATGATAAGAAAGTAAACATAAAGAATTATAAAGTATTAATATCCTGTTTTTGCAATTGTGTTTTGGACAGAAATGATCAGAAAAAGGCAAACCTATTGAAAAATAGGGACGCAAAGTTACAGATCCGTATAATACATACTTTTTCGGATGGCTGAGCTGCCTGAAATACAATCGAGTGTATTTTAGGAGGGGAATACGTTTATGGCTACAAAAATAAACGTGGATTATGAATGGATTTACTTGATTGCAAAAGCGAAAGAGAATGGGTACACACTAGAAGAAGTACGAGAATTCCTAAAAAAAAGTACATGCAGGTCCACCGTGCAACACAACTAATAATAAAACCCTACCTAATGAACTGACCTAGTAATATGAGACAAGAAAGCACCTAGGCTGCCTTTGCCCTGAATTGAACAGGAGAAAGGCAGTTTAATTTTGAAAATGGTCGTATATAGTTGTAATAATACATGTACAATTCCACTTTTTCTAGTACAATGGAATTTGTAAGACGCATCTTTTGATGTGTGTAGAATTCTTCCGACTTTATGGTGGAGTGGAAGGATTCAATGACGGCATTATCAAAGCAATTACCTTTCCGGGACATGCTTGTGATAATGCCTTTTTCTTCAGCTAATTCTTGAAAAGCGTAGGATGTGTATTGAGCCCCTTGATCACTATGAAGAATTAATCCCTTTGTTTCACGTCCATTACAAGCTGCTTTCAGTGTTTCTAGCACTAATTCTTCTTCTTGGTTATGACTCACTCGATAAGCGACAATTTCGTTATTATACAAATCCATAATGGTTGATAAATACATCATTGATTCCCCAAAAGGCAAGTAAGTAATATCAGTAACCCACTTTTGATTTGGTCTATCTGCCTTGAAATTTTGTTCCAATAAATTAGGAACGACGCATTTACTTTCACCGGCGATGTTCGATTTTCTCTTTGGTTTTACCCGACATTGGATTTTATATTTTTGCATGATCCTTTGTGCAGTAAGTCTGTTCACAGAAATGTTGTGTTCCTCTTTAAGTAACTTTTTAACCATTCGGTGTCCTACTCTGTAATGTAGGGATTTACAAATATCAATAATAAGTTGTTCTAGTTCTGTTGGCTCCCACGACTTTTGAGCCCAACGATAGTAAGTGGACCTAGGAACTCTGATACAATCACAAATCATCGATACAGTATAAACTTCCTTTAACGACTCTACTAGTTCTATAACTATCTCTGGTACCAACTCCTTTCGATTTCCTGGTACTTTTTTTAAGATTTCATTTTGGATTTCTAGATGTCTGATTTGCCTTTTTAACTGATCTACTTCGTTTAGTTCTTCAGGCCCTTTTCCAAAGGAATATTGTTTACCGATGGGTTGTGACAACCGATGTTCTTCTCCATCTCGAAACCATTTCATCCATCTTTTAATTTGACTTACGCTACGGATTCCAAACTTTTTCATAATCTGTTTATTTGTATATTTTTTAGACAACTTCATTTCAATGACTCTACGTTTCACTTCTTCAGAATAAACATTTTTCTTTTCCCCCATGAGAAAAGCACCTCCTAAAAGTCGTTAATTTTTATATACGACTCTGGGGGTGCTTTTTCCTCTGTCTCATTTAATTAGGTCTCCTCATAATATAGGGTTTTTTATTATGGTCTTTCGAATACTTTGTTACGTTCATATCATATTAGAACCTTGCAACTTTGGTTGAGAGAGGTCAGTAGACGAGGAATGGCAATTTTGATATACTGACAGCGATTGATAAGATACATACAAATCGTTAAAAAAGTGAAAACTATCTTAGTTTAGAATGGATCTATAACAAGAAGGGAAGGATTCGATGATAGGAAATAAACCTAAAATAGTTGTGCTTGGTGCAGGCTATGCAGGGATGATGACAACAAAGCGATTAACTCAGCAATTTGCGCCAGAAGAAGTCGATATTACATTAGTCAACAAACACAATTATCATTATCAAACAACGTGGTTGCATGAAGTGGCTGCTGGCACAATCGATGTAAATCGCTCTCGAATCATGATTTCAGATGTTATTAATACTCGTCGCGTGAATTTTGTACATGATACAGTTGTAAAAATTAATAAAGAAGCCAAGACAGTTCAATTAGAAAACAGTGAAATAAATTATGATTATTTAGTTATTGGATTAGGTTTTGAAAAAGCTACGTTTGGTATCCCTGGTATGGAAGAGCATGCTTTTTCGATTCAAAGTGTTGACAAGAGTCGTATGATTCGAGATCACATCGAATATCAATTTGCACGATATCGTAATGAAAAAACTCCAGATCCAAGTATGCTAACGATCGTAGTAGGTGGTGCTGGTTTCACCGGTATTGAATTTTTGGGTGAATTAGCAGAACGAATTCCACTATTATGTAAGAAATATGATATCCCACGTCAAGACGTGAAGATTATTGATGTCGAAGCAATGCCAACGGTTTTACCTGGCTTTGATGAAGAATTATTGAGCTATGCAAAAGAATCCCTTGAATATCGCGGTATTGAATTTAAGCTTGGTACCATGATTAAAGAAGTGAAAGCAGATTCTGTTATTGTTGGTGAAGATGAAGAGGAAATCAAAGCAGGCACCATTGTTTGGACTGGTGGTGTACAAGCTAACCGTATTGTTGGAGAATCTGGTTTTGAATTAACAAAGGGTAAAGTCAATGTGGATCCAACATTACGTGCTCCAGGTCACGATGAAGTCTTTATTTTAGGTGATTGTGCTTGGGTGATGAATAACGAAACTGGCAAACCATACCCACCGACTGCACAGATTGCCATTCAAGAAGCGGATGTTTGTGCACATAATATTAAAACTATGATTTATGGTGGTACCTTACAGGAGTTTACATTCGATGATAAAGGAACGGTTGCATCGTTAGGTGGAAGTGATGCAATGGGTACTGTATTTGATGGGAATAAATTATATGGTATGCAGGCAAAAGTGATGAAAAATGTTATTGATGACCGTTATCTGTTCTTATTAGGTGGACCAATGCTCGTACTGAAAAAAGGTAAATTCCGTCCATTTTAGTAGAACTTATAAAAGAGGAGGAAGTCGTATGAAAAATACATTATTTTATACATTATTAACAGTAGTCGCGACCATTGCTTATGTTTTTGTTTCTAGAAGAATGGAAGATAAGCGAGACTTTCGCTAAAGAATGAGAGCAGATACAATCGTGTGTCTGCTCTTTTTACACTTATTGTAAATATAATAATTGACCAAGTATTTGGAGGGGACACATCATGTTTTCGATCAATCAATTGGTTTTTAAAGATATCATAAACGTGAGCAAATTAGAGATCGAATCAGACAAAATATATTGTTTGTTTGGCGAAAGTGGGAGTGGTAAATCTACTTTATTAAAAATGTTTAACAGTATGCTTACTCCTGATCAAGGAAAAATCACATATAAAGGAGAATCGATTGCAGATCTGGATCCTGTTTCATTAAGAAAAGAAGTGGTAATGCTTGGACAGGACCCTGTTGTATTTGAGGGAACAGTTCGTCATAACCTGTTAATAGGATTGCAATTTTCAGGCGAAAAAGATGTGGAAGATCAGGTGCTAATCGATTTATTAAGAGAATTACATTTAACAAAAGATTTAGATGAAGAAGCTGATAAATTATCGGGTGGTGAGCAACAAAGGTTAGCATTTGGACGTGTACTACTGATGAATGCTGAAGTATATTTGATGGACGAACCTACTTCAGCACTCGACGAAAATACGGAAATAGCAATTATGGACTTATTTACAAAGAAAGTTCGTGACGCGGGTAAAACGGCAATAATGGTTACTCATTCAAAGGAAGTCGCTGAAAAATATAGCGATGAAATTATATATATGAACGACATTCTAACGGAAGAGGGTGCACTTTCGTGAATGAAATGCTTGAGATTACTATCTGGCAACTAGTTACCGCTTATATTTTTATTGTAATTTTATTAGCGATCGTCCGCTGGCGTAAAATTCCGCGGGAGAAAGAGATTATTATTGCCACACTAAGAATGACGATACAACTCGTATTAGTCGGTTATGTTCTTATGTTTATTTTTGAAAATGAAAAAATGATTTACTCGGTTATTGTCATTATTATCATGGAAATTTTTGCTGTTTATAATATTTACAAACGTACGAAACAAACATTAAGCAGAGATTTAAAGAAAATTATTGCTTTTTCGATGGTTTCTGGTACATTATTTGCCTTTCTCTATTTTGATTTTATTGTTGTTCAATTTTCACCTTGGTATGATCCTCGCTATTTCATACCAATCGCAGGAATGTTAATTGGAAACTCTATGACTGGTATTACACTGGGAGTTAGTGCATTACTAGAAGGCTTTACCTCACGCAAGAAAGAAGTGGAAGCTGCACTGATGCTAGGAGCGCCACCAAGTAAAGCATCACAGGGTATTGTTAATCATGCGTTTGATTCAGCTATTTTACCAACGATCAACAGTATGGTTGGGATGGGGATTGTTTTTTTACCAGGGATGATGACCGGTGTTATTTTATCGGGGGCAGGTCCGATGGATGCGATCAAATATCAAATCGCCATTATGCTCGGGATCACTGGCAGTGTTTCATTATCTGTGATTTTATTCTTATATTTTGGATATAAAACATTTTTTAATAAACATGCACAATTGAATTTATGATTAAACTTGACTTCTTTGTTTCCTTTTAGATAAAATAGCATATAATAAATAAACCATCAGATGCGATGATGAGGAGGAGTACTTCACACTGTTCGCAAGAGAGGAAAACCCATAGGCTGAAAGGTTTTCTCGAAAAAAGGTGAAGGAAGGTAGCCTCTGATGCAGCTTTACTGAACATAACAAGTAGGTAAAAGCCGGTGAAATCCGTTATCTTCTGCTAAGCGTATAAGTATATTACTTATAAATTAAGGTGGCACCGCGGAAACCCGATCCTTTTCGTCCTTTATTACAAGGCCGTAAAGGATTTTTTTATACGATTAGAAAGTATAAAAATTTATTGTTGATAGTATTAGAAAACTAAGGCTTTCGCTAGTACTTGGCGATAAACCAAGTTTTTCTGTATTACTCTAGAAATAAATACCTTAATAAAAGGAGGAAATATAATGCCAGAACAACAACACGAAGTAAATTTACCGCCAAAGTACGATCCAACCGCAGTAGAAAAAGGTCGTTATAATAAATGGGTAGAAGGAAAGTACTTTGAAGCTGAACGAAGCAAAGACAAAGAACCCTTTACCATCGTGATCCCGCCACCGAACGTAACCGGTAAACTACACATCGGGCACGCTTGGGATACGACTCTACAGGATATCATTACAAGAATTAAACGAATGCAAGGCTATGACGTTCTATACTTACCAGGGATGGATCATGCGGGTATCGCAACCCAAGCAAAAGTAGAAGGAAAATTACGTGAGGAAGGCATATCTCGGTATGATTTGGGAAGAGAGAAGTTTCTCGAAAAAGCATGGGACTGGAAAGAAGAATACGCTGGCTTTATCCGTGAACAATGGGCAAAATTGGGACTTGGTCTTGACTATTCTCGCGAACGTTTTACGTTAGACGAAGGATTATCAGATGCGGTAAATGAAGTATTTGTATCATTGTACAAGAAAGGACTTATCTATCGCGGAGAGTACATTATTAATTGGGACCCTGCTACTAAAACAGCCCTTTCAGATATCGAAGTAATTTATAAAGACGTTCAAGGTCACTTCTATCATATGAAGTATCCATTAGCGGATGGATCAGGATATATTGAAGTAGCTACAACAAGACCAGAAACAATGCTTGGTGATACAGCAGTAGCCGTTCACCCAGATGATGAAAGATATCAAGATTTGATCGGTAAAAAAGTAAAGCTTCCAATTGTCGGTCGTGAAATTGATATCGTGGCAGATGATTATGTTGATATGGAATTTGGTTCAGGTGCTGTCAAAATAACACCTGCCCACGATCCAAATGACTTTGAAATTGGTAACCGCCATAACCTCGAACGTGTACTTGTTATGAACGAAGACGGTACAATGAATGAAAATGCAGACAAATATCAAGGGATGGACCGCTTTGAATGCCGAAAAGCAATTGTGAAAGACCTTCAAGACCTAGGTGTCCTTTTCAAAATTGAAGAACATATGCATTCAGTAGGTCACTCTGAACGAAGCGGTGCTGTTGTTGAGCCATATTTATCAACACAATGGTTCGTAAACATGCAGCCATTAGCGGATGCTGCAATTGAAATTCAAAAAGCTTCTGATGATGAGAAAGTACATTTTGTACCGGACCGTTTCGAAAAAACCTATCTCAGGTGGATGGAAAATATCCGTGATTGGTGTATTTCCCGTCAATTATGGTGGGGACACCGTATACCTGCCTGGTACCATAAAGAATCAGGTGAAATGTATGTAGGTAAAGAAGCACCTGAAGATATTGAAAACTGGGAACAAGATCAAGATGTATTGGACACTTGGTTTTCATCAGCTTTGTGGCCGTTCTCTACACTTAACTGGCCAGATACAGAGGATGAGGAGTTTAAGCATTTCTTCCCGACTAATGTATTGGTAACAGGCTATGATATTATCTTTTTCTGGGTATCACGCATGATTTTCCAATCGATTGAATTTAATGATGAGCGTCCATTTAAAGATGTATTGATTCATGGATTAGTACGTGATGCAGAAGGACGTAAAATGAGTAAATCACTTGGCAATGGTGTGGATCCAATGGAAGTGATCAATAAGTACGGTGCAGACTCCTTACGTTATTTCTTGGCAACTGGATCAAGTCCTGGTCAAGATTTACGCTTCCATTGGGAAAAAGTAGAATCGACATGGAATTTTGTTAATAAAATATGGAACGCATCTCGTTTTGCCTTAATGAACATGGATGGTTTAACATACGATGAAATCGACTTATCCGGTAAAAAGTCTGTAGCAGATGAATGGATTCTAACAAGACTGAACGAAACGATTGATCAAGTAACACGTCAAGTTGATAAGTACGATTTTGGAGAAGCAGGACGTTACCTGTATAACTTTATCTGGGATGACTTCTGCGACTGGTATATTGAAATGGCTAAATTACCGCTTTACGGAGAAGATGAGCAAGAAAAATTAACAACACGTTCGATCTTGGCCTATGTGTTAGACAGTACAATGCGCATGCTTCATCCGTTTATGCCATTTGTGACAGAAGAAATTTGGCAGCAGTTGCCACACGAAGGTGAATCAATCGTAGGTGCAGCATGGCCAACTGTAGATAACAGTTTATCTAACGAAGAAGCATCAAATGTGATGAAACAACTAGTAGCAATTATTCGTTCTGTACGTAATATTCGTGCAGAAGTGGATACACCAATGTCGAAAGAAATTCCTATCATCGTTCAAGCTAGCGATGAAGAGGTGAAGAAACAATTAGAAGCGAATCGAATTTATCTAGATCGTTTCTGTAACCCAAGTGAACTGACGATTGATACAAAAGTTGGTGTGCCAGACAAAGCAATGTCTGCTGTTGTTACCGGTGCAGAAATCTTCTTGCCTTTAGAAGGATTAATCGATATCGATAAAGAGTTAACACGTCTACACGGGGAATTTGACAAATTAAATAAAGAAGTAGAGCGTGTCGATAAAAAATTGGCGAATGAAGGATTTGTTAGTAAAGCTCCTGCAAATGTAGTAGAAGCGGAAAAAGAAAAACAAAAGGATTACATGGAAAAGAGAGAAAAAGTACAAGCGAGAATTCAAGAATTACAGAAATAACCTAAGCAGAGGCTGTCATTGGCAGCCTCTTTTTCACAACCACAAGCAAATAAAATACATAAACAGCGAAATAACGTAAACATGGATTTGAATTAGAATAACTGATTAGACTAGGTTCAGGGCGGACGTTTGTTCCGCTATTTGTGACAAAAGTGGCGTTTTCAGGCTGTTCTCGGACATCTATGCCGCTATTCATCGAAAATAAAGCTAATTTTCACTTAAAAGAACCGAATAAGGGATTCAATGTCCGCCAACATCGAAAAATGGGTGTTATCTCGTCAAATAACGCACTGAATGTCCGCTCAATAAATATTAGTTCTCAGTTTTGCTCTACTTTGGTTAAATAATATAAAGGGTGTGGATTTTATGATGGAATCTGTACGGGATTTGGAACATTTTTTTGCATCAAGACGAACGTTAGGTATAAAGCCTGGATTAGAACGATTAGATTATTTATTAGAACAAGTCAATCATCCGCAAAAGTCGATACCAACTATCCATATTGCCGGTACGAATGGGAAAGGTTCTACGTTGACCTATTTAAAAGAAGTGTTAATGGAGAGTGGATACACTGTAGGTACATTTCAGTCACCAGGTCTCCCTAGTATTCTGGACCATATCGCGATTAATAATCAATCTATTACAACACAGGAATTTATCGATATACTTCATCCTCTTTTACCAATAATTGAAGAAATGGATCATCAAAACCTAGCCCCATCTGAATACGAGATATTAATGGTTATTACATTTTTATTTCTCCAAGATAATATCGATATTGCTGTGATCGAAACTGCTATGGGGGGGCGGGAGGACGTAACCAATCGAGTCGAGCCGCTTCTAACCATTATTACAACAATTGCATTTGATCATACAAGCTTTTTAGGTAATACACTAAAAGATATTGCAGCTCATAAAGCTGGAATTATCAAGGAAAAGGTACCAGTTATATCTGGTGATTTAGTCGATGAAGCTTTACAAGTCGTGAAAGAAGAAGCTCGTAAACAAAGTGCGCCCTTATATCTATATGGCAAAGAGTTTTGGACAGAGGAAATAGATAGGAACCTTTTCCGCTGGAATAATGGTTCCAAGTCTTATGTTATTGATCTATCAATGAAAGGACGTCACCAAATAATGAATGCATCGTTAGCTATACAAGCCTTGGATTTATTGCAAGATAAAGGATTTACAATCGATGCGATAGCGATGAAAAAAGCGTTGTATCGAGCAAAACTAGCTAACCGTATGGAAATTATTAAAGAGAATCCAATGATTATTGCTGATGGTGCACACAATGTCCAAAGTGTTCACAAGTTAGTAGAAACGATTCAGGAAGAAAATATAGAAGGTCGTGTCAAAGTCTTATTCAGTGCCTTTCGTGATAAAGAGATTGCCATGATGATTATGGAACTATCGAAGCTCACGGACGAGATTGTCGTAACTACTTTCAATCATCCAAGAGCATTATCAGAAAGTGAAATCCCCAATCATATCTTCTATATAGAGGATGCTAAACAAGCACTGGATAAACTATTAGTTTCTAGTAATCTAAATGACTTGATAGTGATTACAGGTTCACTTCATTTTGTCGAAAGTGCAAAGAGATTAGTTCAAAAGTAATAAAAATATACAGTTCGTTATAAAAAAAGCGTTGTTCTTTATTAATTAAACAAGTATAATAGTTATGACAAGATGACAAGATGACAAGATGACAAGATGACAAGATGACAAGTGAAGGAAGGAAGATAGATGATAGATGGATATCACTTAAAATTCGAAAGTGAAATATTTTACAATAATCGAAATGCTTTTGTCGATTATGTTGTCACCCTTATCGATTTTGGTTTTTTAGACCTAATTATATATGATTGAAAGTACAATATTGAATCCAAAAACATTAACGATGGTTAATTATATTGCTCAAAAAGCGATTTAGTATGAAATAGTGGATTTTCAGCAACTGTAAAACACTAGATTTATTAGTTTGAATAATGGAATTTAATGTACAACCAAAATATTCCAGTTTTGTATTAACAAACCCCTTTTAAAAGAGGAGTTAAGAATCATGGATATATATTATAGTGGGTTATGTTTTGTTTTTGGTTTAGTATTAGGCTCTTTTTATAATGTAGTTGGTCTTAGAATTCCACAACATACGTTTTTATCCTCATCACGATCTGTATGCCCGGCATGTAACCACACATTAAAATGGTATGAGTTAATACCTGTTCTTTCTTTTTTAATACAAAGAGGAAAATGCCGCCAGTGCCAACAATCGATATCTTATCTCTATCCAACTGTTGAATTGATCACAGGGCTTAGTTTCCTATTAAGTTATTTGCATTTGGGAATAACATTAGACTTATGGATTACCTTCAGTTTAATCAGCTTATTCTCGATTATATTAGTAACAGACCTTCGTTTTATGATAATCCCCAATAAAATTCTACTATTTTTTTTGCCTGTCTTTATTTTGTTTCGAATATGCCAGCCTCTTGAACCATGGTGGTCCGGTATTACTGGTGCTATAGCTGGGTACGGTATTATCGCACTAATTATAATTCTTAGTAGAGGTGGGATGGGTGCTGGAGATATGAAATTGTTTGGGTTACTAGGATTATTATTAGGGTTTCCAAACATACTACTTGCTTTTTTTATGGCAATATTAATCGGTTTATTATCGAGCAGCGTGATCCTTTTTAAAAGAGGATGTAAAGAAAAACAAGAAGTAGCTTTCGGCCCGGCGATTGTATCAGGTGCTATCATAACCTTTTTGTTCGGTGATAATCTTATTGGCGCTTATATGAATTTGTTTTGGTAGTCAAAGTAGAACGCTAACAATGATCGAAGTTTAATATGATACGAAAGTTATTGGCAGAAAAGTCATTCGAAGCGAATAATAGACTGCACCGTCTTATGTATCAAGTAGAAGGATCAGACCAACATATGAGCCTTTTCAGCAATTTGTTACACATATTAATGAATGAGCGTATTCGGGAATTATTCTTTATAAATATATATCCATCATTAATAAGACTGGAAGGTAGCTATTTAGAATTTTCACTATGTAGCAGTTTATTCCTGTTTTCGAATTTTGATTAAAATATATAAACTGAATGTATTTCCTCAATTTTTCTTGCTATCTGTCACATTTTGATGAACGCTTTTTTGATAGTACTGACAAAAGTCGTCTTACATCTCAAAATAGATGTGATAGGGTAATAGAAAAGGATTTGAAACGAGGGATTATACCGTGGATAATAAAAAGCAAATTTCAGTCCAAATCAACCAGAATAAAACGGATTCATCTGATCGTAAGTCTACTAATCAATCTACTTTAGAAGATTACATCAGAGAAAATCATCACCCGGTCATGGACGAGGATCAGGTTTTTAAACGTAAATATACACCAGATACGAATGCATTTAATCGTTCCCAAAAACCATCCTTTTGGTCAAAATATAAATCATTTCTTCTTTCTGCTATTACAGCTATAGTAATAGGATCATTTCTAGGGTTTCTGATGCTAAAAATGTTTGTCGATTTAGACCCGGAAGAAGTGGCGTTTGATCAAAATACTTCCAATGGCCAAGCAGTTACTGCAACAAGTGATCAATCAGATGAGGAGGAAAATGATACAGCCAATGTCCAAGCACAAGAAGCCTTTCAAAGCAAAGCCTTTGATTTCTTTGTTGCTCAAGCAGGTGTTTATTCAAATGAAGATGCGGCTAATCAATTAGTTCAAGAGCTAAAAAGAGATCAAATAGAGAGTATGGTTTGGCCTCGTGATGAAAATTATCATGTGTTTGTCAGTATAAAATCAACTCATGAAGCATCAAAGCAATTTACAGCCAGTGCTTTTCCAAGTAGTTATGAATTGTATGGTGGTAAGGATTGGCATATCAATTCAAGTTCTATCTCACTTTCTGAGGAAGAACAAGTTTGGCTAACAGATCTGGAAGGAATTTTGGACCAAATGATAGAAGATAATATTGATCAGGCCGCGATTGATCAATGGTTGGCTGACGAACCCTCCAGTATTTCTGAAGAGGTACAGACTTTAAGCACGGAGATCGAGTCGATAAAAACAACAGAAGATGAACAATCCAGCCAAGTGATATTATTAAAAATATTAAATCAATACGAAAATTTAGCGAATGAGTAAAAATGATTTTTCATACTTTTTAGGTAGCAAGTTTTGCTTTTTTCTTATAAAGAAAATTGCAAAACTTGTTATTTTTAGTGCTAGAAAATCACAAAATGGCTATTTGCTGATGTTATTTCTTCTCGTTAAAATAAAAGATATTGTAATAGAGGAGGAATTTACATTGGAGATGACAACCATCAAAATGAAAGAAGTACCCAAAGAAGACCGTCCCAGAGAACGCCTGTTGGAGCATGGGCCAGATCATTTATCCAACCAGGAGTTATTGGCGATTTTATTAGGTTCAGGCACACAGAAGGAAAATGTACACCAATTAGCGGAAAAAGTGTTACAGCATTTTGAAGGTTTAAGAATGTTAAAAGACGTTACTGTTGAAGAACTAACCGAAATTAAAGGTATTGGTCAGGTGAAAGGTGTTAATATCCTTGCTGCCGTTGAATTTGGTAAAAGAATTCAACAATTCAAAGAAAAGGAGAAATATGTAATCAGAAGTCCGGAAGACGGTGCAAATTATCTCATGGAAGAAATGAGCAGTCTGAAACAGGAACATTTTGTTTCCATCTTCCTTAACACGAAGAATCAAGTTATTCATCGGCAAACGATATTCATAGGAAGTTTAAATGCTTCCATTGTGCACCTATGCTTTATAAGTGTTGGTATATCAACATTTATACGACTTGGAAAGAGGTAAGTGACCGAAAAGTGACCAAAGTCAAAATAAATGTTCAAACACGTTTGTACTTTCTTTGTGCTGATCTTCTTCGAGGTGCGAGTATAGATCAAGTGTAATTCCGATATTGGCATGTCCTAGTCTTTCCTGAATCACTTTAAAGTTAACTCCCTTCTTAACCATTAAGGACGCACAAGAGTGGCGTAATTGATGAAATGAGATATGTTTTAACTCGTATCGTTTTATAATTTTATCCCATTCATTCCGCATGGTGTTTAGATGTGTAGGATAGCCATCTTCTCTAACTAATAGTAAATTGATCATGTTATCATTATCGTCATGAATACTTCTCCACAAATTACCCACTTGCATACGCCTTGCTTTAAACTCCACATGATATTTTTTGAGCTCTTCCATAAATTCCTTTGGAAAATAAACGGTACGCGGCTTTTTATTTTTTACAGGAGCTAGGTAAAATTTCTTTTTCTTTTTGTCGTAGCGTAATTGTTTGTCAATATAAATCGTATTGTTTTCAAAATCAAGTGATTCTTCTCGTATTCCTAGTATTTCTCCACGTCTCAAACCTCCGATAGCAGCTAATTTAATCATAATGCGATGCTTAGGGTAGCAGTCATCTAATACCTTAAATAAATGGTTCAATTCCTCTTCATTGTAGTAATCAACCTTTTTCTTTTCTCGTTTCGGTTCTTTAATGCCAGCAGTAGGATTAAGGTGTATGACGTCCCATTCTAGAGCTCTGGCAAATATGCTTTTTAACAACAAGTATTTATTAGGGATAGACGGTTTATGATTGGCTTGTTCATTTGCTAGATACTCCACAATGTGGAATTTCTTAATATCTTTCAATTTCATATTACCAAAGTGATCCAATACACCACATTCATTTAATAAATATGCATATGTTTCTTTACTGGTTAGAGTCAGGTTTGGCTCTACATGATTTTTTATCCACTTTTCTACAAAACTAGAAAAGGTAATCTTATCAATCGGTTCATCTTTCTCATTAAAACATTTGATTTCAAAATCACGTATCTTTTTATTAAGATCTCGTTGGCTAGTTGCAGTTATGGTTTTTGTTCTTCTGTTTCGTTTACCTCGCTCATCATATCCTAGTTCTACATAGATTTTAAACTTTCCAAAGCCTAGGTCTTCATAGCTTGCCATATAATCACTCCCTATAAAAAGAAGGCAGGGGATCAGCCTGCCTATTAAATTAGTTAGCGCTAAGTAATTTAAAATTGTGTAATAGCTTTTTTTAATTTTCCTATGATACGAATGTTCTTATCTGTGTTAGGGTTAAAGTGAATTGGTTTATAATTAGGGTTCTCACTAATTAAAGTGAAGGACCCATTATCTCTATATACTCTTTTTAATACACATTCGTTTTCAACAACTACAGCAGCAATTTCTCCGTTTTCGACTTCTTCTGTTCGTTGAATAAGCAAAAGGTCACCTTCGTGTATTTTTGCTCCAATCATACTGTCTCCTTGTGCAGTTAGATAAAAATACAATCCCTTATCTACCCAATCTTTAGGAGAAGTAACATAACTCTCCTTTTCTTCAAAAATTACAGACCCATTACCGCAAGAAATACTACCGTATAATGGAACATCCACAACATCATTTGAAATTTCTTCTCCATATAATAATGAAACATCTACATCTAATGCTTTAGCTATTTGTTCTAATCTATCATGGGAAACTTTTATCATTCCCTTTTCATACTTTCTAATTGTGGATTTCCCAACTCCAATTTTTTCGCCTAGTTGCTCTAATGTTTCACCAGAAGACTTTCTATAAAAATTAATTCTGCCACCTAGTTTCTTATAAAAATTATCCATAAAATAAGTCACCTCCTGTCTGCTAACTAATTATATACCTTTTAGGACACTTTTTCAACGATAATCACCAAAAAAGTATCTTTATAGTGTTGACTTATTCCAATAAGGGGTGTATATTAAAAGTGTCCTATTAAGACACGAAGAGAGGTGAAGCGGCATGAACGTTAAAATAACTCCAAAAGGGCTAAGAGTTTCAAACGGTTTAAATCAAGAAGAAGTAGCTGAACACTTAGGAATTTCACTAACTCAATACAGAAGAAAAGAAAACGGAAAGGTTCGTTTTTATGCTGATGAAATCTATAAGTTATCAAAGTTGTATGATGTCCCTATAGCTATTTTTTTTACTGATGAAGTGTCCTATAAGGACACAAATGGTGTAAATATCATTTGAAAAGGGGTGAAATGTGATGAGACACGTAAGAGGAGCCAAAGCATTATCTAATTATTTAGAATCGGTTGGGGCTCCTATCAGCGAATCAACCATTTTCTCGTTACTTAGACAAGGAAAAATACCGCACCAAAGACCATCACCAAGAATATTGATTTTTAACCTAGATGCCATAGACGAATGGTTAGGCATTAAATAAAAGGAGTTTGAAGCAAATTTCTAACAAAATACCAGCGGCTGCATACATTAGTGGATGTTGTGAAAGTGAAGAAGAAGCTTGTTTTGAAGTACATTATGCAAATGGTAACTGGTGGAAGTATTATGCGAATGGGACTTGGGGGTGAATGAGTTGGGGCACACAAAAAAAGAAACCCCACATGATGTTAGTGCATCAAGTGAGGAAGAAAGAAACGTAAATGCAAATGTATTAGAAATGATGTATAACATTTTGGACAAAAAACTAGATAATGTGTTGCGTGGACTTAAAATAATTGTGCTATTTCTTATTTTAGAATTTTTCATGATAATGATTTACCTATTTTAATATCTGAAATAATCCATCAATAATTGCTCGTATTTCTTGGGCATAAGCAGAAATTAAAACGGTAGCTAGCCATGTGAAGAAACTAAACAAGAATGAAGAAAATTTCTTCAACTCATGGTTAACCAAAAAACTAAAGACGTTTGCTGGTATAAAAAATAAATCTTTAATGAAGTATTTAGGATTGAGATATTTTTTAGCCATATATAAGTTTTGGTCAAAAACTTCATGGAGTCTTATAAATGCGTGGTGAATTGTTTGTTCATTTTCAAAATCCTTATAAGACGGAGAGGTGTAATACATTCCTCCAATTAAATCATTGCTCAATGGTCGATTCTTAGCAATTAATTCAAATGCTTTTAGTTTATCTTCACGATTCTTTGAATTTTGATAAGAATTATAAAGACCTATTAAATAATTAATTTTTGAGTTTTTCCAAATCGTAATCACTGGTTTACGTAAGTATAGCAAAATTATAAACGCAATTAATAGAGTTATATTCAATATCAAACACCCCCTTCTAGTACTAGATTACTAGAAAAAGGTGGAAAACGAAAGGAAGTGAAATAAGTGTCAGTTGATAACATCATACCTGATCAAGAAACATTAGATAGATTTAAGGAACGTTTTGAGGAGATTAGGGAAGTTAAAGATAACGAAATCAAAACAATCAGACTGGCTGCACTAATGACAGATATGGAAAGTGCTTATGATATTCCGTTAGTAGGACCATTAAGAATTGCAGCATTTAATCAGTCTTTTTCAGAAGTGATGGAACTTTACAAGCAAGTTAGCCAAGCGAGGTGTTTTTAATGCAATGGTTCCTTATGGGTTTTGTGGTTTTTGCGTTAGCAGTAGGATTGTTTAATCTTGCACTTGGAATAAAAGCTAATCAAATAGCTGAAATGCAAAAGTTGGATCGAGGTGAGTAATATGCCATTTACTAATCAATTTTTAAAGAAAGATAGAGCTTTATCTTTACTTTATAGAGCGGAAATGAACAAGTATTTTAAGTTTTCGATGGACTGCTTAGATAAAGAAGAATTCAATAAATCAGAAATGCATTTTAATCATTTGCTATCACTAAGAAGAGAACTTGTTAGAATGCACCGTGACAAGATAGCAGTTGATGCAGCACAAGCAGGATTAAATTATATCGAACGTCGTCAAATGTCAGATCAAGCATTAAAGATAAGAAAAGATTGGTTTTGAAGGAGAGATCAAAGTGAGAGTTAAATGTAAGCATTGGTTAATGATGTCTCAATGTCAAAAAGAACGAGTGTTAAATTACCACAGTAAGAAACTAAGAAAAGACCAACTTGCTACAACAAGTTAGCCCCGTAGAACATGGATTCAACTTGATTATATCACGGACAGGCTCTTCTTGGTAGTCCTGTCTTAGTGGTCACGAATGATGTTAATAAAAAAAGCCTTGACTCGGTTGGCATTCGTGATTACTAAGATGCGACTAGCATCAAATACATAGTGAATGAGGTGAGATTGATGTCTCAGAATCAAATTAAATTAAGTGAATTTCAAGATGGAAGTTTAGATGAAAGATTCAACATTGAGTATCGAAAAGTAATGGATAATCTATTGAATCCCAACACTGACTTTAAAAAGGCACGTAAAGTTACAATCACTTTTACCTTCAACGCTAAAGAAAATCGTGAATCAGCGGATGTCTCAGCGCAAGTTTCATCTAAATTAGTTCCATATAAAGAAGTGGACTCCACTATTTTACTTGGAAGAGATGATGATGGTACCGCAATAGGAAAGGAATTGAAATCCGGAGCAAAAGGTCAAACTTTCTTTGATCCAGCTGATGAAAATGTTAAAGAAGACGATGGAAAAGTCATTGACTATCGCAAACAAAAACAAGGAGGAACTAAATAATGATAAAAGAAGCTATTCAGTACATTGTAGGATTGGGTAATCGTGAAACATTTAGTGAAAATGGTCAAATTTATGTAAGTGGTGATGTGAAACTTCTCAAAGTGCCACAACCAGCTGAGATTAAAGTAGGAACATTATCCGCTCTTGTGGAATACTCAAAGTCTCGATTTGATGGAGAAGAAAACTTTCTTATTCACATCGTAAATCCAACAAAGGTCCGCTTATTATCTTCTATTAATTCAGATGCAGAAAGATCAAATTGGGTGGAAGCAAATGCGCTGTTACCAGAAATCAACTTTGGAAGCTTTTATGATATGGAATCATTCAATATCTTGCTGCAGTCTTGCTTCTTAGAAAGTGAAATGAGAGATACGTTGCTTAAAGTAGTTGGAAACATTAGTGATCAAGATGTAAAAACCTATGGTGATGATGGAACTACACAGACAGTTACAGCAAAAACTGGTGTGTCAACTGTTGGCGAGGTAGTTGTACCAAATCCAGTAGAACTGGCACCATACAGAACCTTTATTGATGTCGATCAACCCGAGTCTGATTTTATATTCCGTATGAAGCAAGGACGTGGAGATGGACCTATCGGAGCATTGTTTGAAGCAGATGGTGGCTCATGGAGAAGAGAGGCTATGACGCTTATCAAAAACTATTTATATGAAAATCTAGCAGAAGAAATCGAATCAGGTAACATTCACATCTTATCGTAATGGGTAGCGGTTGTACCGTTATCCCCTCTGAAGGGGGTGTAAATATTGGAATACACGAAAGAAGTCAAATTAGCAACGGAAGATCATTATTTTGTAATAGAAAAAGACGATGGTGACAATACAACCATAATTCAAGTAACTGAGTTGGATAAAGAAAGTGAAAAACAAGTAGAAGTTGCATTAACTGATCCAGAAGTAGAAGAATTCATAGAAGCATTACAACTGTTCAAGAAGAAAGGAGACGAGACTAACTATGAAACAATTGGTTTTCGTTCAGAATGATCAAGCGGTAACGGATAGTTTAACAGTAGCTGAAGTATTCGGTAAAAGACATGATCTTGTAATGAGAGATATTCGAAATTTGGAATGTAGTGAATCATTTAATCTCCTCAATTTTGCGGAGATTGATTATCTAGATGATCGCAACAGATCTTATAAAAAATTTCTCATAAAAAGAGATGGACTTGCGTTTTTAGTCTTTGGATATACAGGAAAAAAAGCAGCGGAATATAAAGAGAAGTACATTCAAGCATTTAATACTATGGAAGAGCAACTCAAGAAGCCTAAACAATTAAGTGAAAAAGATAAATTGATAGCATCTATGAAACTGTCCATTGAGTCAGCTGAAAAACTTGAAGAGATCGAAGAAGATGTTGCCAATTTAAAAACTCGTTTTGATAATGAACTAACACTTCACCATGGACAAGCTACTTCTTTACAACATGCTGTAAAACAACGTGTGGAAAAGCTTTGGAAGAGTGGTCAAAAGGGAGTACTGGAGACTAAGCAGCAAATGTATGCTAATTTACACAGTCAATTAAAAAGAGCGTTCCATGCACCTACTTATCGTGAAATAAAGCGGATAGAATTCAATGAAGCTTTAAATTGGGTAAATGCATGGAGACCATTGTAAAACGTAGGGTGTGTCCGCACCCTACCTCTATTATACATCACAAACTAAAAAGCGAACAAGAGAGGGATATAAAATGGCTAAATTCAGACAAGTTCATGTTTCTTTTTGGAACGACCCAAAGGTAATGGAAGAAATGACTCCGGAAGACAAATACTTTTATTTATATTTATTAACTAATCCTAACACGAAACAAATAGGTGTATATCAGATTACCAAAAAACAAATGGCATTTGATCTTGGTTATTCCGTCGAATCTATCAATAGTTTGTTGGACAGATTCATCAATAATCATCAAATTATCAAATATAACGATGACACAAGAGAAATTTGCATTCTGAATTGGGCTAAGTACAACTTAATAAAAGCTGGTAAACCGATGCTTGATTTAATCAGAAAAGAGTTAAAAGAAGTTAAAGATGTTTCGTTGTTAGCGGATGTTTGCCAACATATTGAAAATGAATCTATCAAAAATGAATTTTTACGATACGTGGACGATACGTCGGAATATATTTCTACGTCAAGCCGACAAGAAAAAGAAGAACAACAAGAAGAAGAAAAAGAAGGAGAAATAGAACAACAACAAGAAGAACAAGAATCACCTGTCGGTAGTAGTCAAAATTCATTTAAATTCTACGAACAAAATTTTGGAATGTTAACGCCTTTTATTGCTGAGGACATATTAAAATGGATTGATGACCTTAGTGAAGAATTAGTTATTAAAGCATTAACTATTGCACAAGAAAATCAAAAACCGTGGAAATATGCCAAATCCATATTAAAAGCATGGGCTTCTAAAAATGTGAAATCTTTAAATGATGTAGAAGCATTGGAAGCACAATTCAAAAGACAACAACAAAACAAGTACGGAAAACCAACTAAAGCGGATATTATTCCAGATTGGTATGAAAAACAAAAACAGGAACGCTCGCAACTAAGCAAAATAGATATATCAGCAGATGAGAAAGAGCGAATTGAAGCAGAAACGGACCAACTCTTAGAAGAATATTTAGCAAATACTAACTAGCGTTTTGTAAGGATGATCAGCATGGTAACAAAACTGGGAGAATTTTTACCATACACAAAAGAGCAGCAACTAGGAAAAAGAAAAGCAAAGAAAAATCGTGATTTTAATCCAAAGGTAAAACGTGAAATATTCGAACGTGATCAATGGCGGTGTGTTAGATGTGGATCTCATTATTTAGAGAAAGTCCCACATCATATCTGTTTTAAATCGCAGGGTGGCACTGGAGAGAAAAGAAATGGTGCAACTGTGTGTATAAAGTGTCATAGAGAAGCACATCGAAAAGCGGATGTTAGACGTTGGTTTGAAAAATGGAGAGATAAATACTTAGATCATAACGGTGATTTGATCTAGGAGGTATGAATATTGACAAAAAATCAACCTTCTATAAGTCAAAGGGCAAGAGAAAAATTAAATAAACACAAACACAAGAAAGGTCTTGTACATTGCTTAGAAGACTATAACAGAATTTATTCAGAAGGCTTAATTTGCGTCGTAACGGAGCTGCATGAAGAAGGTGTCGAGGTAGAAGAAATTGCAAAGGAATTAAATCGCTCGCCTATGGAAATCATTATTGCTCTTTTACATCAATCGGATAACCAAAAAATCACAAAGCCCTTTGCGACAAGAAAAAGGACAGTGTAGCATGAAGCGAATTTTAAATTATCCAGGGGGAGTAGCGTTATGTATATAAGATACAGACGGGCGTTCATCTGTATCTTAGAAAGGAGGTTACAAAATGCTAGATACACTAAAAATCAAATTAATATCCGTAACCTCCATAGCCACCACCGTAGGAAGCACCTATGATAATTAATAGGATAAACAATACTACAATCAGTGCAAAACCACCACCATATCCATAGCTAGCACCCATGTACGAAACACCTCCTTGAATTCAGATAATGCATAGTATGTTTATTTTTAAAAGGTGTAACGGGCGGGAGCCAAATATAGTCAAAAGTCTAGATCAGTATTGAGTATGATTTAAATATAGGGGTGATCACTTGTTAAACAGAGTAGTACTAGTAGGAAGACTAACCAGAAGTCCATAAATGCGTTATACACCTAATGGAGTAGCGGTTGCTAATTTTACAATTGCATGTAACCGTCATAAATTTAGCTATATGATTTTTGTGAGGTGAAAGGGATTGGATAAGTACGAAAAAGCCAAACAATTTTATCTAGACTTAAAGAAAGAAAATAGGCAAGTAATCGCTACAGATGCAGTAATTCATCATATGGCAAATCTAATTACAAGAGTAGCGGAACTCGAGAGGAAAAAGAATAAATAACTACTATCCTGTCTCTAAGTTTACAGTTAGTAATATTTTTTTACAGAGACAGGATAGAATATAAAGAGAACAAGCGTTCCCTAACAAGATTTATTATACCATCTTGAAAGGGGAAAAGAAATGAATATTGAGAAAAACACTATTTATAACATGGAGTGCATTCAAGGAATGAAGTGTATTCCGGATAAATCCATAGATATGATTCTATGTGATTTACCATACGGTACCACCAATTGTCGATGGGATGAAATCATTCCTTTCGATCTATTATGGGATCAATATAAGCGGATCATTAAAGATCATGGCGCAATTGTACTAACAGCTAGTCAGCCATTTACTTCTAAGCTAGTTGCAAGCAATATGAGCTGGTTCAGATACGAATGGATATGGAAGAAGGGAAAACATACAACCGGTTTTCAAAATGCTAAGAAAATGCCATTAAAAAATCATGAAAACATCTGTGTATTTTATAAGAAGCTACCAACTTATCATCCGCAAGGTATTGTTCCACTTCTTAAAGTGAGAAAAAGTAAAAGAAAACGTGTAGGTGGTATTTTTAAAGAAGGTGATACAAGTCTCATGAAAGAATATACAACTACCCATACAAATTATCCTAAATCAATTTTAGATTTTGCAAGAGACGGTAAAACTTTTCATCCAACCCAGAAGCCTTTGACATTATTTGAATATCTTATAAAGACATATACAAACAGAGGTGATGTAGTTTTGGATAATTGTATGGGAAGTTTTACAACCGCTGTTGCATGTGATAATACACAACGAAATTGGATTGGATTTGAGCTTGATAAAGAATACTGTAAATTTGGCATTGATCGAATCAATAAAAACAGGGAAGCCCTTGAGATGAAAAAATTACAGGGTTTTAGGAGTTATTAGGATGAGTGAAAACAAACGAGAATCCATAATTCAACAATTGTCCCTAGTAAGTGGATATAGTGAACAGTACTTTCGTAAATTAACCGATCGTCAATTAAGAAAAGAAATGGAGCGCTATTATGGTAAAGACAATTGAAGAGAATATCGATGAAAATTTACTAGAATTCAGGCGGTACCAGCTTCAATTAAAACGAATAGCGGATGAAGATATAGTAAAAAGAATAAACGTACTTGCTAAGCGACTAATATTTATCGGTTGCTTAGCAAGCCTAATGTATAAACGGGAACATGGTGGAGTATATAGGCAAAAATTGGCTGGGGGAGGAACAAAGTATGAACGTACCATTTAAATTACCTGAGATAGATAGAGAGAAAACTAGAAAAAAAGTAGAATCTATTTTAGAGAATTATCGAATGTATCTCTTAATGGATCCGGAAGACTTTCAACCAAAAATAACATCAACATTTACGATTACACCACCAACACCAAATAATACGTTTCATTCTTCAACAGAAGATACAGCTATTAAACGCATAGACTTGGATAAAAAACGAAAAAATTTTATTCTTTGGGTACAACGTTCGGTAAATAGGCTTTCTCAACAGGAAAGATCAATTATTGTATGTCGATATCTAACGAATGAAGATATATATGATTACGAGGTATATAATGAATTGGGTTTTAGCGAGAGAAAATATTATAGAGTAAAGTCAAGAGCATTTTATAAACTAGCATTTATTATGCGTGTAGAAGTCTATAAATGTGAGGTGAAACAAGCATGAACTTTGTACAACCAATTAGAGACCCTGAAATGATTAGAACCATAAAACAATATTTGAAAAGAAAAAATGAACGTAACTATATTATGTTTCTAGTTGGAATAAATAGTGGCTTGCGAATTTCAGATATTTTAACATTAAGGGTTGCAGATGCAAAACGAGCATATTTTAGTATTCGGGAACAAAAAACCGGAAAACAGAAGAGGTTAGATATTCCTTATTCATTAAAGAAGGAATTAAAGAAATTTACGGAAGGAAAAGAAGATTATCAATTCTTATTTGAAAGTAGGAAAGGAATTAATAAGCCAATTGGAAGAAGTATGGCTTATAAGATATTACGAGATGCTGCAGAATATGTCAGTCTAGAAGAAATCGGCACACATACTTTAAGAAAAACTTTCGGTTACCATTTTTACAAACAAACAAAGGACGTAGCGATGTTACAAGAAATATTTAATCACTCTAGTCCGGATATTACGTTACGATATATTGGTATAAATCAGGATGGAATAGACCAAGCAATGAAAAAGTTTAAAATTTAAGTTACAAGCTTTACATATGATGAGCTGAGACTATTTAATAAGATGAAACAGTTTTCGCTTGATAAAACGACACAAGGTATTCCTAGTTATAAATAGTTCTAGATATAAAGAAAAAAAACTGGAAGTTATATGATTGCTTAATCATATAACTTATAAATGCAATACAATCATAATAATGTACAATTAAATACAACTATGGAAAATAAGAACAACAATTTATTATTTTCTGGTATAATTTTAATATGAATATTTGTGATATTGTGAAGAAATTCACTTAAACTAACGAAGCAGGTTAGTGAAAGAAGCTAAAAAGAAATTTTATAAAAACTAATACTCGCAACGGGTAGTATTAGTTAGATTTATACCAAGATAACAACATATAAATCGGTAAATAACTTTGAGGAGGCATTTTAGTGAACCAACACAAAGTCATAATTAATCAGTATAATCCCAAGTATGCTGCACAAACAGTGGATATGTGGCGAGATAGTAAAGAACAGGCTATTTATCAGAAAGAAATACACAGCTTTGAAAATCACGTTTATTTTTTAAATCATATATTATCTGAACAATTTCAAATAGATCTAGCGTTAATTGATGAAAAAGTAGTTGGAATGATTGCCTATAATGAAAGGGAAATAAGCCAACTATATATTCATATAGATTATCAAGGAATCGGTATAGGTCAAACATTGCTAGATAAAGTTAAAGCACAATCAAGTGGAAAATTAACATTATACACATTTGAAGTAAATGAAAATGCACAAAGATTTTACGAAAAGCATGGATTTGAAATCATTGGTAGAGGTCATGAAAATGAAGAAGATTTACCTGATATTCAATATGAATGGAATTCCAAATAATTGGATGTAATTGGGTTCTTTTGTAATGAAAAAGTTATCGTATACAGTTAATTTAAAATGTAAAAAAGTATACCAACTAGAATTAATAAACGATATGTAATATCGCATTTATACTTTTCAACAAACAGTGCTAAAGTTTAAAAGGGCAATCAATGATTGTCTTTTCTTTTTCGGGAAAATAAATGGAATATTATGTTATTATTTTTACGTAGGGAAGTGAGTTCGTTGGAAATTTTAATCATTTTTATTATAGGGGTTTTGTTCTTAGCTGTTGGAATTATTGATTTTTTCATTAGTTCTAAAGTGCATTGGATAATTAGATTTATCATTAGATTTATTATCATATTTATCGGTATAGGATTTACTTTGTACGCTTTATTAAGGCTTTTCGGATTAGTCTCATCTTAAAGTAACGGGGCGGGCTATTGTTGACGAACCTAAATAATAATGAGAAAAAACTTGGATATAAAATTCCAAGTTTTTTTAATACAGTCCAAATTGTAATTAAGCCATTCTATTTTGCCTCATTAACTTATATGGAAAAACCTCTACCAATTATTAGTTATTTAGGTTATAATTACCCATAAATAACGAATGTGTAATTCATTTTACTTATATTAATAGAATGCAAGCAGGACGTATAGTTCAGTATATATTCGAATTACACACAATATAAGATATGGGTAACTTAACAAGTAGATAGCATATTGTGTTTAGAAAGGGGAACTATATGAATTGGGATAACATATTTAAAATTTTGGGTAAATACACTCAACTAAAACATTATAATAGTATATTTGAGACTCTTAATATTAAGAAAAGTAATTCAAGAGAAAAAATGGCTAACATTCTGTGTGAAAAGGCAACATCAAATGGTTTTTTTGGTCCAGAACTTCCAGAACCAGTGATAAAAGAATGGTTGAATTTGCATCAAATTGATGGGAACAATTATACATTTGTTTATAATTTGCAAGAAAATCTCCCTGAGGGACTTTTATATAATTTATATGCAAACAGAGAGAATTATACACAAATTAACTTATGGGATATAAATCCAGATAACGAGTCAGAAGATTTATCTATAGTCATGCCAAAGTTAAATGATATTTTATTAACAGGAATCTACCAAGATAAGAGTAATGATTCTTATACATTTTCTTTTGTAGCACCAAGTGTTATTTCTGGTTCAAGGATAGATGGTTCTACAAGGTTGTACAAGAAATTATTTTTTTGCCATTGTGTTTTTTATAATAGTTCAAAAAATGTTAAAGTTGTATTGAATCCATCAGCAAATTTACACAATGTCAATGGTGTTAAGAAGAATAGATATGATTGGACACCTATTGCAAACATGATCTTCAACAAGGCTAAGGATTATGTCGGTCAAGCCTTGATATATGCCCCAAAATGGATTCCAGAGGCACTTTACAAGTTTGCTGAGCAAGCAACGAACCATAATAATCCTCAAATTACAGAAGCATCGTTTAAGGCTCAAGAAAGTATTGAGGAGTTTTCAAATGAACTTTTAAAAGTGGCCAACATAGACGTCGATCAAGAACCAGCTCTCCATAATAGACTAATACAAGATATTCAATTTTCTTATGAAGCACAGTTGATGGAAATTCATAAAACAGATGAAGAAGATGGTGAAGAAGTTACCATATTTAAACAACGTTCTGATGGAATTAGTCACATAATTAGTGTAGAATCAACGGAAGAAGGTTTTAGGTCTGGCGCAGCAGCACAAGCAGCTCGAAGATCAAGACAGGATGGACTTATTGACTTATTAGGAGTAAGCTTAAAGACAAATGATAGAGCTTATAAGTTTCTTGTGGAACAAGGAATCGACGCATATTTAATAAGAGGAACAAATACTTTTGTTGAAGAGAGGGTGGTAAACATTGTTATCGATCGACTTAACAAATATAGAGAAGAAATATACTTTGCCACCCAGCGTGATGAGAGCTCTAGAAAAACAAATTTTGGATCTCCGTCCAAGTGATGTTCTTACAAAGCATTTAGTATCTAGACATACACCCATAGATATGGATTTTGCTGAAGAAATCTTAATCGAACTTTTTAAAGAAAAAAAATTAAAAATAATCATAAGAGTTCCTTGTATTGGAGAACAGTATCGGCACTTTATTACATTTAATTCTTTAAAAGAATACTACAAAGCTAACTCTCAAAATACACTGTGTGATCAATGTGATTCCATTATTGAATGGGATAAAGCTGTTGTGGGTTTTAAAAGGGGAATATATAGTAATGTCTAGTTTGAATATGGAGGAGTATACAAAGCTACAAGATTTATTGGCGAGATGTGAAGATAATGAACTTGACCATATTTTTTGGCCAATTTTAGATAATGAGGATGGTTCTCTTCAGAAGTTTAAAAAATTAAGATCCAAGGTGGAAGAGAGTAAAACTTGGAAGAAAGGCCTTAACTGGAAAAAAGGTAGAGTCCTAGAAGACCTAGCAGTCTTTTTATTTGAAAGATTTGATGTTATAGAAGATGTTAAGAAAAACAAGAGAACAGCTGACAATGAAACAGATATTGAAACGACTTTTAGCAGTAAGGCTTTGCCGCCATTTATTAAGATTAATATAGGGTCGAAAATTGTGTGTGAATGCAAAAACTATAAATCAAAATCAATCGACGTCGGTATGGTAACTAAACTTTCTGAAATTATTCCTGATAGAAATGCTAAATTTGGTGTTTTTATCTCAATACTAGGCATGGGTGGTTATGGTTGGAGATATGGTGAAGGCAAGAGAAAAAAGATAATGTATAGCGAAAAAAGACCAATTATTTCTTTTACTTTGGATGAACTTAAGACTTTAGAAGAAGGATCTAACTTCTATACAATGATACAGCAAAAATATAAACTTTTAGTTGATGATGTGGATGATGAATCTGCTGACTTACCGGGCGAAGAGAACATTGAATATACTAAAAGATTGCATGAGACCATAAACCACCTACATAAATGTGATTTAATCAATACTGATCAATATTCAGAAATAATTGGTAAAGCATTAGAAAGATATGGCCCTATAGATGAAGACTAGATTAGAATAATCTAAATGGTTAAGTGCAGAAAAATGGCAGAAAAAGAGAAGAGCATAATAAAAATTATGCTTTATTATTGTAGTATAAGAAATTTCCAAAAGGCATTCACTTCAGATCTAAGTGAGTGCCTTTTTTTGATGATATTTTTTTATCCTTTAGGTGGATAGGTATCATTACCGTGGGAGTCTTTGTCACGGATTCTTCCATCTGGACGATGAATTACAAGTTCAAGACCTTCTCTTTGAGAAGTAGCTCTTGCAGCATTTATAGCTTCTTGCTGGGTAGAATGAATTGATGATGCTTTATCAGATCCACCTTTTTTCACTTGCCATCCACCGTTTGGATGAGGAATAACATGAATTGTCTTTGCCATTTATCCACACCTCCTTTTATAGTCTATTCGACATATAAATTTAAAAATCCTGCAAAATAAGCAGGAGTATTTACCCTTTGTGTCGAAATGGATGTATATAGAGAGGAGGAAAAGTAGATGAATGAAGAAAAATATCTTGATGTAAAAATCGTTGAGGGCGAAGGTTCTTATGCTGATACTGCTAATTATGATGTAGTAAAACTGATGATGAAAGCAGATGTTGTTACTGTTAGAGGTAAATCATTAAGAGTTGAAACAATAGAAGTGAACGAACAAGGTGTAGTAACTTTTCATGGAAAATATTTATAAAAAAGAACCAAAGACGCTGTTAATCGATGGTGTCTTTTAAATTTTAGCGCGGGATCTTTTTGTCTAATAGATTCCTATAGAAGGATAAAGGTGGTAGATAATATGAAAACAAGGATTACTTTGGTTACAAGTGAAACACATAATGTAGATATTAGTGTATCAAAAGTAATAGAGAAAACAACAGATGAATTCGGACAAATATATAACGATTATGTAAAAATCAAAGAAGATTTATGGATAGCACCTGCACACATTGTGAAAATAGAAAGATTAAATGGTAAAGTCGAATCAAATGAAGATGATGATGCAGTAGTACAATATTAAGTTTAAATATTCAAGACATCTCATAACGAGGTGTCTTTTTTAGTACCTGAAAAGGAGCGTGTAGATCATGGCAGTCGATAAGTCGTGCGAAGGTAAAGTAACTACACTTGAATGTATGGAATGTGGTTATCGAGAAGTATTTACAGAACGTCAATTTAAATTTACTGATGGGTTAGGGTGTAATCGTTGCGAGGGTCCAGTTCAACCTGTAATTACTAGATCTGGCGAAGAGGTTAATAACAGGCGAATGAAACAAAAGAAAATAAGTGCTGGAACATTAATAATTACTGCAGATGTTTCCGATACAATCAAAGGATTAAAAGCAGTACAACGTGAAGCGAAGAAAACTACTGCTTCGTTGAAAGAGTTAGAGGAACAACAAAAGAAACATAACACCGATGTCATTATTAAAACACTGTCGAACTTACACAACATTCCAGAAGAAGAAATAAGGAAAAGTGATATGAAAGTTGTGATTAATAAAAAGGATGGTGATAAATGATGGATATTAAAGTAACAGATATACAGAAAACAGAATCATCCATTCTTTATGCGGATGTAAGACCAATGGCACATAAAACTAGTCATACTTATGACATATCTTTTACAACAATTATTCAAGATCACGTTATTAATTCTAATATAACTATTGATTATAGTAAGGATCTATCATTCAACAAGGCGGAACAGATCATTAAGGATATTTTAACCGGTGGTGATCAAACATGAGCGGAAACACAGAAGGATATGTCGTTTACGAATGCTTGCACTGTGGTAAAGAGGAAAGAGTTTTTGTTAAGAAAAAAGAGTATGTAGAAGTCACAGTTTGTCCTGGTTGCAACGGTGCTTTTGTTGATAAATGGTGCACTTTAAAATATAGAAAGGGAGTTCCTAGCAACAATAGTTATGGGAATCCGAAGCACGTTAATGATTCTGGTAGTAAACTATTAGTCATTGAGTTAGATGATATTGATAGTGTACCTCGAGTATTTTATAAAGGCGAAGAAATAAAAAGTAAGATACACGTTGGCTTTGATTATAGAACAAGAGGCGGAAAACCACTTGAAGGTGGTAATGCTATTCACATTGAGCATGCCAATAAAGGTAGCGTGAATGATATTCGTACTGTAAAACATAAGCCTTGGAATTCAGAGGGACGGTGATCTAACATGATAGCACAATGTACCAATTGTGGCATGCCAACAACCATACAGTTCAAAGATCAGGACCATCCGAAAGGAATTAAAGAGACATACTTCAAGTGCCAGCATTGTCATAAACGATTTACCTGCTATGTGACTAATAAGGCAGTACGGGCAAAACAAAAAGAGATAAGACGGACAAGAGATCAAGCTACTCGTGAGAGATTACAACTTGAGGTTAATCAACGAATGAAAGAATTGAAAGCTGATCTAGAATGAAAGTTAATCCATTCCGTTGGAAAAGTACCACCATCTTAACGAAAAAAATGAGGGACGCTTTTTATAAGAGTGGGGTATGGCAAAAGAAAAGAGACACTATACTGCAAAGGGATGAGTATCTGTGCCAGGTATGCATGGAGGATGGAGAGCCGATACCAGCTGATACGGTTCATCACGTTGTCCACCTAAGAGATGATCCAAGCTTAGCCTTGGTAGATACTAACCTGATAAGTGTTTGCTTCGATTGTCATAACGATTTACATCCGGAAAAAGGTTTTGGACAAAAGAAGAAAGAGAAAAATATTTCAAGTAAAATAAAAACGTTTGAAGTAAATGAAAATCCAGAACAAACCTGGTGATATCCCCCCTACCCCCGAAAGTGGGAAGCCTTGATGCTATAGAGCGAAGCACCCCTTCGTGTACACCGCGGAAAAAATTTCATGAAAGGGGGGGTAACACCAAAATTAGCGAGAGGAGGATTTACCAAATGGCGGTTCCAACTGCGAAATTACTGAGAGAATACCTAGGTGATAATTATAAAGAATCGGATGAAGAATTGATTCAAATCTATATAGAAACACATCGGTTTTATCGAAAATTAAAAAAAGAAATCAATAAAACAGATCTTATGTATGAATATACCAATAAAGCTGGAGCGACTAATCTTGTGAAAAATCCTCTCGCTATCGAACTAACAAAAACCGTACAAACCTTAAATAACTTGTTGAAGTCACTTGGTCTAACTCCAGCACAACGAAAGAAGATAGAGAATGGTGGAGATGATGACGACTTCGACAACTTCTAACATTCAGAAGGCGAAGCAAAGTTTTAGTTTTATCACATGGAAAAAAGACCAGGTGAAAAAGGGTAATATTCTCGAAAAGCCATCCGACAAGTTATTAACGACATGGTACGCCGAGCAAGTTGTAAAAGGAAAAATTGTAGCTAGTAAAAATAATATCTCTTCTGCGCGAAGGCACTTAAATGATTTAAAAAGGCAAGGTACTGAAGAATTTCCTTGGATTTTTGTAGAAGAAAAAGGGTACCATCCCGTTAGATTTATTGAAAAATTTTGCAAGCCGTCAAAAGGCGATTATGATAAATTAGTTGCTCAACCGTGGCAGCATTTTGTTATTGGTTCTCTGTATGGTTGGATTCATAAAGATACAAGTATAAGGCGCTTCCGTGAGGGCCTTATTTTTATTGGTCGTAAAAACGGTAAATCCACTTTAATCAGTGGTTTGTCGCTCTATTCTTTTTCAAAAGATGGGGAAAATGGCGCTGATGTTTTCTTGTTGGCCAATACGAAACAACAAGCAAGTATTATCTTCGATGAAGCGAAAGCGATGGTTAAAAAATCGCCGAAACTGAGAAGACAATTTAGACCAACCCGGGATTATATAGCTTACGATAAAACCATTTCTAAGATCGAACCTAGAGCTTCTGATAGTGAAAAGCTAGATGGTTTAAATACGCACTTAGGTGTTTTTGATGAAATCCACGAGTTTAAAGATTATAAATTGATCAATGTTATTAAAAAGTCTCGGGGATCTCGTAAGCAACCTTTAATTTTATACATCACTACAGCTGGCTATCAACTGGATGGGCCATTAGTGAAGTATTATGATGATGGCGCCCAGGTGTTAGACGGAGCTATCCAAGATGAACGTACTTTTTATTATTTCGCTGAATTGGACAATGAAAAAGAATTCGAAAAGCCAGAAACATGGATTAAAGCTAATCCAAACATGGGCGTGTCTCTTGATTTAGATGTACTCATGGATGATTGGGATAAGGATAAGCGGAATCCTGAAGAACGTTCCGATTTTATCACCAAGCAATTTAATATATTTGCGAATGGTAGCAAGGTTCCTTTTATTGACTTTAAAACATTAGAAAAGAACAACAAACACAAAGATATCGAATCGCTTTTAGGCGAAATAGGAATTGGGGGATACGATTTATCTGATTCCGAGGACTTTACCAGTGCTTGTATCGAGTTTCCTTTAATAACTGGTGAGGTATTTGTTTTATCCCATTCATGGATCCCCTTGAAAAAGGTGAAGGAAGGTAATGAAAAAATACCTTACCGAGAATGGGCAGAGAAAGGCTATTTGACAATTGTTGATGAAGAATATATCAACAAAGATATTGTAGAAGAATGGCTAGAAGATCAAGCTGAAAAATATAACGTTGAACTTATAACGTATGATCCAGCAAAAGCGTTTAGGTTAAATAAATCGCTAGAGGATAAAGGTTATGTAACCGAAAAAATAAGACAAGGGTTTGTAACCCTTGGCCCAGCACTTGATGATCTAAAGGAAATGTTCTTGGATGGCAAGGTAATCTTTAATGAAAACCCATTATTGCGTTGGTATATCAACAATGTAGAGTTGGTAAAGGACAGAAATAACAACAGATTACCAACTAAAGCTGGCCGTTATCGTAAAATTGATGGATTTGCAGCTTTACTTAATGCTCATACGAAGGTTATGGAAAAACTAGTTGTTCCTACTGGTGACGGAGATATTGGTGTGGTTAGTATGGCTGATCTTATGAAGTGACACAAAATGCGAAAGAAGGAGTGTTATTATGGATAGAACATTTTTTGTGGTGATTGAAGGAAATGACCCTGTTGTTGTAACTGTTAAGGATGATGTAAACAGACCAAACAATTTAGACTGTGACAGCGTTTTGGAAAGATGGGTTACTGATAAATATAACTTTAGACCATACGATTATTGGGAAATTGATACTTGCAAAAAACAAAATATTTAATGTTGCATTTCGAATAAAAGCCAACTTTGAAAGGTGGTGAAACATTGAAATTCTTCCAACGATTAAAATACTCTTTATACAACGCATATGCAGCGTGGAAGGGGGATGGATTTGACTTTTCTTCTTGGATGGGAAAGACATTTTGGGGTATTGATAATTCCACCTTAGCAACAAACGAAACGATTTTTAGCGCAGTAACCAGGCTTTCTAATAGTATGGCTACATTGCCATTAAAGCTGTATCAAAACTATGAAATGAAGCAAAATAGCGCATCAGATGTACTTATTAATGATCCAAATCCAAATATGACTGGGTTTGAATTCATTCGAAATCTTGAAACGCAAAGAGATGAAAAAGGGAATGGATATGCTCTTATTGAACGTGATATAAGATTGCAACCATCAAGGCTTACCTTAATACATCCAGATTATGTGGAGCCAGTTATCGAAAGAAATAGTAAAGAATTATGGTACCAGGTTTTAGGTGAAGACGGAAATCGATATTATGTGCATAACATGGAAATGTTACACATTAAGCATATTGTTAGTTCTAATAGTTTAAAAGGAATCAGTCCGATCAATGTATTACAAAACGCGAATGATTTTGACAAAGCGGTTCGGGAATTCAGTTTAAAGGAGATGCAATCGGCTCCTAATTCATTTATTTTAAAGTACGGCGGCAACCTGGATACCGAAAAGAGACAGCGAGTAATTGATGATTTTAAGCGATTTTACAAGGACAACGGCGGCATTTTATTTCAAGAACAGGGGGTTGAGATAACCCCCATAGAAAGAAAGTATCTTGCAGCTGATACGTTAGTAACAGAGCGTATCACTCGTTCCCGTGTAGCCAATGTTTATAATATGCCTGTAACTATGCTTAATGACACTGAAGGGCAAAGCTATTCAAGTAATGAACAGTTAATGCGAATGTATGTGGACCTCACTCTAATGCCGATTGTAAGGCAATATGAACAAGAATTTAATAGAAAGCTACTTACACCAGCTGAAAGAAAAGCTGGTTTTTATTTTAAATTTAATACAAAGGCATTATTGAGAGCTGATACATCCACACAAGCGGATTATTATACGAAAGCAATTAGGAGTGGGTGGTTGAAACCAGATGAAGTAAGACAATTAGAAGATCAACCACCTGAAGGCGGCAACGCTGCTAAATTGTGGGTGTCTGGTGACCTTTATCCAATTGATATGGATCCAAGTAAAAGGAAGTCAACTAACAATAGCACTAATAACGAAGATTAACACGCTTAATGCGTGTATTTTTTATGCACTTGGAAGGAGGTGTGGGTTAAGTGAGGAATCGACAATTAAAATTGAACCTACAACATTTTGCTAAAAAGCAAAAGTTTTGGAGTATGAAGATGTCTGCTAACCAAGAAGATTCAGCGGATATTTTTATTTATGGCGACATTGAACGCTATCAATGGTTGGAAGAAGATACAACCGCATCTAGTTTTAAGCAAGACTTAGACGCACTAGGCGATGTTTCGAACATCAATGTACACATTAATTCACCTGGTGGTGCTGTGTTCGAAGGAATCGCCATTCACAATATGCTAAAAAGCCATTCTGCAACAGTGAATGTTTTTGTAGATGCGCTGGCTGCATCGATCGCTAGTGTAATCGCAATGGCTGGTGATCAGATTCATATGTATAAAAATTCTATGATGATGATCCATAATGCATGGACGATTGCGCTAGGGAATTCCAATGAATTGCGTAAAAAAGCGGATGATCTAGACCGAATTAATCAATCAGCTGTTCAAAGTTATCTTCAAAAGGCAGGCGAAAAGCTAAATGAAGATAAATTAAAGCAATTGTTGGATGATGAAACTTGGTTATCTGCCGAAGAAGCGCAAGAAATAGGTTTAAACGATGTAGTGCTAGAAGAAAACCAAGCAGTAGCATCCGTAAGTGAAGATTTATTCAAGCAATATAAAAACGTACCAAAAGTTCTTCAAAAGAAAGTGGATAAACAAGAAACAGGTATTTCTGAAGAAGAAATGGCACGAAGAAATAAAATAGCTGAACAATCAAAGCAAAATTCAGCATTAATTCAAGATATATTAGGAGGAATTTAACATGGCAAAAAGTAAAGCATTATTGAGATCTGTGCAACAACGTCAAAAAGGGCAATGGTTGCGCCTGAATAACCTACAGTATTTCGGTGGAAAGAAAACACTTTTTGAATACAAGCAAAATATGACCACAATTGGTCAACAACTTCAAAAAGTGGAAGATGAGCTAGCGGATGCAGCTATCGATACTTCTAAATCAACGGAAGATATTCAAGCACTTCAAAAGTCACGGGATGATTTAAAACAGCGTTTCGATGTAATTAAAGAGCAGCACGATCAAATTGAAGCTGAACAAAGAGCAAAATTTGAACAACAAGAGAATCTTCAAACCATTAAGGATCCAAAACAAAAAGTGATTGAAGCAAAAGCAGAAATGGTTCGTTCCACTATGACAGGGAAACCAATCTCTAATGATGTTCGACAAGCGTTAGGTGATAACACTGATCCTTCAACTGGTGGAGAGAAATTACTACCTAAGACTGTTTCCAATCAATTGATTCATGAACCATTTGTTAAGAATCCATTGCGTGATATCTCCGTGTTTACGCAAGAAACCAACTTAGAAATTCCGAAAATTGCATTCCAATTGGATGACGACTCATTTATTGGAGACACAGAAACTGCTAAGGAAATGAAAGCGACTGGTGACAGTGTTACGTTTGGTCGTCATAAGTTTAAAGTGTTTGTGCCGATTTCAGAAACTGTATTAAACGGCAGTGCAACAAATTTAGTTGCAACTGTTGATCAGGCATTAGAGTCCGGTTTATCAGCCAAAGAGAAAAAGGTTGCGTTTGCTACAACACCAGCAACTGGTGAAGAGCACATGTCCTTCTATTCTACTCAAAATGCAATCAAAGAAGTGAACGGGGAGTCAAAATATAAAGCAATTAAAGCAGCTATTGCAGATTTACACGAAGATTTCCGTGATAATGCTAAAGTGGTAATGCGTTATGTAGATTACATGGACATTATCGAGGTGTTAGCCAACGGTAATGCATCTCTATATGGTGCACAACCAGAACAAGTCTTAGGTGTACCTACTGAATTCGTGGATGCTGCTACAGATCCTATCGTTGGTGACTTCGCTTATTCTCACTTTAACTACGATCTTCAGATGTTACGTGATCGTGACAAAGATGTGAAAACAGGTGTTGAATTGTTTGTGTTAACAGCTTGGTTAGATCACCAAATCAAGCTAAAATCTGCATTCCGTATTGCGAAAGTGTCTACAGAACCAGAAGCTTAATGGATGAGGGGTAATTATCCCCTCTTTAAATAATTTAAAACGAGAGGTGAATTTAAATGGTAAAAATTAAAGCAGATAAAAGATTTAGAGATCGCATCACAAAAAAACCAATTAAAGCAGGTACAGTTGTCGAGGCTGACGAGGAACGGTTAGAACTTTTGAAAAAGCACAAGATCAATTATGAAATCGTTGAGGAAAATAAAGGAGATTCCATTCTTGACGGGAATGTTTCTGAAGTTGTTGAAAGACTAGTAGATTTAGAATCGGAACAAGTTTCTGAATTAATTGAGAAAGAAAAAACAGGAAAAGCACGTAAAGGTGTTTTGGAACATTTAGAATCATTACTTGCTGAATAGGAGGTAATGAGTGATGGCATTGCCAAGTGTTGAAGAAGTAGCGAGATACTTAAGAATAGAAGACATTATCGAAAATGAAGAGGAAGAAAAGAACTTCCTTGACGATTTAATAGAGGTGGCAGTTGAAGAACTAGACGATTCAGGAATCAAAGATCAATCAACTAAAAGTTATGGGATGGCTATCAAATTATTGGTTGCCAATTATTATGAAGAGCGTCGTCCGCAGGTCATTGGTACAGTGACTGCTAACTTAAAATTCAGTCTGGAACGTATCATTTTACGGCTTAAAGCTCGTGAATTGCCGGCAGGTGATGAAGAATGAACGCAGGAAAATTAAGAGAAAGACTCAAATTTCAAATACCTGCAGGTGAAACAAATGAAAATGGATTTCCTATCACTGAGCCAACTCACTATAAAACGGTATGGGGCGGATTAAAAACCTTACGAGGAAATCGATTCTATGCTGCAGCACAAAACAACATGGAAAATAATCGTGAATTTACTATTCGTTATCAAAAGTCTCTAGATGAAAACGAGAGACCGAATAACCTAACCGTTGTGTGGAATAAAAAAGAGCATGAAATTGTATCGATTGAAAATGATGATGGTTTAAATGTTTCCATGACCGTTGTTGTGAGGTCGTTAGCATAATGGACTTAAGATTTGAAGGTCTAGATGAGTTATTGCGAGAAACTGAATTAATTGAATTGGCTCCTAGTCGTGTTAAGAACCGTGCTTTGAGAAAAGCTGGTGATTTGTTACGTGATCGTATGAAAGAAGAAGTATATAACCACGGACTTGAGCCATATTCAGGAGAAGCACAGGAGTCTATTGTGCGCACTGAACCCAAAAAGGGAGAGGTGATGGTAGGTACTGAAGGTGGAGTACAACAGCCTGGATACTATCTATACATGCACGAGTTTGGTTATTATAATGTGATGGCTAAGAGGTTTATACCACCTAAACCTTTTGCTAGTATTTCTTATGAATTGAGCAAAGGTCAAATATTAGATATTTATGTTGAGGAACTAAGGAAGGAGCTGAAATTGTGAGTATTAAAAAAATATTACGTGAAGCGCTCCTTCCTATAAATATTCCTGTATCTGCTATGACTAATAACAATAGTGATGATGAGTACATTGTGTATAACGAATACAATCAAGCATCCGCATTAAATGCAGATGATGATGAATTATCTACCAAATATTTTTACCAGGTAGACGTTTATTCAACAGGCGACTTTACTGACATTGTAGAAGAAGTAAAGGATCGATTAAAGGTTGTTGGATTTAATCGGATATTTGAAAGTGAAACATATGACAATGATGCTCAGAAATTTAGAAAAATATTACGTTTTAGTTATGCAACCGACATTGAGTAGGTTGTTATTTTTATTTAAGGGAGGAAAACAAAATGGCAATTAAAGGTTTAGACATGTTACATTATGCAATTATTGAATCAGAAGATAGTACAAGTACTACTTATGGTGAAGTAAAAGAATTTGGTCCTGCAATGGCATTAAATTTACAGCCAACCATTAATCGAGGAAACTTACGAGCTGATGACAAGGTATTGTTTTCAGATTCATCCAAAGGACCAATTACGGTAGAGGTAAACACTGCTTATCTTGAAAAAACGGTTGAAGCGGATGTACTTGGAAAAGAAGCGGATGCTAATGGTGGTATTTCAGATGCTGCTAGTGACAATCCACCTTACATCGCAATTGGAGGTAGAGCAAAAAGTGCGCGTGGAGGTTATGAATACTTTTGGGTCTATCGTGTAAAATTGGCACCTGCAGAAGAAAACAAACAGACAGAACAAGATACACCAACTTATCAAACACCAAACCTATCTGGTGAAGGATTACCACGTCTTGACGATGGTCTTGAAAAATACAAACTATGGGATCAAGACCCTGACGTTTCAGATACAAGTATAATCGATGAATGGTTTACCGAAGTGATTGATAAAAATTGGGCACCAACAGTATAGGGGGTAAAATATGAAAATCGATCTAGTAATTGACGGAAAAACAAAAACATTTACTACACCGTTTGTGCCTATGTTGGCCAGAAGAAAATATTTTGAATTAATGTCTAAAATTGAAGATAGTGAAGAAGAAACACCAACTCATCAACAACTATTAGACGAGGAAGATGAATTAAATTCAATTCTATCTGATATTGTATTCAGCAAACAATTTACACTCGAGCAATTGTATGCTGGTGCTAGTAAACAATATGCTGACGAAAAATTAAATGAAGCAATATCTGGAAAAATAAAAAGTGAAAAGGGAAACGAGAAGGGGGAGTGACGTTTAAAGAAGCGTACACTTCCCTTAAACAGTTATATAAAAAATTAATGTTTCCGGAAAATAGATATGCACATAAATGGACGCTAGCTGAAATCGATCAGTTAGACGTCCATTTTTTTGAAGAATTAATGTGCACAGAAAAATATGAACCGGAAGTTTATCTATCTGATGTGTGGTAGTTAGGAGGTGGGAAATTGGCTACAAGAGACGTTGGTAATTTAAGAACTAGGTTATCCTGGGAAGATGAAGGAGCTACAAGATCATTAAAAGGTTTTGAAAAAGATTTAAAAGGTCTCCGTTCAGAAATGAATCTTGCTCGATCAGGTGGCAAAGAATATACGAATAGCCTAAAAGGTCTTAGACAACAGTCTGATATTTTGACTAGGAGATTCAGAACACAAGAAGAACGGGTAAAAGAATTAAGAAAACGATATGATGAATCTGTCCAGGTAAAAGGTAGAGATGCAGAGCAAACACAAAACCTTGAAAATGAATTACGTAATGCTACTGCACAAATGAACCGTACTGAAAACCAATTAGAACGCGTTAATACCAGGATAGAAGAACAGATAAATCCGTGGAAACGACTTGGTCGCGAAATGGATGACGCAGGTCAGCAAATGCAAACAATTGGTCGAGGTATGACGGACTTTGGTAAAAATTATTCGATGCGTGTTACTGCGCCAATTGTTGCCGGTGGTGCTGCAGTATTTAAAGCTTCTATGGATTTTGAATCAGCATTTGCTGGTGTAGAAAAAACTGTAGAGGGAACTGAACAACAACTTTCTACAGTTAGGCAAGAAATAAGAGATATGGCTAAGGATATTCCTGCGACCACAGAGCAGATAGCATCGGTAGCTGAATCAGCCGGTCAATTGGGTATTGTTACAGAAAACGTTACTGATTTTACAAAGACCATGATTGATTTAGGCGAAGCAACAAACATGACTAGTGAACAAGCAGCTACTGAATTTGCTAGATTTGCTAATATTGTTGGAATGAGCCAAGATGATTTTGACAAGTTAGGATCCGTGATTGTTGACCTTGGTAATAATCTAGCAACGACAGAATCTGAGATCAGTAGTATGGCCATGCGAATAGCAGGTGCAGGTACTCAAGTTGGATTGACCGAATCAGAAATATTAGCTTTTTCGGGTGCACTATCATCTGTGGGTATTGAAGCGGAAGCTGGTGGTTCAGCTTTTAGTAAAGTAATGGTAAATATGCAACTTGCAGCTGAAACAGGCGGAGATAGCCTTGATAATTTTGCGAAAGTAGCTGGTGTATCAGCTAAAGATTTTAAAGATGCTTATGAACAAGATGCTACTGGTGCCATTATTAGCTTTATCGAAGGTTTATCTACTGCAGAAGATCGTGGACTTTCAGCTATCGGTATTCTAGATGAAATGGGTATTAAGGAAGTTCGTTTACGTGATACTTTATTACGTGCTGCAGGAGCAACAGAAGTATTTAATGATGCAATAGAAATTGGTTCTGGAGCTTGGAAAGAAAATACTGCCTTAACCGAAGAAGCGGAAAAGCGTTATGAAACAACAGAATCGCAAATGCGTATAATGTGGAACAGAATTAAGGATGTTGCTATAAGTTTGGGTGACGCACTTGTTCCAGCTGTCATGGATGCGATAGATGCAGCAGAACCATTTATTCAAAAGATAGAAGATGGAGCAGAAGCATTTGCGGACATGGATGAAGAGCAACAAAGAACAATTTTAAAATTGATTGGTTTAGCGGCTGCTATTGGACCGGTTAGTGTTGGCCTTGGTGGCATGACTACCACAATAGGCGGTTTATTAAGAGTTGGTGGTAGTGTATCAACTATGCTTGGACGAGCTGGTGGTGCCGGTTTAATTGGTAGAATTGGATTATTAGGTTTAGGTGGTCCAGTCGGATTGGCTGTTGGCGGTGTAGCAGCATTAACTACAGGCGTGTATCTATTAAACGAGCAATCTAAAGAATCCACTGAAGAAGTTTTGAATTCTATTGAAAAACGCAAGGAAGAATTAGATACCCTAGACGAATTAGTATCTCGGTATGAAACGCTCAAGGAGAAAAACAAACTATCTACAGATGAAGTTTTGCGCTATATGGACATCATGACAGAACTAAAAGATGCTAAGACCGAGAAAGCAATCGAAGCATTAACGAAAGAGCAAGAAGGATTATTAGAGAAATCAGGGTTTACAAATCAAGAAATGGAAGAATTCCTTGAGTTAAATGGAGAAATAGTAGAACAAACACCTTCTAAAGTGCAAGCCATTTCCGAACAAGGCAATGCTTATGTTGAAGTAACAGAGAAGGTTAAGGAATTAAATGAAGCTGAAAGACAACGGCTGTTAGATGACACTTATGTAGCGATTAAAGATCGCTTAGATGAACATAAGAATAATCTAGAAGATCAACGGGAGTTACAAGCTGAAATCAAGGAATTAGAAGGGGAAAGATCATCTACTATTTCCGAAATTTCTTCTGTTACTGATGATTTAAGAGAAAAAGATTTAGAAATTCATTCTTTACGAGAAAAAATCAGAGATGCGACTGGTGAAGAAGCAATTAAATTGTCTGAAAAATTGCTACAGTTAGAAGATGAGAGAGATGTGCTCGATTCTGTCCGTGAAAAGCATGACCAACAAATTGATCGAATAGATAAACAGATAGGTAAAAAGGAAGAATCCTTAGGTAAAACCAAAGAAGAAATTGAAGCCTATAATGATTTGCTTTATGAATACGAAGCTATCATTTTATCACAACTTGATTTAAACGCAGAACGCGGCGAAGGTGTTCTTAAGTTAGAGGAAGAAATTAGTAAACTGAATGAGGCAAAAAAACAGTTAGAAGATAACAAAGAAGAAGGCAAACTAACGACTCAAGAGTATCAAGAGCAAGTCAAAGAAATTGATGAACAAGTCGGTAATTTACGTGATGCCAAAAGAGAATTAGAAAATATCGTGGATATTGCTGATACCAATGTTTATAAAGATAGAAATCGGGACTTGGCAAAGAATAAAAGAACTATTGATGACATCAAGAAAAGTAGCGAACTAGTCAACGAAGTTTTAAGTAAAGACATTGACAAAGATGTGGACGTAGACGATAACGGCACAGCTGAAAAAGTTCATGATGAAGCAACTAAGAAAGGCGACAAAACTGTTGATGTGAGTTTAGCTAGACGTAATAACATTTGGGATTTAGTTCCTAGTTCTATTAGTGTAGGTGTTGACTTAATTGGTGGTGCTTTGGGTTTTGCGAAAGGTACTGATTCACATCCAGGAGGTAGATCTTGGTTAGGTGAAGAAGGTCCAGAACTTGTGCGATATGGCAGTAAATGGGCAATGGCTAATTTTGGTCTTTATGATGATGTGCCTCGAGGAGCACAAGTATTCACTCACGATGAATCTAAGAAAATACTAAGATCATTAAACAATACACCTGGCTATGCTGAAGGTATCAGTCCAACTGGTGAAGCGGATCGGATTGCTAATAGGTTAAGTCAACCACAACAATCACAAGGACAAGCAGTTATTTACACGACTGTCATTAATCAGATAAACGGCCGAGAAGTAAGTAGAGAAATCTATCGAGATATTACCGAACTTCAAGAACGAGATCGAGAAATTGAAAGTAGCTTTAAGTAGGGAGGTGATAATCACATGACAAAGATCACATTTAACGGCATAACAAAACCATGGCTACATGCTTTGGAAGGTAGACAAAAATCACCTTTCCCACCAGTCAATAATAATTTGCTACGTGTATCAGGAATGCCAGGTGCTTATGTAGAATCAACCGATACAGATATTTTATACATTACTCAACCAATCGGTTACGTTGTAAAAGATGATGAAGACGCACTAGCTAAAAAAGATGAACTAGCTGAATGGTTTATCACTAAAGAGACAGTACCTTTAGAATTTAGTGATGAACCAGGTCGCACTTATTATGCAAAGGTTGAGGGTGGCATTTCCGACTTTAGAAAGTTTTCCAATCAACGAAAAGGTACCGTTACATTTGTTTGCCCTGATCCATACGGCTATAGCAAGGAGAAACAAGCAACCTTCCCATCTGATACAGTTACTTTAACTAATCAAGGCACCGCTGAAGCAGATCCTATATTTGAATTAGAAGTATTGGAACCTGTTACATTTGCTATGATCCAGAATCACTTAGATCAATATGTCATGATTGGACAGCCTGTCGATGAAGATGGAAACGAGGAAATCGTTGATACAAAAACAAGTGTACTTTATGAAAACGGAAGCACAATTGACGATTGGAGTACCGCTAATCTGGATATGGTTGATTCCAATTTTATTGATATATCAGGAGCTATGGGCGCAGATGGTTCGGGTGTTAGACCGACTAATTTTGGTTCAGGAGATAAAATGCACGGACCTGCCGTTTTTAAAGAGATTTCCAATGCTATACAGGACTTTGAAATAGAAGCATCTTTAGACATTAACTCAGAAAGAGAAATTGAAAACTGGAGAATGGAGATTTATTTTCAGGATGAAAATATGAATATGCTGGGCAAATTAGGTGTTAAGGACAATAATAGAAACTATTTGCGTAGGCATGGGCTTGGTCGAGTTGGGCCATATGAAGACAGTACCACTAGGTATGCTATCAGCTCATCAAACTACTTGTATGATGATTCAAGGGATTTAACTTTGATGTATTTACGAGTAAGAAGAGAAGGAAAAAGATACACATTTTATATTGCGCAATGGTTCAACTTAAAACACACAAGAGCGCTCACAGCGACTTACAATGATGTAAACAACAACTTTCAAGGTCGCTTAAAATACATCACACTATTTATCGGTAAATATCAAGATAGACCAACGCCGTCACGAGTCAGGATGAACAGTGTTGAGGTATTTGAATTAAAAACAACAACTGAAGACCAAACACCTTATATCGTCTATCCAGGTGACATTATCACGTTTGATCACAAAAATGAAGAGACGCTTTTAAACGGAGAAGATGCAACCGACTTAAAACAGTTTGGGGCATCTTATTTTAGTTTGGCCAAAGGTGAGAATCAATTGATTGTGCATCCGGGAGAAAGCTTCAACACTGGTGTTAGATTCCGCGAACGTTACAAGTAAGGAGGTAATCTTATTTGATTCATATTACAGACAAGCAGAATGACGGAGTACTAGGGTTCATTTCAGAAAAGAATTTCACAGACAACTTGCACAAACAATCACTACAAGATTATCTGAGTACCTTCAATTTCTTAACGTTCGCGGATAAGAAGTATTCAGAGCACCTAACCAAATTAAACCGGGTGATTATACCTGCAGAAGATCAAGGCTATCATGAATTTATCATTGACCAGGTAGAAAAATATCGAGATCGTACCGGTTTAAAATCAGAAGTTCAGACATTAGGCAGCTATCTATTGCTGAAGAAAGCAAAAGTAATTAAACCTCAAACGTTAGAAGAATACTCAGCGTCTATGGCAGTCGGATTTGCAACCAATGGAACAGAATGGCGACCAGGTATTATAGAAAGTGATGGCGTTCGAACGTTTAAGATTGAATCACATACAAACCCTTTTTCTCTCTTAAAACGCATAGCGAATGAATTTGGCTTAGAGTTACGATTCCGTGTAGAGACAGACGGCAATAAAGTGACTGGTCGTTATGTTGACCTATTAGATCGAGTAGGTGTGTGGCGTGGTCGAGAGATTACGTTTGGAAAAGATCTAGAATCTATTAGACGTATTGAGAAAGGCGAAATTTTCACTGCGTTAATTGGTCTTGGTCCTGAAGATGAAAACGGCAACCGATTAGAAGTATTAGTGGAGGATGAAGATGCACTGCAACGTTGGGGGCGTCCAGATCCTTTAACTGGTGAACTTAAGCATTTAATTGGAACATATGAACCACAGTCAGAACGATCAGACATGACAGAGGAAGAACTAAGGCAATATACACGTACCGAGTTAGATAAGCGTATCAGTGCGGTAATTGAATGGGTAGCCAACATCATTGATCTAGAACATGTACCTGGTGTAGAAAATAAGAAAATCCGATTTGGTGACACGATCAAAATTAAAGATGAAAAATTTAATCCACCTCTTTACGTTGAAGCCAGGGTTCATGAACAAGAACGTGATATCAAGAAACGCTCTAGAAAACGTGTGAAGCTTGGTGATTTTGAAGAATTTACCGAGGAAGAAGTAAATGCCGTTTGGCAAAGACTACAAGCTATCATCCAAGAGAAAATCAGCATGTCAGAGTTTGAAGAGTTAACATACACCAAACCTGAAATCGACGAGAAAGACAAACCTGGTAACGACGCAGCAGACAAAATAGAAACGGATGTAGGCTGGACAGAAGTCATTGAAACCGAGCAAGGGTCACAATCTAAAGCTGATCAAGCAGAGGAAAACGCCAATAATCACACTGACCAAATAAAACAGGACATTGATCAAGAACTGCTGGATAAAGCAGGACTTGAGTATGTAGATGGTCAATTAGTATTAAAAGCGGATAGTGAAACGGTCCAGACTATTAATAATACGGTTAGTGATCTTGAAACTACTACGGATAATTTACTTATCGATGTGGCGAATAATGCGCAAGGTCTAAGTGATCAAGATGGTCGCGTTACAACCGTTGAGACTGATTTAGATACAGTAGAGGGGCAGCTTAGTTTAGCAGTTACCGATTTAGAATTATTGGAAAACGAGGTAAGCACGCAAGGTACGCAGATTAGTGCTAATTCCGAAGCTATCAGTCTTAAAGCCGAAGCGAGTGTAGTTGAGGTGTTGCAGGATGAGTTTGATGCGTTGACTATTGGCGCTAGGAACATTATAAGCGGAACCAGTGATGAATTTGAGATATACAATGCTACTTCATCTTGGGCTGACTACAGACCTTATGGATCGGTAGAAGGGATGCCTGGTCAAGTCTATACGGCTCGTGTATATTTGAAGTCTGACCCTAACAATATTAAAGATGTGGGCATGCGAATAAGAACTCAAGACGATGATGGAACATGGGCTTCTAGTACAGACTTTAATGGTAATTGGATAAAACCAGGGGAAGAGGGATATTCAACAGTAACTTTTACCATGCCAGAAAACAGGACTAAGATAGTTCCGTTCATAATTAGATTTGCATCGAATGAACTGGTCGAAAGTTATGTTGAGTATAAAGAAGCTAAACTAGAAAAAGGTAGTAAACCATCAGACTGGACTCGTTCTCCAGAAGACGTCGCATCTGATATTTCAGCAGTAGAGTCAAGCGTTACCGACATATCTGCAGATTTAGAGATAATGGCTGGTCAAATTGAAGCTAAGGCTGAGAAAAGTTCTCTTGAGAATCTAGAGGGTGATGTATCTAACCTATCTAGTGACGTAGGTCAGTTGACTGTGGCTTATGATGGGATTAGCGCTAACGTTAGTAGTTTGCAATCAACCACGGATGGTCACACATCAGATATTAGCAATTTAAGCTCTCAACTAGACATACAAGCAGATCAAATATCTAGTAAAGTCTCACAAACCGAATTGAACAACATACAAACAGGGTTCAGAAACATATGCCCTACTAATTTCGGCGATTGGGAATCTGGACATTACAGCACAACTGATGGAGAAAAACAAGCTCAAGGACCTAGGTTGAGATTGAAAGATCTTTTAAGAGTATCTCCTGGAGAATCATATTACTTCAAAATATTTAGATCTGGAGAAGCAGAGTTGAACGGCCTACGATTCGTAATACGTGGGTATGATGTCGATCGAAACTTCATAGGTACCAAATCCACAACCGCCGATGCTTCGATGACTATGACTATGAGTGAGGGAGATCTATATTACATTTCAGTAGCTCTATGGGACGGTCCTAGTCCTGATAGTTATGATTGGTACAGGCAGCAGTTCGAGCAAGGAAATATTAAACCTCTAATATGTTTAGACAGTTATGGAGACAGGACGTTTGAAGAACATTATTCTAATATCGCTAGTTCTAGGATAGATAATTCAGAATCGTCTATTATTCAACTATCTAATCAGATCGAATCCAAGGTTAGTGAAACAACGTACAACAGTGACATGGCTAGCATAAACGAAGACATATCCCAAAGAGCTATGGAGTATAGCGTAGACATGCCTATGACATCTTCTGAGGATTACGTCATATTATTATGTAGATTTGATTTAACTGGTCAGGAAAACTTCGCAATGGGAACTTTAAGTGGTAGAAGGACTTCTGGACACTACAGCGTTGGTGAGGTTAAAGTCATATTTAACAACGATACTAATGGTACTTCTCCATCAGGATATTTTGAAGCTATTGATGTTCAGTATACTAATTCTTGGTCAATGGTGACCTGTGTTTATGATGGTAGAGAATACGTGGCGTTGAGACATAAGCCTGGAAACCAATTCGGTCTATGGAACAACAACCCTAAGTTCTATGGACAAATCGGATCAAGTACGAGTAGTACCATGCTTATAGCTATGCACACAAGCTCAGTATCGAATGTTAGTACGTTCAATTCAACAGGTAATGTTAGCAGTCCTATATTGCGAGCTGAGTCATCAATCACGCAACTGTCCAACCAAATAGAAATGAAAGTTGAAGAAAACGATGTACGTTCTATATTCACCCAAGAAGCAGACTCGTTCACATTCGAAGCAAGTCAAATAAACTTCGACGGTCATGTATTTGGTGAAGATGCCACCTTTATTGGAGAGATTTCCGGTGCTAGATTCTATAGCGGGGACAATTTTAGATGGATTGAGATAGAAGGGAGTAAGCTTACGTCTGTCGGTACTTTTCACGATGAAATATACGGTACAACAGACGGTGTTGTGACATTAGAAAGTGGCAGATTTACAATAGACTCAACTTCTGACTCAACACAAAGTATTGTTTCTGCATCTTCCAGGGGTTTAATTGTTAGCTACGACGATGAGTTATATGGGTATGAAGGAGTATTATATTCAAGATCAGGTATGTTCTTTAGTGTTAATGAAACCCCAGTGAGTATAAGTGACGATTTACCTCATGTCAGAAGGTACCCTGGCGGTTCTATAAATATCAATTCGGTGGACTCTCGTGTTGATTGGCCTCTAAGGTTAGAATCTGCAGGAAATATCCGAATGGTCTCTGACGGTGATGTGGAATTTCGTGTCTCGAGTGTTTATGATAGTTTAGTGCTTCGAAGAACAGACGTGAGTGATGAGTGGAAAGTTGGCCTACCTAATAGCGATTATACAATTGCGTATGGTGACATTGAAACTCAGAGCAACAGAAGGCTAATTATCCACCAAGAAGAAAATGCCGTGGACATTGGGTATGATAAAAGTGGTTACTTGAGATCCGGGTATATTGATTTCTCCCAAAGTGGCAATACTTCAGGATATCTTGGTGTAACGACAAGACTTCGTGTTACGGACGGTGATTTTTGGACAGGATCAAGTACGACTCATTACCAACCTATAAATGCTAGTTCTTTTAATGAATCTTCGTTAGAAGAAATGAAACAAGATATAGAAAGAATGGAGATGAGTGCGCTTGGTATTATAAAAGAAACCGACTTATACAGCTATCGTTTGAAAAATGAAGTTGCAAGAGGGATTGACAATACAAAGTATGGTGTTGTGATTGGTGTTGGGTATAATACACCACATGAAATACTAGACGATGAGGCAGAAGCTGTTTCTCAATATAGCATGAATACTTTCTCATGGAGGGCTATTCAAGAACTAAGCGAAGTTCGTGATGATCATGAACACAGAATTGATATGTTAGAAATGGAAGTTTTTCATTTAAGAGAAGAAAATGATCAACTCATTAACAGATTAAATAAATTAGAGGAGGCAGTTTAAGATGCAAGTAACAGTAAAAGAAGTGTTTAATTTGAATGAAGGTCTTAATCATATTGTTAACAAAGAGCTACCTGTTGGGGTAGCTTTTAAATTGCAAAGAATTATAAGGGTTGTGAGTGAAGAATATAAGACAGCTCAAAACTTGCGTTCAAAACTGGTTACTAAATACAAAGAAAAGGACTTGGATAACGGTATAGTTCAACTGAAAGAAGATGAGTTAGAGGACTTTAATAAAGAACTAGAAGAGCTTCTAGCTGAGAAAGTAAATATTAATGTGAAGAAGATTAAAATCAGTGAACTAAGCAGCATTCATGCAACTCCTAAAACATTAGGGCTAATTCATAATATTTTGATAGAAAAAAATGAAGGAGAGGATCAATAATGAACTTTGAAATCAGAGCAGTAAACACCAAATATGATAACGATGAGGTTACAAGTGTGAAGGTGTCTTATTCTGCTAAAAACGAGAGCAGAAGCGTAAGTGTAAGCGGAGTATTTGAATTGACCGCAGAAGAATATAACCAAAACAGTTCGATAGATGCACTAGAAACAGAAGCACAACAGCATTTGTTGGGTGAAATTAACGACGGTTAGAGCGAAGTTTTTATGTAGTTGTTAAGAATTAGTTGTTTATTACTATATATCCCTTGCTTTATCCTTGTTTTTGTAGTAGATTGTATAATTGTGTGATTTATTAAAGTAAAGGGATGTAGAAAAAATGAGCGGATTAAAACATTTAAGTAATGATTTATTGATTGATTCTTATTTTCAAGCTGTAAAAATGGATTTGGAAAGTGATTTCATTGGATTACTATTGGATGAAATCAGTAGTAGAGGGATAGAATCGAGAATTAATCTGAACCTTGTACCTTAGAAGCTAGCCATCTAAGAAAATCCTTTTCTTTGGTACTCAGCTTTCGATTTAAAGAAGTTTCAAAATGTTTTTTTAAATTCAGGTAAGTGTCAGTTTTAGTAGGTTTCAAATCAAATTACTCCTTTATTTCACTAAGATAATATATATAGTACTATATATATTACTAAGTGTAAAAAAATACCTTTATATATACAAATATTTAGTAACAGGTCACTGGTGACTGTTTTATTTTTTGTTGTATATACATTGTAAGTCTAGTGAAAGCACCTTTTATAAGGTGTATTTTTTATGCAGGAATTTCCTCCCTTTTGTCGAATATTGATAAGGAGGAGGGAGTAAAATTGAGAATTATATTATCGATTGTGTTAATTATACTTCCAACATTAATTTTTGGTTATTTAGATAAAACTGAAGCTATGACCACAAGTTTGATTGCTGGATTTGTTTCTGCGGTCTTTTTAAACTTAGATCGCTTTGAAAGTTTTAAGGCTGGAAATTTTGAGGCTAAATTAAAACAAACTGAAAAATTGTTAGGTGAAGCTAAAGCTTCTATAGACCAACTAAAGGAAATGGTTGAACCATTAATGAACTACACAATGGTTCATATTCTCAGAGGTAATTCGGTTATAGGTGCACCTGCAAAAGACAAGGAAAAGTTATATTTACGCATTAAAGAAAATTCTAGAATATTTAAAATCGATAATCACTACCATAATCAACTTTTGAGAGATATAAAAATGAACATGATAAAAACATATTTCTATGAAATTGAGTTTGAATCGGACAGTGCTTTTGGATGGGATAAGTTAAAACCTCTTAGGGAATTTATTGACAAGTATAAAATTGAAGAGCAAAATGAATTCCCTTCAGTGGATGAGATAAAAAAGTTTTTTAGAGATAACCCTGATTTACACAATAATAAAGTTGAAAAAAGAATAGAAGACTATCAAAGAGCGCTAGAAGCATATTGGAATTAGAGATCTTTTCTGAAAGGTCTCTTTTTTAATACCCAAAAATAGTTAGGGGGCAAAGCATGACAGTCGAACTAGGTGTTTTAGTATCCATTGCAGGAATTTTTATTGCCTATCTTAGTTACCAATTAAATAGGCAAAAACAGCAAACCAAGCAACAAGAAAATATTAAAAATGATGCGACAAGAGAAGCGGTAATCGAGACTAAACTAGACAACATTAGCAATGGAGTAGACAACATTAGGATTGACTTGCGAGCCAACGAAAGGCAAATTGGAGCATTAGGTGAAAGAGTAACACGTGTGGAAGAATCGACGAAACAAGCACATAAAAGATTAGATTCAGTCAGTCCAGATAAGGGCTGACTTTTTATTTTAATTTGAAGGAGGTGATACAGGTGGAGAATCAATTATTAGAGTATGTAACAGAAGAAATGTTGATTGTTGTTGCTGTTTTATGGGTAATCGGTTTGTTTTTAAAACGTACTCCAAATTTCCCTGATTGGATAATTGTGTGGACTTTACTTGTTTTAGGAGTATTAGTTGCTGTATTTGTTATTGGATTTACAGTAGATGCCTTTATCCAAGGTGTAATTGTTGCTGGATTAGCAGTATTCGCACATCAATTAATTAAACAAACTCAAAAGAAGGATGCTGCATAATGCAGTGTCCTTAAATTATAAGGAGGAAAAATAACATGGCAACTTTTAAATGGCCATCTGATACAAAACGTATTACGAGTAAGTTCAGGACTTCTTCACGACCTAATCACAATGGTGTAGATATTGCAGAAGGTGGGTACCATCCTATTTATGCTATTGCAGCTGGTACCGTCACAAAATCTTACGCTTCCGATAGCTACGGTGAAGTTATTTTTATTAAACACATCATCAATGGACAAACTTATGAATCAGTTTACGCACACATGAAAAAGGGATCCAGAACAGTCTTCCCAGGTGATCGGGTTACGAAAGGTCAACAGATCGGTATTATGGGTAATACTGGTCATTCTACCGGTCAGCATCTACACTTTGAATTGCATAAAGGCAGATGGAATATCAACAAATCAAAGGCCGTTGATCCACTTAAATATCTTGAAAAGAATTTGGGTGGTTCATCTGATTTACTAAAAAATGGTAATGAAGGTTCAGAAGTAGGTTCCATTCAAAAGAAATTAAAGAAACTTGGATATTACACTGGAAGAGTAGACAATGACTTTGGACCATTAACCGATAAAGCCATTCGTGCATTCCAGAAGGACCAAGGTATTAAAGTTGATGGTATTGTCGGACCTGTCACACAAAGTAAATTAGAAAATGTAAGAGGAAAAACTTTATATTTACCAAAGGCAGCGCCATCTTGGAGAGTTTATCCGACAAATGTAGCACCAGTAAAAGGAAATGAAAAAGCGTTTCTTAAACCATCTAAGTTTGGTGGTCTACAATATAAAGTATTAGACACACCACAAAAAGACGTTGTAACTATTAAGACTAAAGACTTTGGTAAAGTGAACATCTATGTAGCGCCTTCTACTGGTGCTGTGATTAAGTAATTGTTATTGACTGATTGTCTATAAAATATGTATGTAATAAACTAAAGCACCGGCGTGGAAAACCGGTGCTTAAAATAATTGAGGTGATAGCATGTGCAATAATATTTTAAACGATAAAGAAAAAGAGGTACTAAATGAAATTATAGAGCATTTTGCAGATGATTGTTTTGAAAGCATTGGCTTTAATGATGATGGTGATCCGATAAGCTATGATGACGATCAGTATAGATTAGAACAGTATAAAAAATTAACGTCATTATCAGAGAAATTAGATTTATAATTCATAATAGTTATCAAATATATTCCTTACACCTTGTAATAAATAGTCACAGAAGCTTTTCGAAGTAAAACCAGAATTGTAATGTGATACAGAGTTTCTAATGGCGAAAAGAGAGTCTAAATATTGTTTTTGGCGTTTATCAACGCTAAATGGTTCTTTTTTCATCAAGGCAATATAATCCTTGTGCGTAGGACTCTTAGAAAAATTAGGTGGCAAGGATTCTTGTTTTTCTAAAATAATATGTAATAAGTGCTCAATAACTCCGCCTAGACCAGTAGCTGCAATGTAAAATTTTTGATGATTATATGCATATAGGCATTCTATAAATTCAGCATTAAATTGATCAATGTCAATCTTCTCTAACATATCTTCGAAATTGTATTGGTCGATATGCAACCTCAATTCATTAAAGTCCACCAATTCGATTGGTTGAATTTGAAGATCTCTAGATGCGCTTTTATATTCTACTTCAACATATTTCGCTGCATAGCTAATAGGGTTAGTATTTACTTCAGATGAATGAAGACTATTTTCCAAAATTTGATCAGGATCGAAATCAAAGAGATCTTTCCCAAATAAGTAGCTTAATTTCGTTTTAACATTTCTTTCTCTTCGAAATAAAAAAGTATTAGTAATATCAATTGCGTCATAAACTTTGCATTTCTCACCCATAAATATTGTTGCAAATATTACTGGGGCTAAATTATTACTATTATGTACATGAGCGAAATGCAATGTTAAATCACTTGTCATCCATGAAAATAGAATTTCATTTGTTTGGTTATCTCCAATTATCTCCCTTACGTTTTTGAAATATTCTTCTTTAGCTATTGCATAAAATTCCTCATAAATATGCGGTTCTTGAATGCCTTTCTTTAAAATCTGACGAAAATCATGATTGGTCAAACTATCACCTCTTAATTTTCTAATATGTACATTCTTCTACACCAATCAACAAAATTCCTGCAATTTGTAGAAAATTCTTTTTAATTAAATTAATATGGTATTATAGAAAGTAAATAAAGGAGGCTATGATGATCAGTGAATACAGTGGGAATCTAAGAAAATTTATTATAGCTAGAGATGATTTTTTAAGCAAATATGAATATAATAACGAGTACAATATTAACAACATTAAGGACAAATCTATTACCAATAACACAGTCATTTGGAAGTTTATGAGTTTTGCAAAATTTATATCCTTGTTAGAAAATGAAGCTTTATACTTCTCCAAACCGTTGTATTTTAGAGATCCGTATGAAGGGGCATATTCAGAAAGTGACATTTACCGAATATTAGGATCATCAGCAGAAATCTTTGATGAAGAAAAGCAAGAGTATAGGTTGAATCAAGATCAAATTAATGAATTGTACAAAAAGAATGAAATAGAACTCGATTATGTGGGCGTGTCATGCTGGCATTTAAACGATGAAGAATCCGCAGCAATGTGGGATTTATATTGTAGTAGAGATGAGGGTATAGCGATCAGAACTACTCTCGGAAAACTACTTGCATCAGTAGACCAAGATCAGGGTTATGATATGAAATATGGATTAGTAAACTATATAGATTATGCAGATGACATGGCTGGAATAAATACATATGAAACACTATTTTATAAGCGTAAATCTTTTGCTCATGAGCAAGAATTCAGGTTGATTGTGTTTGAATCAGAAGAAGATTTGTTTTTTGGAAGATCTGGAGCGAATGTAAGATTCAATTTAGAACTGTTAATTGATCAAATATATATACCTCCAACAGCTCCAGTATGGTTTAATAACCTGGTATCGTCAGTGGTAGACCGTTATCACATTAAAAAAGAAGTACTCCAATCTAATCTTTATAGAGGGCCAAGAGTTGTAAAGTGATTCTAGTGTTTTTCCTTACTAAGTGTATAGTCCATTAAAGGGACTATACACTCTCCCGTATATCAATTATCTTAAACAACTCCTCTAATATAACAAGCACCTTCTTCCGAATAGCCGGATTAAAGTATCTCCTTTTTTCTTCCTTTCTTTTTGAGTAATACGTGTATTCCGTAAATTGATCGGACTTATCGGTTAATAATACACTTAACTTATTCATATGCATCTGCTGCTTAAATTCCCGTCGTTCCTCAATGGCTTTTTTCTCAACTGATTCCAGCATCTTTATATAAGGCTCGTTAATTTTAAATATGCTATTGTTACGTAATGTATGGAGATCCTTCTGTATCACTTCAATGGCCATACTTAAAAACAAATAACTACTTGCAATTTTGAATTCTTCATCTGTTATATATCGCATAAAATCACCTCATCAACAAGAACGTTTGTTCTTATTATATGCGCAAGAAATAATTTTATGCAAATTGTATTTTTTGGAAGGGATTTAACATTTAGTGTCGAAAGTAATAGTATATATGTCATAGTGGGAGGATGGTAAAATGCTAAAAAAAACATCCCATCAAGACCTACTCAACGGACTAACGAAGGAAGACATTGATCGCATCAATGAAGAATTAGATACACTTATCCAAGAAAGAGAAGAAGGAAAAAGAGATGCACCTACTTAATTGTAGGTGTTTTTTCTTATGGAAATATTATAGAATATTCTTAGAAACTGGATTAGCCATATACTTACTAAATATAAAGATCCAGCAACTATATATGTGTTTATACTTGAGTATTAAGGGAGGATAGGGGATTGATAACAGTTACAGCAGCTATAATTGTTTCCAATAGAAAAGTGTTGATCACAAAACGAAGTGAAAATATGAGTATACCAAATTTGTGGGAGTTTCCTGGTGGGAAATTGAAAGAAAATGAATCACTGGAGGATTGTGTCGTAAGAGAAATTAATGAAGAGCTAAGAGTACGCATTAAAGTATTAAGACATTTCACAACCAATCACCACAGATACGATTTTGGTTATATTAAACTAATATCGTTTATTACAAAAATAGAAAGTGGATTTATTGAATTAAAAGAACATGCTGATATCAAATGGGTGGGTGTAGATGATTTAAGTAATTATAAATTTGCACCAGCAGATATTCCTGTTGTTAGAAAATTAGAGGAGGAAGGTATATGGGCTTCGATCCAGGATTAAATATTGGTCAAGTAATTACAAATGATCAAATTAGAGATATTTTTAAATGTGGCAATATGGGGGGGATGAGAAAATCAAATACTACAAACACGTTAGTCATTGTAACCGATCATACCAAAGGATTATATGAAGATCGTTGGGAAGGAGATGTTCTTCATTATACTGGAATGGGCAAGAATGGTGATCAGGATATTAATTTTTCACAAAACCGTACGTTAAATGAATCAAATTCAAACGAAGTAGAAGTATTTCTTTTTGAGGTGATTAAAGAAAGAGAGTATACATATTTGGGACCAGTAATATTATATGGGACACCATATCAAGATGAACAACCAGGTGAAGATGAACAAAAAAGAAAAGTCTGGGTATTTCCAATTAAGTTGAAATATAGTGAAAAAGCACATTTAATAGCAAAAGAATTGATGGACAAAGATTTTTTTCGAAAACAGAAAAAAGTTGTGCGCTTAACTACTCTTGAATTGAGGAAAAGAGCAGAACAAACCAGATCAACAGTAGTAGGTTCCCGAAATACGCTTGTGAACACTTATGAGAGAAATTTATATGTAACTGAATATGCCAAGAGAAGAGCCAATGGAATTTGTGAATTATGTGAACAACCGGCACCTTTTTTAAATAAAAAAGGTGAACCCTATCTGGAGACACACCACATAGATTGGCTATCAAATGGTGGTAAAGATACTATTAAAAATACAGTTGCACTATGTCCTAACTGTCATAGAAAAATGCATGCTGTAGATTCTAAAGAAGACATTATCAAGCTTAAAGAAATTCGAAAGTTTTGAGGAAATGAATTTTCAAACATAGAGCTTGAAAATACATAAGGTAAAGATAACAAGCACCTACCGAATAAGTAGATGCTTGTTTAAGTGACACAAAAAGTGACAAACGCGTAAAATTTATGTCACTTTTAACGAATTAAGAAAATGCAAGATCAAGCGTATGGTGTGTAAAACACCGTCATATCAATGTTTTTAAAGTTATATAATTTTAGATAAAGTTTAGAGGTAAAAATGCTTCCATCGTCCACCCTCGCGAAGTTTACCGCGAAGCAATCAAAAGATCTGCAGCTTCCATCATTTGTGCACATAACCATCCTTCAGGTGATCCATCCCCTTCTCAAGAAGACATTCATGTTACCAAGCGATTATTAGAAAGTGGAAAAATGATAGGTATCGAACTTTTGGATCATTTGATTATAGGTGATCACAAGTTTATTTCATTAAAAGAAAAAGGGTACTTATAGCACTATCTATTTTTGTTAAAGTTAAGTATAATAGAGGTAACAAGCTTTTATAGCGCCTTATACAAGATTGCTTGTATAAAGGCGCTTATTATTGTGAAAAGAATACAATTTCTTGATTGAAATCCAATAAAAGCATAAAATATTGAAGTGAATGTTTTGTATAATTATGGCTGAGAGGAAGAACAAGATTGGGAATATTTAATTTATCACAAGATTTAGGGATTGATTTAGGTACAGCAAACACATTAGTATTCATCAAAGGTAAAGGCATTGTTGTGCGCGAACCTTCCGTTGTAGCAATAAATAAAACAACAGGTGATATTGAAGCAGTTGGAAGTGATGCAAGGAATATGATTGGTCGAACTCCAGGAAATATTCAAGTAATTCGTCCGATGAAAGACGGTGTTATTGCGGATTATGATACAACTGCATCGATGATGAAATATTATATCAAATTAGCACAGAAAAATAGATCCAGCTTTGCGAAAAAACCTAATGTAATGGTATGTGTGCCATCTGGGATAACCATGGTGGAAGAGAGAGCTGTAATTGATGCAACCAAACATGCAGGTGCAAAAGATGCATTTCCAATTGCAGAGCCATTTGCTGCAGCTATTGGTGCTGGTTTACCTGTGTGGGAGCCAACTGGTAGTATGATTGTAGATATCGGTGGAGGAACAACGGAAGTTGCGGTTATTTCTCTTGGTGGTATTGTAACAAGCAGGTCTATTCGTACAGCTGGTGATGATATGGATGAAGCAATCATTCAGTATATAAAAAGAACGTATAACCTTATGATTGGGGAGCGTTCTGCGGAATCACTAAAATTAGATATAGGATCTGCTAAACCTTCGTCTGAAAAGGAACAAATGGATATTCGTGGACGTGATTTATTAACAGGGTTACCAAAAACAATTAGTGTTACCGCATCTGAAATAGCTTCGGCATTGAAAGATACTGTTGATTCTATTGTAGAAGCGGTGAAAAGTACTTTAGAACGTACACCACCAGAGCTTGCAGCAGATATTATGGACAGAGGCATTGTGCTGTCCGGTGGGGGAGCACTGTTAAAAGATTTAGATGAAGTGATTAGTGATCAAACAAAAATGCCAGTATTTGTTGCGGATGAACCGTTAGATAGTGTCGCGATCGGAACAGGTAAATCCCTGGAATATATTGAGCATTTCCGGTCACATCCAAATGTAGGGGTGCAGCGCTTATCAGATTAAGAAGGTGTTATGATGTTTTATAAAAAAAGGCGACTATTTATATTAATGATTTCGTTAATCATCATTGTTGGTTTGATTGGTTTTTCGTTAAGAGAACGCACCAACCTCACAATAATTGAAGATTTTATTCATGACAGTGTAGGTTGGGCGCAGGAAGTAATTAATATGCCGATTGCATTTACAACTAACGTTGCGGGTAATATCAAAGAAATACGCAATGTCTATCGTGAAAATCAACAATTAAAATCAAGTTTAGACGAGATAAGACAGTTAGAATATGAAAATCAAGAGTTGACGAAAGAAATTGATGAATTAAAAGAGCTACTGGATAAATCAGAATCTGACTTTCTACAGAATTTTGATGCTATTCAGGCATCCGTTATGGCAAGAAGCAAGGATCAATGGTTTAAGCAAATCACCATTAATAAAGGAACACAGCATGGTGTAGAGCCAAATATGTCAGTTGTAACAGGAAAAGGGATGATAGGGAAAGTTCAAACTAGTTCACCTTTTACATCAACCGTGTTATTGCTTAACGGATTCGACCGTACCAATCGGATTTCAGTAAATATATATAAAGGAGATAAAGAAACGGATAATTCAGGATTCATCGTTGGTTATGATGAAGAGACGGAATTACTTTTATTGGAAATGAATGATAATGACAAGGATTTAAAAGAAGGTCAATATGTATTTTCTTCAGGACTTGGCGGAGTTTTCCCTAAGGGGCTTGAAATTGGTGAAGTGGTTGATGTAGAAGCTGACCGTTATGAATTAACAAGTATAGCACATGTACGACCATCAGCTGATTTAACTGATTTAAATCATGTAATTGTCATAGATCGATCAATGACAACAGTAGATGAGCAAACAGAGGAGGAGGAATCATGAAACGGATGATCCCTTTTCTTATTGCTCTCATCTGCTTTATCTTAGTGATACTGGAAGGAACATTGGCACAGATTAATCCTCCATTTGTGAAAGATGAATGGGTATTTGTATCACATTTTCTATTTTTGTTTCTGTTATATGTCACGATCTTTTTTGAAAAAGAATCTACGTATTATGCAATTTCACTGTCGATTATATTTAGCTTAATTATCGATATTGTTTATACGGATGTGATAGGAGTATACATATTTGCTCATACAGCAGTGTTATACGCAGTAAGAGGATTAATGAAGGTGTTACAATCGAACTTTTTGATTGCTTTATTGATGACGATTGTAGGGGTTGTAGCTACAGACATTTTGATCTTTTTCCTTTATAATGTTATTCAAGTACATGTTGACAGTTGGGATTTATATTGGAAGCATCGATTAATTCCAACTAGTATATGGAATAGTTTATTTGGCTTGCTTATTTATCTTATCTTTGCAAAAAAATTAACAAAATGGTCGTACATTAAATTTGAACGGTCAGATTGATAACGGTTAGTGAATGTTTTAAGGGGTTGAATAGAAGTGGCATCAAATAAATGGATTACAATAAAGGGAACGAGAGATGGTCTAACCCTTTTTATGAATGATCAATGTGCATGGAATATGCTGCTGGAGGAATTGGGAGAGATTCTTACCACAAAACATATGGCAGCGGATGAGCCATTGATTACGGTGAAAATAGAATTAGGGAACCGTTATATTACGAATCAGCAGGAACAAACATTACGAGAAGTTATTCGTAAGCATAATAAGTTGGTGGTTGATCAAATCGCTTCAAATGTTATTTTAAAAGAAGAAGCGTTACAATGGAAAAAAGAGACAGATGTCAATTTACACAATAAGATTGTTCGTTCTGGACAAGTACTAGAGATTAATGGCGACTTATTATTGGTTGGTGATGTGAACCCAGGTGGTAGAATAGTAGCGACTGGTAATATTTTTGTGATGGGTAGTTTGAGAGGGATTGCACATGCTGGTGCAGATGGAAATAGAGATGCTGTGATAGCAGCTGCACATATGGCACCTAGCCAATTACGGATAGCGGAAGTAATTAGCAGGTCTCCAGATGCTGACTCGGAAGGTGCTCCTATGGAATGTGGTTTTATTGACTCAAGGAGTGAACAAATTGTTATGGACCGCATTAGTACTATCGCGAGATCGCGTCCAGAATTAAATGCTTTTGAAAGGAGAGTTATGAATGGGTGAAGCTATCGTTATTACTTCTGGTAAAGGTGGTGTCGGTAAAACGACTACTACGGCAAATCTAGGAACTTCATTAGCATTACTAGACAAGAAAGTATGTTTAATAGATACGGATATTGGACTACGGAATTTAGATGTTATCATGGGGCTGGAAAATCGTATCATTTATGATATTGTCGATGTGCTGCAAAAAAGGTGTAAAATTTCTCAGGCATTAATCAAAGACAAACGATTTGACTGTTTATATTTATTGCCTGCAGCACAAACAAGTGATAAATCGGCACTAACTCCTGAAGGAATGGTGGAAATTATAGAAGAATTGAAACCAGAATATGATTACATATTAATTGATTGCCCGGCAGGTATTGAACAAGGTTATCGTAATGCGGTGGCTGGGGCTGATAAATCGATTGTTGTGACAACTCCTGAGAAATCAAGTGTAAGGGATGCTGATCGAATTATTGGTTTATTAGAACAAGAAGATATGGAAGCTCCTCATTTAGTTATTAATCGAATCCGAAACCACATGGTGAAAAATGGGGATATGCTAGATGTGGATGAGATTGTACAAGTATTGTCGATAGATTTATTAGGAATTGTTGCTGATGATGATGATGTAATTAAAGCATCTAATCACGGTGAACCAGTTGCCTTTCAACCAAATACAAGAGCATCCATTGCTTATCGTAATATTGCAAGGCGAATACTAGGCGAATCCGTACCACTACTCTCGTTGGAGGAAAAAGTAACCTTCTTAGACAAAGTAAAAAAAGCGCTCGGAATAAAAAAATAACCAAGACGAAAGAGTTTGCTTACCATCAAGCAAACTCTTTTTTTTTTGCATCATACTCCGCCCCACGTCAACAACGCTTTAAACATAAACTACGAAGGTAGATTTACTTTCTTCCATTCTTTTAAAGTTAAGTGCTAATTCGTCGCTGCGGAAAAATACTCCCTTTCCAGGGGCACGGCCTCAGCTAACTTGATGAAGAAAATCGCTTCACCAAGTGGATCTTCGGCTCGCGCTATTCCCCCAGGAGTGTCGCATTTTTCCGCAGCTTAGTATAGCTTTCTAATAATGCAACAGGAAAGCAAATGAATATAGTTCCATGAATTCTCCCCTTTTCATAATCAGTACACTAAAATAAGCGTAGGCAGAATGCGGAGACTCCTATGGGACAGCGAAAGCTGAAGATCCACTTTGCAAAGTGGTTTTCTTTGCAAAGTTAGCTGAAGCCGAGCCCACAGAAAGCGGAGCGTTCTGCCAGAGCAAATGGTAGCACTCTGTTTAGGTGATTTTTGTATCAATCCTTTAAAAATTTTTTTCGCTCTTTTTCATATTATTATGGTTGTCCACATATATTGTACAAACGTTGGAAAAAAGGAATGGATGCTGATGAAAAAAGATAATCTATCACAAATACGTCAAAATATTACGAAAAGAAAACAATCTAAAAAGAAAATCACATCTTCACGCTTATCAAATGTTAAACACCATAGTTATTTAAACCAGGCTTACATGGAAGACGAAGAAAGACATGGATACTCTCCAAGTCTTGGAGGCTATGACAACCAAAGTGACCAAGCCTATTTAAAGCCTTTTCTCGTTAAAAGTATTGTTGCTGCCATTATTTTTTTTGTTACAGTGTTCTCAACGGCGTCCAATCAGCAATGGCTTGAACAACCACGGAACTGGGTGAATTATGCGATGACAGAAGAATTCCCTTTTGCAAGTGTTAATGCATGGTATCAAGCGCAATTTGGTGCACCATTTGCAATAGAAGCAGATCTTGGTGGCGAAGAAGCTACGGAACCTACTGCATTACCTGTGTCAGGCCAGGTAAACCAGACTTTTCAAGAAAATGGAGAAGGTATACTGATCTCATCTGCTGAAGAAACAGAGGTGATTGCTGTAGATGAAGGTACCGTTTTATTCGCAGGTAATGATCGTGAAACTGGAAAAACGGTGATTGTACAACATGCAGATCGCAGTAAATCGATCTATGGAAATTTAACCAATATTGATGTTCATTCCTATCAATCTATTCGAGCAAATCAGAAACTCGGTAGTTACGAACCTTCTGAGACAAATGCAGCAATGTACTTTGCCATTGAAAAAAATCGTGAATACTTAGATCCGATTCGGGTGATGCATGTTGACGAACAACCTTAAACTACCTCCTATTCATATTCATCCAATTTTATTTTTTTTCTTACTGGTCGCTATGCTTACCGGTATGTTAGTGGAATTTTGCATTATTTTTTTGATTGTTTTTATACATGAATTAGGACATTATACTTGCGCGCGCGTTTTCAGGTGGCGAATTCGGCGCATTTTTTTGTGGGTTTTTGGTGGAGTGATGGAAACTGATGAGTATGGAACAAGGCCATTACGTGAAGAATTTCTAGTAACAATTGCGGGACCATTACAACATATTGCCATCTATTTCGTTATCTACATTCTGGATATCGGTGCCTTCCTGCCAGAGTCAACATTAATGCTTGCATATCAATATAATTCATTCATATTAATTGGGAATTTATTACCGATATGGCCGCTTGATGGTGGAAAGCTTGTTCAACTAAGTTTGGATTCTTTTTTTTCCTTTCAAGTTTCTCATAAGTGGATGATTATGATCTCAGTTGTGACGATTGTTTTTGTATGTTTCTATGTATATAGTCAGGAATGGCTTTCTTTAAGTTTTGTTTTACTTATGATTTTTTTAATTTGGGAAAATCGATTAGAATGGAAACGAAGGTATTTTAAATGGTGGCGTTTTATATGGAGTCGATATAGTGAGACTACTAAGTATCCTAAGCATAGGGAAATTGAAGTCCCTGCATCCATTAGTTTATTGGAATTGTTTCGCTTATTTAAAAGAGACACCTTTCACCGTATCAAAGTATGTGATCAACATGGAAAGATTTATTGGTTATCGGAACGAGATTGTCTACGAAGTTATTTCGATCAGAAAAATATTCACGCGAGTGTAGGCCAATTGCTTACAGGATAGAAAGAGGATTAAGATGAAGAAATTACACTTTTATACAAGCTGTTCGGAAAAAATCGGACTGCTATTTGAAGGAAAGCAATGTATCGATATTTTTATCGATCGACAGTCAACAGACGCTCGTTTAGGAACTATCTATAAAGGAAAGGTACGAAATGTTGACGAAAGTATTGAAGCTGCATTTATCGATATTGGTGAGAAGAAAGTTGGTTTTCTGCCAAAAAGTGAAGTGCCATTTTTAGGGGCGAAAGATAAACTTTCCTCTTATTTAACGGGTGGAGCCAGTATTATTGTTCAGGTTATTAAAGAGGCGTATCAAGATAAAGGTCCAAGACTTACAGCTAATATAACGCTTACGGGACAGCAAATTATATATTTACCAAAAGGAAATTATGTCGCCAGTTCAAAAAAATTATCACAACAATTAACGGATAAATGGAAAAATTTCCTGACAGAACAACTATCTTCTACCGAAGGAGCAATATTAAGAACAGAAATAGCAAATGCTGAAATCGAACAAGTATTAAATGAATTAGACGATAGCAGAAAAAGATGGAAGCAATTGGAAAGTGAAGCATCACGACATAAAGCACCGTATTTCCTTTTTCAATATCCAATAGTGCCGGATCAAATGTTAAATCAATATAAAAACGAAACATTTCTTGACATTACCTTTGATAAGCGACATACGTTTGCTGAAATGAAGAGAGATTTCCCGACCTTAGCAGATAAGATGAGGATTAGAAAAGAGGCTCATCAAATTGCAGGAAAACATGTCAATCAATGGATAACAGAAGCGATTAATCCGGTTGTTCATAAACAGGATGGTATTACATTAACAGTGGAACAAACAGAGGCATTATCAGTGATCGATATTGACAGTAGCCGTTTTACCAGTCGCCAAAACAAACAAGAAACAATTTTTCGCATTAATCAACATTCTATCAGATATTGTGTGGAAGAAATTCGCAAACGTAATATCTCAGGCATTATAATAATTGATTTTTTGAAAATGGGGAAAAAAGAGGAAGCTGTTATTGTAAAAGAATTAAAAAACGCATTACGAGAAGATCCAGTTCGAACAGAAGTATTTGGTTTTACACAACTTGGATTTTTGGAAATGACAAGAAAACGAGAAAGAACAGGACTCTTGGAACTTTTGACCAATCGAGCATCAAGTAGAGAACCTGTATTATCAGTAGAGACGATGGGTTATCAACTGGAACGTGAACTGTTAGAATGGAATCGAAATACGGAATGTATATTACTTGCACTTCATCCAGAGCTACACATCTTTTTGAAAGAAACGCTGACTGATGATGTTTTATCTAACATTCAAATCGAATTGTATTATTATACAGATGAATCCGTTCCATATTATCAGATTATTCGTTCTGGCAGTAAGGAACTAATAAGCTTGTATATGGCAGACAATCAGGAAATAGTCATTGACAAGTTGCTTTAAGATATGGTAAGATCGTTTTGTTGTTTATGTAGCACCCGTTGCTACAACCGCGCAGAACAGGTCTTTAAAGCTTTGATAAGCTACCTGTATGGCGAGTCTGAGTCTATGAGGAGGTGCAAGAGAATGTACGCTATTATTGAAACTGGTGGAAAACAAGTAAAAGTAGAAGAAGGTCAAGCAATTTTTATTGAGAAACTAGCAGCTGAAGCTGGTGAATCAGTAACATTTGACAAAGTACTTGCAGTAGGTGGAGAAGATGCAAAATTTGGTACTCCATACGTTGACGGAGCTTCTGTGACTGCGAAAGTAGAAAAACAAGGCCGTCAAAAGAAAATCACTGTATTTAAGTACAAGCCAAAGAAAAACTATTCACGTAAACAAGGTCACCGTCAGCCATACACAAAAGTCACCATTGAGAAAATCAATGCATAAGGCTTTGTTTGTATGATTAACGTGATAATTGAGCGTGAGCAAACGTATATAAAGTCATTTACACTGACAGGGCATGCTGGAAGTGGTCCAGCAGGGCATGATTTAGTTTGTGCCGCTGTTTCTGCGATCTCTTTTGGTTCTGTCAATGCAGTGTTTTCGCTATGTGAGATTGATTTGGATATTGACCAAGCCGGTGATGAAGGTGGTTATCTCAAAGTCACTATTCCTGAATATTTGGATGATCAACTTTTAGAAAAAGTATCATTACTCTTTGAAGGTATGGTGATCTCTTTACAAACCGTCGAGCGGGATTATGGTCAATATGTATCTATCTCTGAAAAATAAGGAGGTGCAACGATATGCTACGTCTAGATTTACAGTTTTTCGCAACGAAAAAAGGTGTAGGTAGTACGAAAAACGGTCGTGACTCTGAGTCTAAACGTTTAGGTGCTAAACGTGCAGACGGTCAAATCGTTTCAGGTGGTTCAATCCTTTATCGTCAACGTGGTACAAAAGTTTACCCAGGTGTAAACGTAGGCCGTGGTGGAGATGACACACTATATGCTAAAGCAGACGGTGTGGTTAAATTCGAACGCCTAGGACGCGATCGCAAAAAAGTTAGTGTATATCCTGCATAAGGAAATAAAAAGGCTCTAATCTTTCAAGGTTAGAGCCTTTTATTTTGAACTAAAAAAAAGATAAATAGTTCACAAAATACATAAGTTACGAAGTAATTCTTATATGGATATCCATTATTTGAATCTTAATTTTAAACAGTGTAGCAATACGCTCCGGCAAGAAAAATCTCTTTCCGCGGACACGGCAATCTGCTTCCTTAGAATACAGAATGCGTTTTCTATGGATGAATCTTCTGGTTTTCTATGCTATAATTTGCTTATTGTGTGAGGGGTGAAGACGTTGAAAGAACAAGATGTAGTCGAAATGTTGCGTCATTATCGTCACGACTGGCTTAATGACATGCAATTAATTTTGGGCTATGCTCAAATGGGGAAATTAGATAAAATACAAAGTAAAATAACGGAAGTGATGGAAAGGTCGAATCAGGAACGTGGTTTGGACCGATTAAATATACCTAAAACGATGGTCTGGCTGTATCAACTGAATTGGCGATCGGGAACCTTTCAGTTGCATTTCCAATCATTAATTGAGGAACAACCGACCATCATTAATGATGAAGAATTACTGGCCAAAGTACAAAAAATATTTCAAATATTACCTTCATATCAAAAGGAATATGAAGAATATATCGGTACGCTTATTTTCAAAAAAGTGAACCATACTATACATATTCACTTAACATTTGATACTAATTGGATCAATATAGATGCATTGAAACAGAAATTAGAATCTTTATCCTTTATTCAAAATGTAACAATACAAGAGAAGTTGAGGATAGAGTGGCAAGAATAATGAAAGAAGGTGAGATAGCATGTTTGTCGATCAGGTTAAAGTATATGTAAAAGCCGGGGACGGAGGTAACGGTATTGTTGCTTTTAGGCGTGAAATATATGTCCCAATGGGAGGTCCTGCTGGTGGTGATGGCGGTGATGGCGGTGATATCGTCTTTGAAGTTGATGAAGGCTTAAACACGCTAATGGACTTTCGCTATCAAAAACACTTTAAAGCTAAACGCGGTGAAAACGGTATGGGTAAAGGCATGCATGGGAAGAATTCAGAACCATTAGTATTGTCAGTACCACCAGGAACTTCTGTGAAAGATGTTAACACAGGGGAAGTACTTGCCGATTTGATTGAACATAAACAACAGGCAGTCATTGCAAAAGGTGGACGAGGTGGACGAGGAAATATTCGGTTTGCATCTCCTAGAAATCCCGCCCCGGAAATTGCAGAAAATGGTGAGCCTGGTGTGGAACGTGATATCCAAATCGAATTAAAATTAATTGCCGATGTCGGTTTAGTAGGATTCCCAAGTGTGGGTAAGTCTACCCTGTTATCAACCGTAAGTGCGGCAAGACCCAAAATAGCCGATTATCATTTTACTACCTTACAACCTAATTTAGGAGTAGTTGATACAGCTGACCAACGCAGTTTTGTTTTGGCAGACCTTCCTGGTTTAATTGAAGGTGCACATGAAGGTGTCGGGCTTGGTCATCAATTTTTACGACATGTCGAACGTACACGTGTTATTTTACACGTATTAGATATGGCAGCAACAGAGGGTCGAGATCCATATGAAGATTTTATAACGATTAATAAAGAATTGGAGCAATACGACCCGACACTGTTAGAGCGTCCGATGATCATAATTGCTAATAAAATGGATTTGCCGGAAGCAGAGGAACAGCTTGCCTTTTTTAAAGAACAATTAGAAGAAGATTATCCGATCTTCCCGATCTCAACTGTTACCAAAGATGGAATTCGTGATTTATTATTTGCAGTAGCGAACAAACTCGATGAAATTCCGAAAAATTATAAACCAGTTGAAGATGTTGAGGATCGAGTCGTTTATCGATTTGAAAAAGAAGAAAAAGCTTTCTCTATTACTCGTGATCCTGATGGAGCATATGTATTATATGGAGAAAAAATTGAGAAGTTATTTAAGATGACCGATTTTAGTCGTGATGAGTCGGTTCAACGTTTCTCAAGACAACTACGTGGAATGGGTGTAGATGATGCATTGAGAGAACGGGGAGCAAAAGACGGAGATACTGTTCGACTACTTGATTATGAATTTGAGTTTATGGAATAATAACAATATGCTTAGTAGCAAGACCATCCGTTGATAGGAAAAGTGAAGAGCGCCCGTTCAGTAACGTAAAAACTGCGCCTGAGCAACACGGGTGGATCGATGTTGCCGCATAAAGTGGCGATTATAATCGATCATACTTCCGGAAGAAGATAAAGGAAACACGGTGAGCTGAAATCGAATCGATGTTGACTTATCGTACGGAGGTGAGGGAAGTTTGCTAGTTGCTGGGCACGCGGAGTTAGACATCTCTGTTTATACTTTCCTGACGCATTAGAAAAAACTTGGCTTATCGCCAAGTGCTTATGGCGAAAGCCTTAGTTTTACTTATACTATAATCCAAAAAATTATATCTATTCCTATAGTATAAAAAGGGGAATGTGGATGTCTGCGAAAAATGAAAAGTTCTATCTGGTGAGTGAAGATTTTTTACCGGATGGAATGAAAAAAACATTGGAAGCGAAAAAATTATTAGAAAATCACAAAGTGGATTCTATTCATGAAGCTACGCGTCAGGTGGGTTTGTCGCGTAGTGTCTTTTATAAATATCGTGATGCCGTCTTCCCATTTCAACATATGGTTAAAGAGCATATGATTACGCTGTTTTTTCATTTGGAAGATCAAACAGGGGTATTATCTCATCTTTTATCCGTTGTTGCGCAGGCCGGATGTAATATTTTAACGATACACCAGACTATCCCAATTCAAGGGAAAGCGAACGTAACATTATCGTTGAATACAAACGGAATGACAATTGAGATTGATCAGCTTTTATATAATTTAAAACGGATTGATTTTGTCAATCAGGTAGAAATATTAAGTTCAGGTGTTTCATAACATAGGGGGAGCAAGCTATATGAAGGAAACTATAGGCTATCTAGGTCCAAAAGGAACTTTTACTAAAATCGCAGTAGATTCAATGTTTAATGGAGAAGTAAAAAATGGATATAGTACAATTCCGGAATGTATCGATGCAGTTGTTAACAATGAAGTAACCTATGCTGTCCTACCATTGGAAAATGCGATTGAAGGTACTGTTAATATAACATTGGACTATTTAATACAAGCGCAAGATGTGAAAATTGTAAGCGAAGTAATTGTACCGATTCGTCAGCACTTAATGGTTCACCCGGATAATGTTGATAAGTGGTCAAAAATCGATGCCGTTTATTCTCATTCTCATGCGATTGCACAATGTCACAGCTTTTTACGTAAGGAATTAGTAAAGGTACCGACACATTCGATGACTTCAACAGGTGCAGCAGCAGAATTCATCAGTCAACATCCTAACCAAAATATTGCTGCAATTGCCAATCATCTAGCAGCAAAAGAATATGGCTTATCGATTGTAAAAAAAGACATCCATGATTTTAATAACAATCATACGAGATTCGTTGTTTTGCATAAAAAACAGACTGAATTAACATCCAATAAATTGGAAGAAAAAGGGTTTAAAACCACCGTAACGGTCACTTTACCATCCGATCAGCCTGGTGCGCTACATCAAGTATTATCTGCATTTGCATGGCGCAACTTGAATTTATCGAAAATTGAATCACGTCCAATGAAAACAGGCCTCGGAAATTATTATTTTTTAATTGACATTGAACAAAAAATGGACGACGTTCTTATTCCCAATGCCATTACAGAAATGGAATCGTTGGGCTGTAAAGTATCGATATTAGGAAGCTATCCATACTATTTACACAGTGGAAATGGCGTAACGCTTGCGGTATAAACGCAAGCGTTTTGCTATGTATTGGAATGTTTTTCGATGTAAAGACCAATTGGAGAGCAAAAATCAATTGAATCATCCAGAGGGGATAACGGACGCTAACTCCTTGATAAGTTTCGCTCACCCATACAGCTGGGGTCAAAAAACCCATACTGATGGAAGTCTCACTTTATTCTAAAGCCTTTTCTTTTTAAGATTATTTCGTCGACTAACCATTTTATCAAAACTGCTTTTACAATGTAAATTGGCAAAGAATAAATATACCGCCAACTTTCTAATTTATAAATACCTAACCACACAGTTAAAGGTTCAAAAACAAAAGTAAAAATTATAGCAATTACTATATTTGAAATAATAAACTTTTGCCAATTAGGAAAATACTGATATAAGAACATATGGACAACAATTATAATGCCTTGGTCAATTGGAATTAATCTAGGTATGACATGTAGCAATTGAACGGGATATGACCAAAGATGTTTTTCTACGCCAAAATCATCTAAAGTCATAACAAGGATCGTTAATAATGTTCCAAACAATAGAATTTGTTCGATTCTTTTTTTATCAACAAATCTCCACCAAATAATCCAAGGTATAAAAAGCACAAGTAAAAGTAACCACCATTGGAAAGAAAACAAATCGTGAGAAATCCAATATTCTAACCGCATATCATAAAGTTGCTGGTGGACATCGCGTATTTCTTTGTAGGTAGGGTATTTTTCCATCATGTTACTTATCCTTTTATCATCATTTTTATATAACTATTTTGTTAGTAATTAAGTTTCAACAATCTATTTCAATTCACTTATTCTCACATCAAAAATATTTAATAACGATATTATAATTATAAATGACAGCAGCCATGCAAACAGAGGTCTTTTGTGATGAATAGGTAGTATAATGAAAATAGTACATGTAAATAAAACAGACCACCATATATTCCATCCATTATGGTATGTAATAAATCCTAACTTGTTGTTTATATATTCAATACCTAAATATATTCCACACCATAACATAAACCATAAAGAGCACTTTATCCATCCTGTTGGAAACCTACCTAAGTAAATTAACACCGTTGCAGTATAAGATACAAACATAGCCATAACTGTAATCGCGGTATGGTTAGGCAAGATTAGGTCATGGAAATGCCACATTGTTTTATTATATAGGATAAAATTATATAATAAATCTCCAATAATGAAAAAAAGAATGGTCGGATAATACTTTTTCCAATTCCGCCAGTCCCCCCATTTAAATCCTGCAATTATATATAACGAATTTATAAAAATGTACATTTTATCATTCCTTTGGGAAGAAATATTACTTATTCTCTCCAAATTAGAAAAAATTATAATTTTGGCAATATAATACTGTGTTTATACTATATCTTAATTTTTATGACATCCTTAAAGAGTTATTAATTGCATTCAGAGTATGCTATAAATAATGGCCCTGTAAAGAAAAAACGGACAATCCAAGCAAAAAACACTTGAACTGTCCGAAAAGTCTACCATATTAACCTTAAATGTCTATTTTTATTCAATAATAAATCCTTTTTCCTTTAACGCTTCATATGTTTGATCCAATTTCCGCTCATCATTGGCAACAATTGTATGATTGTGAATACCATCCGTCAACTCCAGTAAATAGGGAGCATTTTTTTCTTCAATTTTATGAACAAACTGATCAACATCAGCACGACTACTTATCATCAAAGAGGCTTTTAAATCACCATAAATAGGGTGTTCGATAATGACATTTTCTACGGTCGCACCATAGTCTACTATCGTATATAACTCTTCCTTGGTATCCTTACCCTCATGTTTACAAGCGATGACACGCCGGAAATCTGCCTTTTCATTCTCTGTTTTCATATATAAATAGCCATTACTTGTAGCGATAATAGGGTGATTGTGAGCCTTTAGTAAGGAAATATCCTGCACGATTGCTTGTCTACTCACATTTGCTTTGTCAGCGAGTTCTGTCCCTGTGAGCGGTGTTTTGCTTTCTTGTAACCAGGTAAGAAGACTATCGCGTCTAGCTTTACCCGTTAACTTTTTCGTCATAGCCTTGTCTCTCCTCCTTAATTCGATTATATATTACACCTGATGCTTCAACGATTTGATATATGTCTCTTTCCGTCGTATGGTGGCTAAATGAAAAACGTATAAATCGCTTACCTTCTTCGAGATTAGTAATAAAAGGTAGAATCGATTTTGGAACTTCTGTTGTGCCAATACTACATGCACTACCTGGCGAAATAGCAATACCATGCCGATTATATTCTAGCATGACATAATCACCTTGTACAAAATCACTAACGCAACCAACAATACTCGGACATTGATTTGCGGTTACGATTGGCCGTAACGGAACTTCGTCAGCTTTCAATTTATGAATAAAAAGATCTTGTATGGATTGTAAATGCTGTTGATTCGTATTAAGATCAGTTATTGTCTCCGAAGCTGCTGCAGCAAATGCAGCTATTCCAGGTACATTAACTGTTCCTGGTCTTAAGCTATGCTCATGATTAGTTGAAACAGGGTGGGATGTTAATGATAGTTTCTTAGAAAAATATATCGCACCGACCCCTTTAGGTCCGAAAACTTTATGACTTGAAATCGTCATACAATCAACGAAAGGTATCAAGTACTTTACATCTATTTTACCAAATGATTGAACTATATCACTATGAAAAGGGATATCGCGCTCTTGTAACAATTCCCCCATTTCCTTTATCGGCTGAATTACACCCGTTTCTCCATTGACATGTTGAACAGAAACTAGACATGTGTTGTGCTGGATGGATTTTTCCAGATCGGACAATCGAATTTGGCCATTTTGATCTACTGATAAAAAAGTAACCTCGATGTCAGATTGACGTGCTAACTCTTTCATGAAGTAATATAGTGAGCTATGTTCTACTTCTGATGTAATAACATGCTTTTTCCCATGTAACCTGCTAGCTCTTATTAATGTATCGACAGCTAGTAGATTACTTTCCGTTCCCCCGCTCGTAAATACTATTTGTCTCGCTTCTGTATCTAAAAGTTCTGCAATCATACTTCTTGAACTCTCTAATATATCTTTTGCTTTCCCGCCAACATCATGCAAGCTACTTGCGTTTCCGAAATATTCCCGAGCCACTTCCTGATAAACATTCAATGCCATTTCTGACATGGGAGATGTAGCCGCATAATCGCAATAAATCATCCAATCGTCCTTTCTAAAAAAAAATACTTGTCATATCATTCATTATATGTAAAGATAACTGTAAAGACAACTGTAAAGTGTGGTGTTTTATATTGCGACGACAACAAATTGTCATTGTCGGTTCCGGTCTTTCTGCTTATGTACTGGCAAGTAAATTATGGCAGTCTGCAGATATTATAATTATTACTAAATATTCAACAGAGCATAGTAACTCTATCCGTGCTCAAGGAGGAATAGCTGCTGCCATTTCTGCAAAGGATCAATGGCAATTACATGGAGAAGATACATTAAAAGCTGGTGTATTTCATAATCATCAAGTTGCTGTCGAGACATTGGTGAAAGAAGGTCAACAAGTGGTAAAAAGTCTTCTTCAACAAGGATTTCAAGCTGACCGTAATCAACAAGGTGAACTTGAATTAGGTCGTGAAGGGGCACATAGTCAGCGAAGAATTATCCATGCAGGTGGGGATCAAACCGGAAAATATCTTATTAACTTTTATCAGGAATTATTACAAGGAAAAATAACAATTATCGAAGGGCAACTTGCTGTGGATTGTGTCGTCGATGACGGAGAGTGTAAAGGAATCATTACGATTGATCAACAGAATCAAATTCATACGTATACTGCGGACCATACTGTATTGGCAACAGGAGGTTTCGGTGCACTTTATGATACAACATCGAATGACCTCAGTACTACCGGTGATGGGATAGCGATAGCGTATCGTGCTGGCGCCATTGTATCCGACATGGAATTTGTACAATTTCACCCGACAATGTTGGCAACACAAGCCCAACACAATGACTTAATTTCAGAAGCGGTTCGAGGAGAAGGAGCTATTCTGGTGGACCAGGACAAGAGAGAGATTATGAAAGGAATACATCCACTCGAAAATTTAGCCCCCCGAGACATTGTCTCCCGTGTAATTATGACGGAGATAACAAAAGGAAATAAAGTATTTTTAGATATTAATAATGTAAAAAAATTTCCAATTAAATTTCCTTTTATTAATTCAGTATGTGAAAAGAATAACATAGACTGGCAACAAGGAGTAATTCCGGTAAAACCCGGTGCTCATTTTACAATGGGTGGGGTTGAAACCGATTTGCTTGGAAGAACGAATATCCCCAGATTATATGCGATTGGAGAAACGGCTTGTACACATGTACACGGTGCAAATCGATTGGCAAGTAATTCGTTGTTAGAGGGAATGGTATTTGCAACAAGATTAGCAGACTATTTACAGACGCAATCAGGCTTGTTTTTTAACAAAATATCAGATAGTCAATCAGTCCAAATAACAAGCCAACATCCTGATATAAATCAATTACGAAAACGCATGACAAATCATGCGGGCATCAATCGCAATGAAACTGGATTAAAAAAAATGCTGGAATGGTTAGATAAATTTACAATTATCCAAGAAAATAATTTAAGCTCCTATACTTTATCACGAGAGCAAGTCCAAATACAGCATCATTTACTGATTGCACAGCTCGTTACCGAAGCAGCAAGGAAACGAACAGAGAGTAGAGGTGCCCATTACCGAGTTGATTTTCCGTATGAAAGGGAACAATGGAAAAATAAAAACATAACTTTTCAATTAACCAAACAAGGAGTAAGTGTATGAATCGATTACAATTAAAGCAACAATTAAGCGATTTTTTTCAGGAAGATATCGGAAGTGGAGATATTACAAGTGATCGTATTTTTGAACAACCATTTCCAAAAGGAACAGGTGAATTCATTGCAAAACAGGATGGTGTTTTTGCGGGTGAAGTTATATTACAAGAAGCATATCAGCTTTTTGATGAATCGATCCATCTGGAACTGTTCAAACAAGATGGCCAGCAAGTAAAGACAGGGGACGTTATTGCGCAGGTAAATGGTCCACATCCATTATTGTTGACGTCAGAGCGGGTTATTTTAAACATTCTGCAACGGCTTAGCGGCATTGCAACTGTTACATCCAAAGTAGTTAGAAATCTAGCCGATGATCAAATAAAAATAACCGATACTCGTAAAACGACACCAGGATTGCGTATGCTAGAAAAATATGCAGTTCGTTGTGGAGGGGGAGTGAATCACCGTTTCGGACTCGATGATGCGGTGATGTTAAAGGACAACCACATTGCAGCGGTTGGCTCGATAAAAGAAGCCGTAAACAAAGTGCGAGGTTCGATAGGGCATATGACCAAAGTTGAAGTAGAAATCGAAAACAAACAGCAGTTACAAGAAGCGATTGCAGCACGCGCGGATGTCATTATGTTCGATAATATGTCTCCGAAAGAAATAAAAGAGCTAATTGATCTGGTACCGAATCATATTATAACGGAAGCATCTGGTAATATTACAGTAGATAATATTCATAGTTTCCGTGGAAGCAAAGTAGACATGATTTCACTTGGGTTTATTACCCACTCAGCACAAGCATTAGATATCAGTTTTAACATTATGGGGGGAACAAAATGAGTCTAGCAACACTATTTACCACGCATCAGCAGTTACCTGAACAATATCAACAAATGAGTAATGAGGAGATGTTAGAGCGAATAAGATCGATTAAAGAACAGATGGGGGATGACTTATTTATACCTGGACATCATTATCAAAAGGATGAAGTGATCCAATTTGCCGATTCTAGTGGAGATTCCTTACAACTAGCGCAAGTTTCTGCAAAGCAACAAGCGAAATATATTGTGTTTTGTGGTGTCCATTTTATGGCGGAAACAGCTGATATTTTAACGAACGATGATCAAAAGGTGATCTTGCCGGATATGCGTGCAGGCTGTTCAATGGCAGATATGGCAGATGATAAGCAAACGGAAGAAGCATGGCAGGAACTAACCGCCTTGTTCGGGGATACTATTCTGCCTTTAACATACGTCAATTCGACCGCTGCAATCAAAGCATTCGTAGGACAGCATGGTGGTGCCACGGTTACCTCATCTAATGCTAAACAAATGGTGCAATGGGCATTCAAGCAAAAAAAGCGCCTGTTATTTTTACCTGATCAGCATTTAGGTAGAAATACCGCAGTAGATTTAGGAGTCCCGTTGGAGCATATGGCAGTTTGGGACCCGATTGCAAGAAAACTAGAATTTGAAGGTGACTCAGAAGAACAAATACGTGTTATTTTATGGAAAGGACATTGCTCAGTACATGAGAATTTTACGACTAAGAATATTGAGCAAGTCCGTAAAAATCATCCTGATATGCATATTATTGTTCATCCGGAATGTAAGTATGAAGTCGTTCAACAAGCGGATCTTGCAGGTTCCACAAAATATATTATCGAAACTATTGAGCAAGCACCGGCCGGAAGTAAGTGGGCAATTGGTACGGAAATGAATTTAGTCAATCGCTTAATTAACAATCATCAAGATAAAAAAATTATTTCACTAAATCCATTTATGTGTCCGTGCTTAACCATGAATCGTATCGATTTACCACATTTAACTTGGGCGTTAGAAGAAGCAAGCAAAGGAAAAAACACTAACCAGATAACTGTTCCAAACGAAATAGCCAAAAATGCTAAACAAGCCCTTAAACGCATGCTTCAAGGAACAAGATAATAACCAGGTTTAAAAGTTTGAGCAAAAAAAACAGATAATGAGAGTACATTCATTTACTTGAAATGAGCGAAGGATATCTAGATTAAATAAGATATCCTTCTTTTTTTATTCAACATTTTAGGCATTTTGCATATGTTGATAAAGAAGATGGATTAGACCGAGACAAATGCCCTTCCATACTTATCATGTAGAAAGGAGAAATTGCTTTGAAAATTCATATTGTGCAAAAAGATGAAACACTTTGGAAAATTGCGCAAAAATATGGTGTTAACTTAGATGATGTAATTGCAGCGAACCCACAGATTTCAAATCCTGAAATGATTATGCCAGGAATGAAGATAAAGATTCCAACTACTGCTGATAGTAAACAACAACCAGCGCCATCTAACAAAAAACAACAAGTTCAACCTGGTACAGCGGATAAAAAAGACAAACAGGAGGTAAAACCACAAGCACCCAATCAAATCTTACCTGCCATTGAAGAGGATGAAGACAAAAAATGGGGACCATTAAAAAAAGAAATGCCATCATTACCAATTCATTTTAATAAACAACCACCACAACCTGTACAACCTGCACCATCTCAAACATCACAAGACTTAAAATGGACACAGCTAACTAATAATTTTGAAACACATATCCACCCAACACAAATGCCAGAGGATGAAGACCATATAGCTGGAGTGGAGGATCACATGAAGCCAGAACACAAACCGATGGCGCCACATCACCATCATCCACAACCAATGCCAATGCAAGCACCATGTTATTCAAAGGATGGTATACCTTATGGATATGGACAAATGGGACACCCAGGGCATCCAGGGCATCCAGGGCATCCGGGACACCCGGGACACATGCCTCAATATCCGTTTCCAGAAGGTTTTCAACCACAGGTTATGGGTGAACAATCACAGCCGCAACAAACAGGTCCATCTAGCCAACCACAACAAGGTTGGTATCAAGCACAAATGCCACCTGCTAATGAACAGCAAGGACAACAAATGCCATGGGGTCCGCCACAAATGCCGCAAAATCAGATGATGCCAAGTCAACAGCAACCGATGCAACAAATGCCGATGCAGCAACAACCAAATATGCCAGTACCGATGCCAGGGGAACCGATGATCCCACAACCTGGCGCACCAAATTATCCATTAATGCCAATGCCATATGGAGCGCAAGGACCGCAACAAATGCCATATCAGCCATATGGTCAACAAGGAGTGCCTTACGGTCAACCGAAAAAAAATGACTGCGGTTGCGGCGGAAACCGAGAATAATAATGAAAAAAGGCGATTCGAAAATAGAATCGTCTTTTTCTATTTGGTAAAAGCAAATCGTTAGCATCTATATTTTCAATTTCTGCTAGTTGTGATAAAGTAAGTAATGGAGACTAAAGATAGATAATGAGAGGTGAGAAAGCATGGCAGGACATTCTAAGTGGAAGAATATTCAAAGAAGAAAAAATGCACAAGATGCTAAACGTGGTAAAATTTTTATGAAACACGCTAAGGATATCTATATTGCAGCTAAACAAGGTGGCGGAGACCCGGAAATGAATGCGAGTTTACGTCTTGCAGTGGAAAAGGCAAAGTCTGACAACATGCCAAATGAAAACATAGATCGAGCTATTAAAAAAGCGACAGGTGACTTAGACGGAGCTAATTTTGAAGAATTAACATATGAAGGATATGGCCCTGGTGGAACCGCTGTAATGGTTGAAGTATTAACAGATAATAAAAACCGGACAGCTTCTGAGTTAAGACATGCTTTTAGTAAAAATGGCGGTAATCTGGGAGAAAACGGCTGTGTAGCTTTTATGTTCGATCGTAAAGGTTATCTGCTAATTGATCAAAGTAAAACCGATGCAGATGAAGACACAGTAATGTTAGAAGTAATTGAAGCTGGCGCAGAAGAAATGGAAACAGTGGAAGGTGCTTATGAAATATACACCGATCCCGAGGATTTCCAAGATGTAAAATCAACTTTGGAAGAAAGTGAATTTACATTTGAAACAGCCGAAATTACTATGATACCTCAAACACTTTCAGAAGTAGATGAAAGTGCTGGGAACAAAATGGTCAAACTAGTCCAAATGCTCGAGGACATGGAAGATGTCCAAGAAGTATACCACAACATGGATGCAAACGAAGAAATTATGGAACAAATTTAAATAAAAAAGGCTACCGCTTTCATTAATAAAGGATTTGGTTTTGGAGTACAAAACACAAAAAACAGTAAAAATCGAACCTTTATTGGTTATAAATTACACGGCAATCGATACCCTAATTGACAGTGAAAATAGCATATTAAAAGGAGCTTGGTTATCCAAGCTCCTTTTGTTATGGATTGTAAGGACCTCTATTCAAAAGGGGCTTGACTATCAAACTGTAACTACTTTAATGTTCTAATTCTATTAAGTGATGAATTAAGGAAATTAAATAATAAAGTAATAATATTTTATGACCATATCAATAGCTAGAAGTGTTGGTTCTAAAGGTTCTCCACCATAAACCTGAAAAAAGTTGATAAAAATAATGAACAGAATAATACTACTTAGAAGAGTCCCTAAATATTCCAACAGAGTTTCTCATCAAATCCCCTCCCGTTAGTACTTATTTTATGTTTTTATAATCAACTAAGCTTGGTTTGTGGCCAGCTTTGCTAAGGCAGCACCCTGTCCTTTTCTCATATATTGTGGTTATATTTTCTAAAATTGGACACCCTAATAATAACAAAGCTCGATTGGAGGGTCATTATGGGCAAACTATGGTTATTGTTAAATGTGGTCGTCGTCTTAATAATTGGGGTAATTAGTTTTCAGTCATTCATTCAACAAGAAGAGGTAACAGAAGAAGAGCAACAAGAAGAAATAATGGTCATGTCACAAGACCCACTAAAAATTGAACTAACTCTAGAGAAACAATATATAGATGGAAATATTGAGACTGAGTATGTCGAAGAAACAATCGCCTCCATGGAAGATTTCTGGTCAGAATATCAAGAATGGCAAGTGATGGAGCAGGAGGAAGGTTTTATTCGTTTCCGAAAAGAAGTGGATGATATTTCACCATACTTGAAAGCAAATGGATACTTTGGCATTAAAGAAGGGCAGCTGACAATCTTTGAAGGTGTTCCAGTTCATGAAGCAGCTGTACAATCCTTTTATCAAATTGATACCGAGGAATTAGAATCGCATCTACATGAACAATTAAAAGAGGGCATTAAAATTAATTCAAAGAAAGATTATTTAGAAGTTTTAGAAACATATCGATCCTATCAAGATATTGAAGCAGTAAATAGTTGAACGATGACTACTCATCGTTCAACTTTTTTAATTTATACGTGGTGAAAATACCAATCATCGCTAAAAATGTCATTGTCGCCATCAATTGATACATCGTTTGAGAACCAAAAGTGTCGAAGATAGCCCCTCCAGTTGTCCCGCCAACTGCACCACCTAAACCAAAACAAGTCGACATTAATAACGCTTGACCTGTACTTCGTAAATGATTTGGCACAAAGCTAACAGCCGTTTGTAAAGCAACAAGCCAGAATAACCCAAATGTTAGCCCTTGAGAAATTTGGAAAAAAACAATCCATTCAGCGGATTCAATAAATCCGTACAGCAACCAACGAATTGTGAAAAACATGGCAACAATACCCAGTAGAAATAAATGATGAAAGTGCAGGATCTTCTGTGTTAGGAAATAAAAGACAGGTACTTCACTAAAAGCAGCAAGTGCCCATGCAGCACCTACTAAAAAAGTAGTAGCACCTAAATCCTCTAAGTGAAGAACAAGCATTGTATCATTCATCCGGTGCGGAATCATAACAAGAAAACACAAAAAGAGAAACAGCATAAACCCTTTATTAGTTAATACTTCTTTCACTCCTTGTAAGGAAACGGGATCTGCCGAATGATTATTATCTTTTAAAAATAATGTTAAAGAGATTAAAAGTAGGATCAAAATCCAAAATAAAATATAAATGTTATGAATACCGATCCATCCTAGAATAGGACCAGATACTATAGCAGTGAAAGCAAACCCAACAGATCCCCAAAGTCGAATTTTTCCGTACTGATCGCGTTTCTTCGCCCCTAAGCTTTTTATTGCCATACTATCAAGTAACGGCCCAGCAGGAGACATAACAAAATGAAAGGCGATAAAAGAAATAAAAACAATAATAAAAGAAGTGCTAAAAAAGATACTGAAACTAACAGCAATAACTGCAAAATATAAGAATAAAAGTAGTCCTTTGATGGTCTTATACTTATCACTGATGTACCCACAAAAAGGCTGGGCCACAATACTCACCATAGGAGCAATTCCTAAAATAGTTCCAATTTCTACAGAAGAAAAACCTCTGAAACTCAAAAATAATGGTAAAAAAGGCAGTATAAGTCCTTTGTGACTCGCGTTAAATAGAGTTAACGCTTTCAAAAATCGTATTTGTCGTTTGTTCGACATAGAAGTCCATCCTTTATGATAAAGTCATTCTATTACTTTATCATAAAAAAATAATCGCTTTCATTTATTTTGCTCTCGCTTACCTTGATAAACGATGTAAGATAAGCTAAGATAAATACGAACGTATGATTGTAAATGATAAATAGAAATTGGATCAAAGAGGAGTTCATGATATGATTGCATATATAAACGGGGAAGTAGTAGAAATAACAGAGCAATCTGTTGTTTTGGAAGTAAATGGTCTTGGGTATGAAGTGATTTGTCCAAATCCTTATCGTTTCCAGGCACAAGTGGGACAAAAACAACAAATCTATACGTACCATTATGTAAGGGAAGATGCACAGATTTTATATGGTTTTCAGAACCAAGATGAAAAAGCATTGTTTGCACAAATTCTGAATGTTTCTGGTATTGGACCTAAAGGAGCGTTAGCTGTTCTTGCTACAGCCTCCGTACAAGATTTTGTTGTTGCGATTGAACAAGAGGATGAAAAGTTTTTAACAAGCTTTCCAGGGGTCGGTAAGAAAACCGCTCGGCAAATGATACTTGATCTAAAAGGAAAACTGCCTTTTGATTATCAAGCAGAAAATATGACGCAACAAGTAGAAGGATCACCGGAAAGTAATCAGGCTTTAACAGAAGCGATTGAAGCATTAAAAGCGCTTGGTTATTCTGAAAAAGAAATTAATCAGATCAAACCGGTATTAACAAAAGAACAAAGTGATACCGCAGATACATATATACGAAAAGGGTTAGCATTATTAATGAAATAAGGAGAAAGGAGCTTCAATATGGAAGAGCGGATCATTTCGAATGAAATACAAGAAGATGATGTAGTAGAAGAGCTCAGTCTCCGTCCTAAAATTTTAAAGCAATATATTGGACAACATAAAGCAAAAGAAAACTTATCTATATTTATCGAAGCAGCTAAAATGCGTAATGAAGCTTTAGACCATGTCTTATTATATGGACCGCCTGGGCTTGGTAAAACAACAATGGCGCAAATAATTGCAAACGAAATGGATGTACAATTTAAACAGACATCAGGACCTGCGATAGAGCGGTCAGGTGACTTAGCAGCGATTTTATCTTCACTGGAAGTAGGGGATGTGCTTTTTATTGATGAAATTCATCGCTTACCAAGGGCAGTAGAAGAGATATTATATCCGGCAATGGAAGACTTTTGTTTAGATATTGTAATCGGACAGGGGTCAAGTGCTCGTTCTGTACAATTAGATTTACCACCGTTTACTTTAGTAGGTGCAACGACACGTGCCGGATTATTATCAGCACCTTTACGTGACCGTTTTGGAGTGCTATCACGCTTGGAATTTTATGAAGTCGTTGATCTTTGTGCTATTGTTGAACGAACGGCTGATATTTTTCAAGTGGAAATTGATAAATCAGCGGCATTGGAAGTAGCGAGAAGGGCACGTGGCACACCACGGATTGCCAATCGTTTATTGAAAAGAGTTCGCGATATTTCCCAGGTAAAAGGGGAAGCTAGTATATCAATAGAAACTACACAAAAAGCACTGCAAATGTTGCAAGTCGATCAAGAAGGGCTTGACCACATTGATCATAAGCTGCTGTTAGCAATGATGGATGGTTTTAAAGGTGGACCGGTCGGATTAGATACGATCGCAGCATCCATTGGTGAAGAATCGCAAACCATTGAAGATGTCTATGAACCATACTTATTACAACAAGGCTTTATTCAGCGTACACCAAGAGGAAGATTGGTGACGCCAAAAGCATATGCTCACTTTGAGCGGGAGGTGCCTGAAGCTTGACGGATTTTGGCAAAATCTTTATTGTAATAGGGGTTGTCTTTATTATCGTTGGTCTATTATGGGGATTTATTGGGAAGTTACCGGGTGATATCAGCTTTAAAAAAGGAAACTTTTCCTTCCATTTCCCGATTATGACCTCGATCATAATCAGTATTATTTTGACATTGATTTTTGCTATCATCGGACGTTTCAAATAGAAGGAGAAGTAAGATGGAAATTGAAGATTTTGATTTTGACCTACCAGAAGAATTAATCGCACAGACTCCATTAGAGGAGAGAGCAAGTTCTCGGTTGATGGTATTAAATCGGAAAAATCGCTCGATTACTCATCAGCATTTTTACGATATTTTGGATTTTTTAAAGCCGGGAGATTGTTTAGTATTAAATAATACCAAGGTGTTACCAGCAAGGCTTTATGGTGTTAAAGATGAAACAGGTGCAAAAGTAGAAGTTTTATTATTAACTCAATTGGAAGCTGATGATTGGGAAGTGCTGGTTAAACCTGCAAAAAAGGTGAAAGAGGGTACCACCATTAGTTTTGGTGAAGGAAAGCTTACAGCAACCTGTATCGATACGAAAGAACACGGTGGTCGTGTACTTCGTTTTCACTATGATGGTATCTTTTATGAAGTATTGGATCAATTAGGGGAAATGCCGCTCCCGCCTTATATTAAAGAACAATTGGATGAACGTGATCGTTACCAGACCGTGTACGCCAAAGAAAAAGGGTCTGCAGCTGCACCAACAGCAGGGCTCCATTTCACTGATGAATTATTGCAACAAATTAAGGATAAAGGTGTTGAAATAGCGTTTATTACCTTACATGTCGGCTTGGGAACATTTCGACCAGTAAGCGTGGATAATATTGAAGAACATGAAATGCATGCGGAATTTTACCAAATGACGCAAGAGACAGCTGATCAATTAAATCAGGTCAAAGCAAGAGGAGATCGGATTATATCTGTAGGAACTACTTCAACAAGAACGTTAGAAACGATTGCACGTGATACTGGTGGAACGTTTGAAGAGAGAAACGGGTGGACAGATATTTTTATTTATCCTCCATATCAGTTTAAAGCAATTGATGGTTTAATCACGAACTTCCACCTGCCTAAATCAACTTTGATTATGTTAGTAAGTGCCTTAGCTGATCGCGACTTTATTTTAGAAGCGTACAACAAAGCAGTAGACGAACGTTACCGATTCTTCAGTTTTGGTGACGCCATGCTAATTATGTAAGGAAAGGAAACGACTATGACTGCTATAAGATATGAACATATAAAAACATGTAAACAGACGGGTGCAAGACTTGGAAAAGTTCATACACCACACGGAACATTTGATACACCAGCCTTTATGCCTGTTGGAACATTGGCAACTGTTAAAACAATGAGCCCAGAGGAACTAAAAGAGATGGGTGCAAATATAATTCTGTCCAACACCTATCACTTATGGTTACGCCCTGGAGAAGATATTGTTAAAGAAGCGGGTGGTTTGCATCAATTTATGAACTGGGATGGTGCGATTCTCACCGATTCAGGTGGTTTTCAAGTTTTCAGTTTAAGTGATTTACGTAAAATTGAAGAAGAAGGGGTTCATTTCAGAAATCATTTAAGCGGAGAAAAACTGTTCTTATCACCGGAAAAAGCAATGAACATTCAAAATGCATTAGGTTCGGATATTATGATGGCTTTTGATGAATGTCCGCCATTTCCAGCTGAGCATGACTATATGAAAAAATCTGTGGAACGGACTAGCCGCTGGGCGGAGCGTTGTTTAGAAGCACATGAAAGAGAAGATGTCCAAGGGTTATTCGGGATTGTCCAGGGCGGTGAATATGAAGATTTACGTCGACTAAGCGCCCAAGACTTAACATCATTGGATTTCCCAGGATATGCAATCGGTGGTTTATCAGTAGGTGAGCCGAAAGATGTGATGAATCGTGTGCTTGAATTCACAACACCACTTTTACCATCAGACAAGCCACGTTATTTAATGGGAGTAGGTTCTCCGGATTCGTTAATTGATGGTGCAATTCGTGGTGTAGATATGTTTGATTGTGTGTTACCAACAAGAATTGCTCGAAATGGAACATGTATGACATCTGAAGGACGATTGGTTGTTCGAAATGCAAAATTTGCGCGCGATTTTTCACCATTAGATCCTAATTGTGAATGTCATGTATGTAAAAATTACACTAGAGCCTATATCCGACACCTTGTCAAAGCTAATGAAACATTTGGTTTTAGACTTACTACTTATCATAATCTATATTTTCTGTTAAAATTAATGGAACAAGTTCGTGAAGCGATTAAGCAAGACCGACTTGGTGATTTTAAAGAGGAATTCTTTGAACAATATGGTTTTAACAAACCGAATGCAAAGAACTTCTAAAGAAAGGGGGCGAAATGAGTGGAGATTTTAGCAACTTTTGGACCACTGATTTTGATGGTTGTGATTTTTTACTTCTTATTAATCAGACCACAACAGAAAAAACAAAAGCAAGTTCGTAATATGCAACAAGAGTTGAAAAAGGGAGACAAAATTATTACGATTGGTGGATTCCATGCAACCGTACACGCGTTGGATGAAGATCAGATCGTACTTCTAGCTGGAGATGGAACGAAACTTACATACGATCGTTCGGCAGTAAGAGAAGTAGTAGAACAAAGCTAATAACCAAAAATACCATGACGCTAAAATGCAGTCATGGTATTTTTTTCTATTATGAAAGACAATTTTTAGGAATATTTCTTTAGTTTGGCCTTCCTTTTTCATACCTAATGCCAAACTATTCTCCATGAGGAATGGTTCTCAAGCGGACTCTTCCCCAGAGGATAAATTCACTCCTATAATCGATCCGATTATCGCTAGTAACAAATATGCAATGTGATTTACCAGTTCAACTATAGAAAAACTCAAATGCAATCCAAGGAAACGATAACAAAAGACAATAAACGTAAATAATAATCCTGTAATTGCTCCAACAAGAATCCCTTTATTCTTTGCCTTTAATCCCGAAATTAAACCTCCTGTAAACAACGCAATAAAGCTAATAAACAAAGTAGCCATCTCAAGCGTAGATTCCCCTAAAGAAGTGAAGCGTAACAAAAGCGTAAGAATAATACTGGCAAGTAGCATTACTGCTAAAATCCCGATCCAACCATACAACACACTGACAACGGTTTTCATTTCAACAAACACCCCCAATTTTATAAAAACTCCTCTTTAATTATGTATGCATGTCCTTCAAAAATAGAAGAATCCCTTTTTTGAATAGTTCAAAAAAAATAGAATATAAATGGTTATATAACTTGTCTTACTATGAATGAGAGGAGACGTTCCATGTCAGTAACCATCGCAATTGCTGTTTTTATTATTAGTTATATATTTATAATGTCTGAAAAGATAAATCGAGCATTAGTTGCGCTAGCTGGTGGTGTGTTGTTATTATTAACTGGTGTTTATGGCTGGGAGGATGCTGTTACTTCCTACATAGATTGGCACACTGTTGCATTATTATTTGCAATGATGGTATTAGTAGCGATAACAAAGAAAACAGGTGTGTTCAGTTATATTGCAATCTGGTTAGCTAAAGTAGTAAATGGCCAGCCTATTCCATTGATGGTTGGAATTGGGTTCTTAACTGCTGTAGGTTCAGCATTACTCGATAATGTAACAACTGTACTATTATTTGTACCGGTTATATTAACATTGACAAATTTACTACAGTTGCCGTCATTACCCTATTTAATCACGATTATATTAACTGCTAATATCGGCGGAACAGCAACATTAATTGGTGATCCGCCGAACATTATGATTGGTCAAGCAGTTCCTCATTTAACCTTTATTTCTTTTTTACAGCACACAGCACCAATTGCTGCCTTGTTATTTGTTTTAGTCATGATCATCCTCTGTTTTCTATTTCGAAAACAATTGAAAAAAATTGATGATAATAGAATTCAAGAACTAATGAAAATGGAAGAAGCAAGCTATTTAGTTAAATCCCCATTACTGTATCAGTCATTATCGATATTAACACTGACAATTACAGGTTTTTTGTTACACCCGGTTTTTCATATTGATTTAACGATTATTGCCTTATGCGGTGCAATTCTTCTGTTGGTAATCAGTGAAAAAGAGGTGGAAGCAGAGGCCGTTTTTCAACAAGTCGAGTGGGTCACGCTTTTTTTCTTTATTGGTCTTTTTATGCTTGTGGGAGGATTAGAGGAAGTGGGTGTCATTGATGAGTTAGCGAGATCGATCATGTGGTTAACAGAAGGTGATATGACCTATACAGCATTGTTACTTCTGTGGGTTTCAGGAATTTTTTCGGGGATTGTCGATAATATTCCTTTCGTTGCCGCAATGATTCCGGTAATTAAAGAGTTTGAAACATACGGAATGGCAAATTTAGATCCATTATGGTGGTCATTAGCGCTAGGTGCATGTCTTGGCGGTAATGGTACACTAATTGGAGCTTCCGCTAATGTCGTGGTTGCTGGGCTTGCTGAGGCGCAGAATAAGAAGATTGCTTTTGTGAAATTTATGTTATATGGGATTCCGGTTGTCATCTTGTCGTTAATTATTGCAACGATCTATATTTACTTTCGCTATTTGTTACCCTTTCAACAACCATTGTAAGTATATTACAAACAGTAACGGGAAAACTAGCCATATCGTTTGTGAAGGGTGTGGCTACCTTGTCAATAGAAGAAATATTTACACTAATATTTCGTACGTTATTTTATTATTTTGTCGTAGTGCTCATATTCCGCTTAATGGGGAAGCGTGAGGTAGGTGAATTGAGCCTGTTAGATATCGTCGTTTTTATTATGATCGCTGAAATTGCTGTACTAACGATTGACGATCTCGACTTATTCTTTGGTTATGGTTTAATTCCGATGGGTCTTTTACTAATTATCCAGCGTTTAACGGCATGGATTTCTTTGAAAAGCCCCCTATTTAGGTCATGGTTTGAAGGAAAACCAACTATTATTATTTCAGAAGGAAAAATCGATGAGCATGCAATGAGGACAAATCGCTTTAATTTTGATGATCTTTTGCAGCAACTCCGGGAGAATGGCACCGAAAGTATAAAGGATGTATCATATGCGATTCTAGAGCCATCCGGTAAGCTTTCGATCCTTGAAAAAAATGATCATGCCAGTGTAAGAAATAAGATAAACGGACTTGTTTTACCATTAATTGTTGATGGTAGAATACAAGAAAAAGCGTTGATTCATTTAGATGAAAGTGAGAATTGGCTACATGAACAGCTGAAAAAAAGAGGTTTTAATGATGTGGAACAAATTTCCTTCTGTTCTATAGATGTTAATGACGAATGGTATATCGATAAAAAAAATGAAAAATAACACACCGAATAGGTGGTTACCCCCAAAAGTTAGAGTTTTATTATGAAGCTGATTGGGTGGATTGAGTTCGGTATTCAACTGGACTCAATCCAGCTAATTTTTCTTTTGATCGTTCATGGTTGTACCAATAGATATATTCTTCAATCCGGCTTTTTAATTCTTCATAGCTTACTAATTCTTCCCCATAATACATTTCTTGCTTTAAAATACCGAAGAAATTCTCCATCGAAGCGTTGTCTGCGCAGGTTGCTTTACGTGACATGCTTTGGAATACTTTATTTTCTTTTAGTGTCCTCACCCATTGGTTATGCTGGTAATGCCAGCCTTGATCGGAATGGATGGTGGTACGATAGGCTGCATGATTCTTTATTATCTCTATCGTATCCTTTAAAGGTTCCATGACAAGATCTAACGTTGGGCGCTTTTTGGTTTCAAACGTAATAATTTCTCCGTTATAAAGGTCAAGAATCGGATTTAAATATAACTTCTCTTCGCCTAGACATTTGAATTCTGTAATGTCGGTTACTAATTTCTGAAGAGGGATAGGTGTGCTAAAACGGCGGGATAATCGGTTTTTCGCTACTTTTCCAACATTCCCCTTATAGGAATTGTATTTACGAGATTTCCGCATAAATTTCACACATTTTAACCCTAGTTTCCGCATAATGCGATACACTTTTTTATGATTAATAGAATGTCCTAATTTCTTTAATTCTTTCGTAATCCGTTTATAACCATAACGTTCATGAAACTTTTTAAATAGATCCGTAATGACTTTTTTTAATTCTGTGTCCGAATCTTCTATGCCAAAATTTTTCACATGATAGTGGTAGGTTGCTTCCGGAATGCCTACCACCAAGAGAATATCTTTTAATCGGAATCCTTCTTCTTTGAGTTCGAATGCCACCTTTGCTTGTGCTTTTCGTGGAAGGCATTCGGATTCTCTCGAAAAGCTCTCAACTTTTTTAGGTACGCATTTTCTAGTCGCAATAATTCATTCTCGCGTTCTAATTCTTCTTCGCGTGTTAACTTCTTCTCTTCTTTTTCTTTTGTTTATTGATTTTCTTAGACATAGAAGGTTTCCCCTTTGGTCTTGGTTTCAGGCCTTCTATTCCTTGGTCACGAAATGCTTTCAACCAACGTTGAATCATGGAATGGTTGTTCAAATTAAATTGAACAGCAGTTTCTAAATAAGAAGCACCTGTTTCTAGCATAAATTGTACCGCATCTAATTTAAATTGAACAGAATACTCCTTCTTAGTATTTCTTCGTTTTAATCCATCCACCCCCTGTACTTTATAGGATCTCACCCAATTTTTTAATGGAGAAGTACTGGGCATATTATATTTTTTCGTCAATGATTTATATCCAAGATTCCCGTACAAATACTCGGTGACAAGCTTTACTTTAAATTCTTCACTATATTTGACCATAAAAACACCCCCGAAAATTAGATTTTTTACTCTAACTTTCGGGGGTCGGTACCATAGCGATGTGTTATTTTTTTCGTAATTGCTGTAATTCATCTTTACTAATAAATTGTAAACCGAATAGAAACACCAGATAGCCAACTAATAATAGGACTAGAATAATTAAAAAGCTGTACATATCTGATGGTTGAAAGGAAAAGATATGGATTAATAATTCTCCCATCCAGAAGGTTAAACCAATTAAAGCGATCATTTTCACTATCATTTTAACCGGTATATAAAAGCGGATGGCACGGAATAATGTGATCAAATGAAATATGGTACCAACTATCACACCAACACACATTGCAATAGCAGCCCCATATATACCGATTTGAGGATTGGTTGCAAGGCTAATTAAAATAATGAATTTTATCACCGTTGACGCGATATTATTCCACATCGCTTGTTTGGCTAAATCTAAAGCTTGTAAAGAAGCATTCAATGGGAATTGTATATACATAAATAAAAAACAAGGTGCCATAATTTTCAGAAAAAGACTGGCGTTATTTGTACCATACATATACTGTAAAATCGCATCGGCGAAAAGAGTTAATAAGACAGTGGCGATAGCTCCTGATGCAAAAGAAAGCCGAATGGCCTGGTGTATTCTGTAATGAATTAGTTTTGAGTGCTGCTTGGCTTCCGCCTCACTAATATTTGGAACGAGTGCAACAGCAAGCGAATGTGTGATAAAGGTAGGTAGAAATAAAAGGGGTAGGGCATACCCAGTAAGTGCTCCATATTGCTTAGTTGCTATAGTTGCTTGAAAACCAGCTAAGGCTAAACTTTGTGCAACTAATATTGGTTCCAGAAAGTTAGCAATCGAATTGACCATTCGGCTTGCAGTACTTGGAATTGCTATCGAAAACAATTGCTGTAGCGTTTCTTTTCCCGTTTTCATGTATTGATAGATATTTTTCCGTAATTTAATCCGCTTCTTTATCTGGAACATTTTCAGCATGAATAGTAAAGAAACTGCTTCCCCAATAATAACAGCTATCATTGCCCCAGATGCAGCAAATTCAACTCCGTATGGAACTAACCAGGTGACCAACACTAACACAAAACCAATTCTGACTATCTGCTCCAATACTTGGGCATAACTCTGTGGTTTCATGTTTTGTCGCCCCTGGAAATAACCACGAATTACTGACCCAACAGCACTAATCGGAATAATAGGGATTATAGCCATCATCGGGTAAAAGACTCGCTCATCTGTTAATAGGTAATTCGATATATAAGGAATCAACAAAAACATCAACACAGATGATAGGATGCTCAATGAAATAGTGATCGATAATGATATGATTAAAATCTGCTTAATTTTGGCTTGATCATTTTTTGCATCCGCTTCGGCAACTCGTTTTGCAATAGCAATAGGTAGTCCGATTTGCGAGATCGTATACATTAAAAAAAGGGTAGGCAACGCCATATTGTATAAACCGATGCCTTCTTCGCCCATTAATCTCGCGACAACAATTCTATTTATAAACCCCAGAAATCTTGTAATCATTCCAGCTATGATTAAAATAATCGTCCCTTGTAAAAAATTTTGTTTGGTCACTTTGCTCGACCTACCTTCTCAAATGGAAAATTTTCATATACAATGAAGTATATGCACGAGGAGAGGACAAGCATGACTATTTCGGGTAGATTTTTTTGTACTATAAAAGGTTGTTCAAAAAGTCATCAATCATAAGCGATGCATCTCTTCGTTGGCTTTGTTTCTAATTTAGCAACTTTTTGAACACACTATGTGAGTGTATGAGATGATGAAGGATTATAGTATAAGAAAAATTAAGGATTTTGCTATTTTGAAATGGCGACAAGACTGGTTTTTCTAATCACGGATGGAGGAAAAATTCATGACAGTAAAAAAGCAAGTCTCGTTATGGAAGCATGAACTAGAAGATGTGCTAGGTAGTAAGGTCAATGAATTTAAATTGCTGGATTATTCGAAAGCGGCACCGGAAGATGTTTGGAACTGTTTAGTAGACAAGGTATGGAAAGGTGATCCCGAGAAATCGCTTCATGAAGTGGTACAAGATATTTTTCATTTAAATCCGAACTTATTTATGACATTTTTAACACAACAATCATGGAGAGATAATAATTTACAGGAATCACTCGATGCATTATTAGGAAACGAAAAAACAGACTAGTATTCCTTTCGTTGCTTGTCTCATTATCGGTTTTTATAGTAATATGGTAGTGTTGTGAAAACTTAGGGAGGCTTTACATATGGTGAAAAGAGGGAGAATCGTTGCATTTTTTCTAATTGTCTTAGTATTGGGGGCAACGATTGGAACAACATATTCGGATATAGCAAATAAAATTAAATTAGGGCTGGACTTACAAGGTGGTTTTGAAGTCTTATATGACGTTGAGCCTATAGGTGATGAAGAAGTAACTAGAAGTGTGTTAGAATCTACCGTCGCCACTTTGGAAAGACGTGTAAATGCGATCGGTATTAGTGAGCCTAGCTTTAATATTGAAGAACCGAATCGTATTCGTGTTCAGCTAGCAGGTGTGGAAGATCAGGATGAAGCAAGAGAAATGTTAGCTACAACAGCAGAATTATCATTCCGAGATGTTAACGATAAAAAATATTTAGACGGATCGGATTTAAAAGAAGGTAGCGCTAAACAGGATTTTGATCCTGATACTAATCAACCAATCGTAACGGTTCAATTTAAAGATGCAGATCGTTTTGGTAATACTACAAAAGAGATCATGGAAAACCCAGAACTTTCAGATCAAGTTGTTATCTGGATGGATTATGAAGAAGGAGATACATACGAAGAAGAAATTCAAAAAGAAGATTCAAAAGTTATTTCTGCTCCAACCTTTGATCAAGTACTAAGAACAACAGATATTATGATTAGAGGTAATTTTACGATCGATTCAGCACAACAACTTGCAGATTTATTAAACGCAGGTTCATTACCAGTTGATTTAGAAGAGGAATATTCCACTTCAGTAGGAGCTCAATTCGGTCAACAAGCACTTGATAAAACTGTTTTCGCCAGTATATTAGGGATTCTCTTAATTTTTATTTATATGATTTTCTATTATCGTTTCCCTGGTGTAATTGCTGCGATTACGCTTAGTATATATGTTTATTTAGTATTACTTGTCTTCCAATTAATGAATGGTGTTTTAACGTTACCGGGTATCGCCGCTCTAGTACTAGGGGTTGGGATGGCAGTAGACGCCAACATCATTACCTATGAACGGATTAAGGAAGAAGTCAAAGAAGGAAAATCGATTAAAGCAGCATTTAAAGCAGGTAATCAACATTCACTGTCTACTATATTTGATGCCAATATTACTACGTTGATTGCTGCAGCCGTACTATTTATCTTCGGTACAAGCTCTGTAAAAGGGTTCGCGACATTGTTAATAGTCAGTATTGTATTAAGCTTTGTTACAGCTGTGTTTGGTTCAAGATTATTCCTGGGCTTCTGGGTAAACAGCAACATGTTAAACAAACGTCCTGGATGGTTTGGAGTAAAACAAGATCAAATTCTTGATATCAACAGTGGTGAAGAAGTCGAACCAACTGTTTTCGGTAAACAATTTGATTTTGTCAAACACCGTAAGAAATTTTTCCGAATCTCTATTGCTTTAGTTGTAATAGGCATAGCTTGCTTGGCAATATTCCGACTAAACCTCGGTATCGATTTTACTGCCGGTTCTCGTGTGGAAGTTTTAGCAGATCAGACGCTTACTGCTGAAGAAATTGAAGAAGGGTTTGAAGCACTTGACTTGGAAGTAAGTGCGCCAATTGTATTATCAGGTGATAATCAGAATATTGCGGTAGCACGCTTTTCAGATGAGTTATCACAAGATAAAGTATCTGAAGTGAGAAGTCATTTTGAAGAAAAATACGGAAGTGCACCATCTGTTAACACTGTATCACCTGTTGTTGGTGAAGAATTAGCGAAAAATGCGGTTCTGGCTGTATTGTATGCTTCGATCGGGATCATCATTTACGTAACGATCCGGTTTGAGTTCTATTCCGCTTTAACCGCAATACTGGCGTTATTGCACGATGCATTCTTTATTATTGCATTGTTTAGTATAACAAGGTTGGAATTTGATATTACGATTATTGCTGCAATTTTAACCATTGTTGGTTATTCGATCAATGATACGATCGTAACCTTTGACAGGATTAGGGAGAATTTAAAGAAAAAGAAAAAAATCAAATCATTTGCCGAGCTTGCTAAAATCGTTAATCATAGTTTAATGCAGACATTAGCAAGAAGTATCAACACTGTTTTAACAGTTATCTTTGCTGCTTTGATGTTATTTATATTCGGTGCCAATGCGATTACCAACTTCGCATTCGCATTAGTTGTAGGTTTACTTGCAGGTACCTACTCATCTTTATTCATCGCAGCACAAGTATGGTTGGCGTGGCGTGGTAAATCAATTAAAGATAAACCGATCACATATATAGAGAAAAAGCATAACGACGGCCCACAAGTGTAAAATAAAACGGAGCATCTATTTCGTGATGCTCCGCTTTTTTTAGTTTATTATGTGAAGAGTACGGGTATAAGTCGAAACAACTGATTATATTCCAAATGCGATTAAAGTGAGTCGAACTGATGAATTCCTGTTAGTTGATAGTAAATTCCAAAAGTTGATAGTAAATGAACCAAAGTTGATAGTAAATCTCGAAAGTTGATAATAAAATCCTTAAAGCTTCATAGCAAAGAGAGGAAAGGACTCTATTTAGTTATAATTACAACCTAAATCGACATTACCTAGAAATTCCTATATACTTAACTTATGGTAATAGACATCTGGAGGAGGTAGCATATGAAAGGACAAACGTATATCATTTTAGCTGTTGTATTCGCAGTCATTATTGCTATTTTTGCTGTAATTAATGTGGATGCAGTAGAAGTAAATTATCTATTTGGAACTGGTCAAGCACCTCTTATTCTCGTTATTTTATTTTCAGTGTTAATGGGAGCTATTATGACCGCTGCGTTCGGAGTTCTCCGCGTTATTCGGTTACAAAAAGAATTAAGAGTTGCAAAAAAAGAAATAAATGCTTTAAGAGCACATAAAAATCCTGTCGTAGAAGCTGGAATAGAAGAATCAGAATCAACAGAAATAGCAGAAAACGATGATACAGTAAAATAATTCTGTTTGCTACCCTTGATACACTTTTGTATAATAAGTGAGTCAGGGGTGAATTTATGTTAAAGAGTCAATCAAACTGGATTTTTACATATAACGAAAGCGACAAAGCAGGTACGGACAGTTTAGCAGATGTAACTATTTCTCCTGTAATTAAACAACTATTGTTACAAAGAGGAATCGATACAGATGAAAAGGCAACAAACTTTCTAAACCCGAGCTTTGATCAACTTCACAATACGAATGGTTTCTCCCATATAGATAAAGCAGTTAACCGAGTGAAACAAGCAATCGAAGCAGGGGAAAGTATTTTGGTGTATGGCGACTATGATGCCGATGGTGTGACCTCTACTACTGTCATGGTCGAAGCATTGCGTGAAAGTGGTGCTATGTGTGATTATTATATACCGAATCGCTTTACCGAAGGATATGGTCCTAATGAAGAAGCATTCCGTGAAGCGCATCGACAAGGATTTCAACTTATTATCACTGTAGATAACGGGATTGCTGGAATAGATGAAGTGGCAGTTGCTAACGAATTAGGTTTAGATGTCATTATTACAGACCACCATGAGGTACAAGAATCACTGCCGGAAGCATATGCCGTTATTCACCCGAAATGTTCAGAAAGCTATCCTTTTAAGGAATTAGCAGGAGTTGGTGTTGCATTTAAATTTGCAGAACATTTACTAGGGTACTTTCCAGAAAAATTTCTTGATCTAGTTGTAATCGGAACAATTGCTGACTTAGTCCCACTAAAAGATGAAAATCGAATACTTGTATATTATGGTCTACAAGCTCTAACCCGCTCTGAGCGCAAAGGAATAAAAGCATTGAAAAAGTTATGCCAAATAGAAGGAAAAGTTACAGAAGAAGATATTGGTTTCAGAATTGGGCCGCGCTTAAATGCTGTTGGGCGATTGCAGGATGCCAATGTAGCTGTCGACCTCTTGTTAACGGATGACACGGAAGAAGCAGAAGAATTGGCCAATTATGTGCAGGAGTTAAATACGGAAAGGCAAAAAATTGTTGCAGAAATTACGAAAGAAGCTATTGAAATGTTTGAGTCGTCCGATACGGATAAGCGAGTAATTATCGTGGCGAAGGAAGGATGGAATCAAGGTGTACTCGGAATAGTTGCATCAAAACTCGTCCAAACCTACTATCGACCAGCCATTGTTCTTGCCATCGATTCTGAAACAAAACAGGCGAAAGGGTCTGCTCGCAGTATCGAAGGTTTCGATATGTTTCAAAATTGTATGCAACATAGGGATGTATTTACTCATTTTGGCGGGCACGCTCAAGCTGCTGGAATGACTTTACCAACAGAAAATGTTGTTGAGTTAGAAGAAAAGTTAGATCGATTAGCACAAGAGCAATTGACAGAAGAAGATTACAAACCACAGCTGACCGTCAGTGGCAAATTATCAATTAGCGATATTGATATGACTCTGTTAGAAACGATCGATCAATTAGCACCATTTGGGATGGCAAATCCAAAGCCGCTTTTTCATATGGAGGCAACTCCTTCTGAAATAAGACAAATTGGTGCAACTAAAAATCATCTTAAGATGAAGTTTGCTGATGCTGGTGTACAAATAGACAGTATCGGATTCGGGCTTGGTGAGAAGGTACCATACCTTGCTAAACAGACACCGGTAGAAGTGGTAGGTGAACTGCAAGTCAACGAATGGAATGGAATCAGGAAGCCGCAAATGATGATAAAAGATATAGCCGTAACTAGCTGGCAACTGTTTGACTACAGAGGAATGAAGAACTGGCAGCAACAAATGGATGCAAATATAGAAAATAACTATTTTGTGAGTTTTCAAGGAAGTGACCATGCGCATTTACCTGTCTGCGATAAAGAAACAGTATTAAACCTCAACCAAACCATCGAATCACTATATTTACTCGATCTCCCTGAAACTTTGGATGATATTCGGGAGCTTGTACAAAAAGTAGATTTTAAACGGTTGATGGTTTGCTTTTCTATCGATGATAGTGATTATTTTCGGGCATTACCAACCAGAGAGGAATTTAAATGGCTGTATCAATTAATGTTAAAGCGAAAATCCTTTGATTATAAAATGGATGCACCAAAACTAGCTCAACATAAGGGTTGGAAGTTAGAGAAAATTAAATTTATGTTCCAGGTTTTTCATGAACTTGATTTTGTAACTCGTAAGGAAGGTATGATTGTGCCAGCTGATAATCCATCTAAAAAAGATTTAGAAGAGGCACAGATTTATCAAGACAGAAAAAAATGGGTGGAGCTAGAAGAAATATTCATTTATTCATCATACACACAATTAAAAACATGGATATCTGAGCAAATGAAAGCTGAGATACATGAGGAGGAAATGGCTTATGGATTATAAACAGTATATTACGGTAGTAGAAGATTGGCCTAAAGAGGGAGTTCGCTTTAAAGATATTACAACGTTGATGGATAATGGTCCAGCGTATAAGTCAGCAGTTAACGAAATTGTTGAATATGCTAAAAGTAAAGATGTTGACATCATTGTAGGTCCTGAGGCAAGAGGTTTTATAGTTGGCTGTCCAGTTTCTTATGCATTAGAAATCGGATTTGCACCGGTTAGAAAAGAAGGAAAGCTCCCACGAGAAGTAATTAAAGTCGACTATGGTTTAGAATATGGTGACAATGTATTAACCATTCATAAAGACGCAATTAAGCCGGGACAACGTGTGCTAATTACCGATGACTTATTAGCCACAGGGGGAACAATTGAAGCTACAATCAATTTAGTAGAACAGCTTGGAGGCATTGTAGTTGGGTGTGCATTCTTAATCGAACTTAGTTACTTAGACGGTCGCGACAAATTGGATGGGTATGATGTATTAACATTAATGGAATACTAAAAAGTCAAAAGGGTACTCATATTGAGTGCTCTTTTTTTATGTTGCTTAGGAAATTTTAAAATATCCCTTCAGTTATCAAGTTTAGATAAATCTGTTAGTATGGTGTTTATGTATAGCATTTTCACGAAATTTTGTCATGTCATTATAATAAATCATACATGATAAATGAATATCGAGTAAAATGTCGAGAAATGAAATAGAATAGGAGGAAAATTTGCTTTATTTTTGGTATGATAGTTAAAACACGTTTTATAACGTCGTTAGTCTAATAGTAAAAGGTGATTATATGGCAAAGGATAAAATCTTAGCGCCTGAAGATATATTTGAAGAAGCTAAAAGTTATTTAAATGATGAGGATATACGTTTAATTAAGCGCGCTTATGATTATGCGGAAAAAGCACATGAAGGGCAATTTCGTAAGTCAGGAGAGCCATATATCATTCATCCTGTTCAGGTAGCTGGAATCTTATTGGATTTAAAATTAGATCCCGAGACAATAGCTGGTGGTTTTTTACATGATGTCGTAGAAGATACATCTGTCAGCGTTGAAGACTTAGAAACAGAATTTAACGAAGAAATTGCAATGCTCGTTGATGGTGTAACGAAACTCGGGAAAATTAAATATATGTCAAAAGAAGCCCAACAGGCTGAAAATCACCGCAAAATGTTTATCGCGATGGCAAAGGATATTCGCGTGATTTTAATCAAGCTTGCAGACCGGTTGCATAATATGCGGACTTTGAAGCATTTACCTGCTGAAAAACAACGTCGCATCTCAAATGAAACGTTAGAAATTTTTGCTCCTTTAGCACATCGGTTAGGTATTTCTGCTATAAAATGGGAGTTGGAAGATACGGCGCTTCGTTACTTAAACCCCCAACAATATTACCGAATCGTTCATTTAATGAAACAAAAGCGGGAAGAGCGTGAACATTACATTGATGAAGTAATGGAAGAAGTAAAAAAACAATTGGATGACGTTAATATTGAAGCTGATTTTTCCGGCAGGCCAAAACACTTATATAGTATCTACCGTAAAATGATGCTGCAGAAGAAGCAATTCAATGAAATATATGACCTTCTAGCAGTAAGAATTATCGTTTCAAGTATCAAAGACTGCTATGCCGTTTTAGGCATTATCCATACTTGTTGGAAGCCAATGCCTGGACGTTTCAAAGATTATATCGCCATGCCGAAACCAAACCTTTATCAGTCTCTGCACACGACTGTGATTGGACCAAAAGGAGCTCCCTTAGAAGTACAAATTCGCACAAAAGAAATGCATGAAATAGCAGAATACGGGATTGCCGCACACTGGGCCTATAAAGAAGGTAAGAAAGTAAATACTACTCAACAGTCTAATGAAGATCGTCTGGCTTGGTTCCGTGAAATATTAGAATGGCAAAATGATGCAAATGATGCAGAAGAATTTATGGAATCACTGAAGGTAGATCTTTTTTCAGATATGGTTTATGTGTTTACACCTAAAGGCGATGTGATTGAACTACCTAGAGGATCAGTACCTATTGATTTTGCTTATAAAATCCATACAGAGGTCGGGAATCATACGATAGGTGCCAAAATTAACGGAAAGATGGAGCCGCTCGACTATCAATTAAAAAATGGTGATATTGTCGAAGTGATGACATCCAAGCACTCTTATGGTCCATCTCAGGATTGGCTGAAAATGACACAAACATCTCAAGCAAAAAATAAAATAAAACAATTTTTCAAAAAACAGCGTCGTGACGAAAATGTTACCAATGGTCGTGAGATGGTAGAACAGGAGTTAAAACAAGCAGGATTCGAGCCAAAAGAAGTATTAACAGAGGAAAACATTGAGCTAGCATTAGAAAAGTTCAATTTTGGCACAGATGAGGATATGTTTGCAGCGGTTGGTTATCATGGTATTACGGCAGCTCAAATTGTGACGAGGCTGACAGAGAAAATCCGTGAGCAGCAAGAAAAGGATAAAAATATCGAAGAAACGATTGAGGAAGTCAATGCAAGTGGCCAATCGATCAAGAAAAAATCAAAAAGAGATTCCGGCGTTCGGGTGGAAGGCGTCGACAATATGCTTATTCGATTGTCTAAATGTTGTAACCCGGTACCTGGCGATGGAATTGTCGGTTATATTACAAAAGGTAGAGGAGTATCAGTCCATCGTAAGGACTGTCCGAATGTGAAGACAAGTGAGGCTGAAGACCGCTTAATTTACGTTGAATGGGAAAATTCAGAATCAGAATCAAAATCATATCATGTTGATTTAGAAATTTCAGGCTATGACCGTCGTGGATTGTTAAATGATGTATTACAAGTCATAAATGAATCGAAGACAAACATTATTGCAGTTAACGGACGTTCTGACCGCAATAAAATTGCGATTATTAATGTGACTATTTTAATTCATAATATTAATCATTTACGTCGAATTGTCGATCGATTAAAACAAATTCAAGACGTTTACACAGTTAAAAGAACGATTCAGTAAAAAGGCAGGTAGAAATAGCATGAAAGTTGTATTACAACGAGCAAAAGACGCTTCTGTAATAGTAAATGATGAAGTAGTCGGTCAGATAGAAAATGGTTACGTCGCATTAGTCGGTGTCACTCATAACGATACGGAAGAAGATGTTGATTACCTCGTCAACAAAACGATTAACTTACGTATTTTTGAAGATGAAAATCAAAAAATGAACTTATCTCTCAGAGACATTGGTGGTGGTGTACTCTCGATTTCTCAATTTACCCTCTATGGAGATGTACGAAAAGGCAGAAGACCTAACTTCATGGAGGCAGCCAAACCAGACTATGCCGAAAAACTTTACGAATTATACAATCAAAAACTAAGAGCAGAAGGCATCCAAGTTGAGACCGGTCAATTTGGCGCTAACATGAACGTAACACTAACCAACAACGGTCCGGTCACCATGACCCTTGAAAGTGAGCAATAGGAACAGGGAAGATTCACCATTTAATATTATAAACCAGTGCAATAAAAAGTCGTGTTGAAAATATAGAGTGACCCAATAATATGAGACAGGAAAAAACACCCCCAGAGTCGTATAAATTATTTATCGACATTTGGAGGTGTTTTTTGTTATGGGGAAGAAGGTGGTTTATCCTGAAGAAATCAAAAGAGAAGTAATACGCTTAAAACTATCTGGGGAACTAACGAATAAAGAGATTATGGAGAAGTTTGGTATTAAAAATAAGACACAAATCAATACTTGGATGAGATGGTATAGGAATGGCGAGGAGCACAGGTTAGCTCAACCAATTGGAAAACAATATGCATTCGGTAAAGGACCTGATGATGATAGTGAAATAAGTCAGTTAAGAAAAAAAGTGAAGTATTATGAAATGCGAGATGAATTGTCGGGAAAGTACCAAGAAATCGAAAGGAAGTGGTTCCAGAAGTATTCGTCGAAGTTGTAGAAGCTTATAAAGAACAATACACAATTACTACTATTTGTGAATGTTTCGAGATTCCAAAGTCAACTTATTATCGCTGGAAAAAGAGAGTTTCAGCTGAATTGCCTCTTCTACATCAGTTGGTTATAGATATTTGTCAAAGCCTTTCATTTAGAGTAGGACATCGAAACGTAAGAGGATTCTCCAAAATGACCATAAGATAAAAGTAAATCGAAAGACCGTACAAAAGATCATGCAAAAATATAACCTTCAGTGTCAAGTCAAAGTGAAAAGAAGGGTTTATATTGCTGGGGAAAGCAAGTTTGTCGTCCCAAACCTTCTTAAACAGGATTTCAAGGCTGATCGCCCTAATCAAAAGTGGGTTACTGATATTACTTACTTACCATATGGAGAGAAAATGCTTTATTTATCAACCATTATGGACTTATATAATAACGAAATCATAGCCTATAAAGTTAGTGACACACAAGAGGTTAAGCTTGTTTTAGATACACTAGAAGCTGCATGTAAAGGCAGAGAGACGTATGAAGTTATCTTACACAGTGATCAAGGAGCTCAATACACCTCTTACGACTTTCAAGAGCTGGCTAAAGAAAAAGGCATTACCACAAGCATGTCCCGAAAAGGAAACTGCTTTGATAATGCCGTAATCGAATCCTTCCACTCCTCGCTAAAGTCGGAAGAATTCAACACTCAAAATAGAGTGCACCTTACAAACTCTATTGTACTAGAAAAAGTGGAATCTTACATGTATTATTACAACTATATACGACCGTTTACAAAACTAAACTGCCACAGTCCTGTTGAATTCAGGACTATGGTAGCATAGGTGTTTTTTCTTGTCCCGTTTTACTGGGTCAGTTCAAATATTCAACACGACTTTTTATCTGAAAAATTGCTCTAACCCAGTCACAATTCCTCTGCTCATTGCTTCAAGATATGCTCTGGATTGTATATTTCTTTCCTCTGATTCATTGGAAATAAAGCCAAGTTCTAATAGTAATGATGGCCGATGATTAACCCGCAATACATGTAAATCCCGTTGCTCAATCCCGCGGTCATTCATTTCCGTTTCATTGATAATCCCACCGTGTACATACTCTGCAAGCTGCTTGTCACGTTCAGATAAGTAATATGTGTCAATACCTCGAACCTCTGTTAACTCTGGTGTACTATTATAATGAATACTGAGATACACATCAGCTTGAAGAAGGTTAGCATGTGTTGTTCTACTGGTTAATGGCACATATTGATTATTTTTGCGGGTAAGATATACATCCGCGCCGTGTTCTTCCAGCAATTCAAGCAATACTTGTGCTGTCTTTAATGTATAGTTACTTTCAAAACCACCAGAAGTCCCAATAGCACCAACATCTCGTCCGCCGTGACCAGGGTCTAAGACAATTTTTTTGCCGGCAAGGATATTGTCCATGCTCTTGTTATCTTCCGCAGCTCTTGTAAGTGGAGCATTGTTATTATCGTCTCTTTCCACGTTATTAGAATTTTCATCTTCATCCTCGCTTTCAGAGGTTGTAACTTTATCGTCATTTTCCGTTTCTGTATTTTCTATAACTGAAAAGTAATCCTTGTGGATCCAGCCTTGATAATCTCCTAAGTCAATTTTAGACCATTCACCGGATTCCTCAAGAACTGGATATTGCTCAGGAGGGTTTACTTTTGAAATCACATCATAATCTGTACCAGGTCCGCTTCTTACATTCAAATTTTCTCCCTCGATTTGTGCATCCTGTGCATAAATAAGTAAAGATATAGAAAAAATAAAAATAAAACTAATAATTGTCAGGAAAAAGATTTTTCTTTTCACAATTGGTACCGCTCCTTCGAAATATGATCACTTTTATCACGGTGCTAACCGTTCCTAAGACCCCCACACTTCAAGAATCAAGCATTTCAAAGAAGTTAAATGGGGATCAGGTGAGCTAACTCCCTGATAAGTAGGGTGGGGTCTCACTTTATCTTACCGGAATCATAACGAAAAGTAAAAAGGATGGAATAATGAATGCATACTCATTTCAAACTTAACAGAAAAGCAGCAACAAATCACCAGTACACTAAAAATGCACATCAATTTCATGAGTTTCAAGCAAGGAATTACCAAACTGAAATTGCAGCACAATTTGATATTCCTTTGCATTCTACGCAAAAAATAGCGAAAAACCGCAAACAAACTTGACAAAAACATTGTCAAACGATTATGATATAATAAATTCCAATGATCTGATATTTAAAGCTGAAGAAGGAAAAAGTAGCGGAGAAACAGTAGGAAAGAGAGAGAATTCCCGAGGCTGAAAGAATTCTTGCTAACTGACTTACGTGAAAGACATTCCCGAGGCTTTGTACCGAATAGAGTAGGTATAAACGTATGCAGGCGTTAACTGTTTGAGTGGAAGTAGTAATACTTCAACTAGGGTGGCAACACGGGTAAACTCTCGTCCCTTTTTTAGGGGTGGGAGTTTTTTTATGTCTTTTAATCTAGAGAATGTGTGAGGGGGAGATCTAATGAAAGCACCTAGAGGTACGCAAGATCTGTTACCAGGTGTGACGGAAAAATGGCAATATGTCGAAGAAAAATTGAAGGAATTAAGCAATAACTACCATTACCAAGAAATTCGCACACCTATCTTTGAACATACTGAATTATTCCAACGAGGTGTCGGTGATACAACGGATATTGTCCAAAAAGAAATGTATACCTTTTTAGATAAGGGAGATCGAAGTATTACCTTGAGGCCAGAAGGCACAGCCTCTGTCGTTCGTTCTTTTGTTGAACATAAGTTGTTTGGTTCACCAAATCAACCAACAAAGCTATTTTATATTGGACCAATGTTTCGGTACGAAAGACCGCAACAAGGCAGAATGCGTCAATTTGTACAATATGGAGTAGAAGCATTAGGAAGTGCTGATTCTGCAATTGATGCCGAAGTAATTTCATTGGCAATGAATGCTTATAGAACATTAGGTCTTCAGTCATTAAAGCTTGTTATCAACAGTCTGGGAGATCAGGAAAGTAGAGAAAATCACCGACAAGCGTTAATTAATCATTTTACACCAGTGAAAGATGAACTATGTGGTGACTGTCAAAAACGTTTAGAACAAAATCCATTACGTGTATTAGATTGCAAGAAGGACCGCGATCATCCAAAAATGCACGATGCGCCATCTATTTTAGAATATTTAAATGACGAATCAGGAGCTTATTTTGAAAAGGTAAAAGCATACTTAGATGCAATGGATATACCATACGAAGTCGATCCGAATTTAGTCCGTGGTTTGGATTACTATAACCACACTGCTTTTGAGATTATGAGTGATGCAGAAGGATTTGGTGCGATTACAACATTATCAGGTGGCGGTCGTTATAATGGACTTGTTCAAGATCTTGGAGGACCTGAAACTCCTGGAATTGGTTTCGCATTAAGTATTGAACGTCTTCTGATGGCTTTAGAAGCGGAAGGTATAGAACTGCCAATTGACAGGCAGCTTGATTGTTATGTCGTATCATTAGGTGAAGAGGCCAATCTTAAAGCAGCAGCCATCGTCAATGAATTACGTCAAACAGGTATTCAGGTCGATAAAGATTATCAAGGTAAAAAATTTAAAGGGCAATTTAAAGCAGCAGACCGTCTTCAAGCAAAATATGTACTAGTGCTAGGTGACGATGAATTAGCCAAAAAACAAATCGCTGTAAAAAACATGGAAACCGGAGACCAACAAACGGTTGCTTTGGACCAAATAATAGAATTTATTAAAGAGATTTTATAAGGGGGTAAATCATGCGTACTTTAGCAGGAACTATACGTAAAGAGCATGTTAATCAAGAAGTTACACTAAAGGGCTGGGTGCAAAAACGTCGTGATCTTGGCGAAATCATTTTTATTGATTTGCGTGACCGTTCAGGCGTTGTCCAAATCGTTTTTAATGCGGAAAATAGTAAAGAATCACATGCGGTCGGAGACAGTGTCCGCAGTGAATATGTAATTGAAGTGAAAGGGAAAGTGGTCGAAAGAGATACTGACACTATAAATCCTAAAATTGACACAGGTGATATTGAGATAATCGTAAGTGAAATCAACGTATTAAATGAAGCTAAAACACCTCCTTTTACGTTAACTGATGACATTGATGTATCTGAAGATATTCGATTAAAGTACCGTTATTTAGATCTGCGCCGTGAGGTAATGCAAGAAACATTCAAATTACGTCACCAAGCTACACAATCAATTCGTGAGTTTTTAAACAGTGAATCCTTTTTAGAAATGGAAACACCAATGTTAACAAAAAGTACTCCCGAAGGCGCGCGTGATTATTTAGTACCAAGTCGTGTACATGAAGGTTACTTTTATGCATTGCCACAATCACCACAATTGTTTAAACAATTATTGATGGTAGCAGGTTTTGAAAAATATTATCAATTTGCCCGTTGTTTTCGTGATGAAGATTTACGTGCGGATCGTCAACCAGAATTCACACAAATTGATATCGAAACATCTTTTATGACAATGGACGATATCTTGGAAATGACAGAACGCATGATGAAAAAAGTAATGAAAAAAGTCAAAGGTTTAGACATTGAAACACCATTCCAACGCATGCCATACGATGAAGCGATGGAACGTTTCGGTTCGGATAAACCAGATGTGCGCTTTGAAATGGAATTAGTCAACCTTTCTGAAGTAGTAAAAGAGTCTGGTTTTAAAGTATTCCGCCAAGCAGTTGAAAATAATGGAAAAGTAAGTGCTATAAACTTAAAAGGAAAAGCCGACCATTACTCACGTAAAGATTTAGACAATATGACAGACTTTGCAAAAATCTATGGTGCAAAAGGTTTAGCTTGGTTGAAAGTAGAAGAAGAAGCGTTAGTGGGACCTATTGCGAAATTTTTCTCTGAGGAAGAACAAGCACAATTCCGTAGCATGTTAGATGCCAATGCAGGTGACATTCTGTTCTTTGTAGCTGATAAAAAACAAATTGTATACGACGCGTTAGGCGCATTACGATTGAAACTGGCTAAAGATCACGAATTAATTAATGAAAGTAAGTTTGAATTCCTGTGGATCACAGACTGGCCATTGTTGGAGTATGATGAAGAAGAAGATCGCTATCATGCGGCCCACCATCCATTCACAATGCCATTTGAGTCAGATTTAGACAAAATGGATACAGATCCTGGTGCTGTTCGTGCGCAAGCTTATGACCTAGTACTGAATGGATATGAGTTAGGTGGAGGTTCCCTTCGTATTTATCAACGAGAAATGCAAAATCAAATGTTTGAAAAACTTGGATTTACAAAAGAAGAAGCAGAATCTCAATTCGGTTTCCTTCTTGATGCCTTAGAATATGGTGCACCACCTCATGGAGGTATTGCATTCGGATTTGACCGTTTCATTATGTTACTTGCAGGTCGTACCAATTTACGTGACACTATCTTATTCCCGAAGACAGCATCTGCATCAGATCCAATGACAGACGCACCAAGCCCTGTTGACACTAAACAATTGAATGAATTGCATTTAAATTTAAAAGAAATGTAAAGAAAAGGTTAAAGTATTGTAAAGTAATTCTCTTGAATTTCGAAATGTAATATGCTATTATTTAATTAAGATAAAGATAACAAAAAATCCTGATGTGTTCGTCGGATTATTGAGTTTTGACCGAACACCAATAACTTCGGGAGCTTGGAGTTCCTATATGGTGTGCAGGCCGCTTTACTTATTTAAAAATAGCGGAAGCATGAAGTATAGGACAGGGCACCCACCTGCTAGGAGCGGGATCAAAACTTCATCGCTTACGACGGCACAATTGGGATTGTCGATTTAAATCTCCAGGCACATCATGTACATGATGTGCCTTTTCCAATTGTTAAAGAGAAGTTGATTGTAAAAGGTCGAAGTTGTTACTAACATTCTATAATTGATAGCAAAACACTAGAAGGACAACAAACAAAAAAGCAGATAGATTTTCTGAACTGGCCTAGTTTTTCAACGGTTGCCATGTTCCCCTTCTATCTGCCTGTATTGCTTATTTTGCCACTTGTTCTAAATTTCCATTTTTATCCATTCGGAATTTTGGAATAGGGCGTGATTCCTCCTCTTCAAACACTACCATCTTTCTAGCACGTTCGACGATTTGCATAAAGGCCTGATAGTCTTCTTTCATCGTCTGTAATTCATTTTCTAACTCTTTTACTCTTTTTTGTTCAAGCTCTAATTGGTTTTGCAATTGCTCATTTTCTTGAACTAGCTTTTGATGGCTGGCTTTTGAAGATTGTGCTAGTTTTTGCTCTTTCTTCAGATATTGCAAATATCTAATAACTTGATCAAGATCTATACTGTATTCTTCCTGATATGACTCGGAAGCAGGAGTAGCTTGAGTTTGGGGTTGAGTTTGTTTACGATTAGAATTCCAATTCAACATGGAATATACTTCTTCTTCAATCGTTCTATTTGTCTCATTTTCTTCTTGACTAGTTTGTACATTAGGACTAGTTTGCACATTTGGCGTAGGTGGTGTATAAACATTATTTTGATTTGCAAGTGCTCTTTTTCTATCTTTTCGTTGTTTTTTCGCAATTTGAACAGCTTGTTCATAGTTTTGTCGTACTTCGGCATTCCATCTGAATCCACAGGCAGCAGAAGTGCGATTTAATTGATCGCCTACTTCATCAAAAGCCTTTAGTTGCGTACTCCCTTCCCGAATATGTCGTAATACTGTTTCTGCTAATAATAGGTCATCTTCATGTGACCATGCATCTTGACGTACTTTCGCCATGTATGTTCACTCCTTGTTTGATTCTGTCATTTTTTTAAATAGATAGTTAACTAAAACAGAAATGTCTTTGCACTTTTCTAATAGATTGATAATCGTACGAATAGATTAACTTATTTGCTATTCTGACCAGAAAAGGAGTGAATTAAACACTATTTTTTCAACTTTTGATATATTTGTTGTAAATTTTTTTCAAACTTACCGGTATTCTTAGGGTGATAGTATTGTTTATGCTTGATTTTATCAGGCAAATATTGCTGTTTTACCCAACCACTATCATAGGCATGTGGATATTTATAATCTATTCCACGGCCAAGTGATGCAGCGCCTTTATAATGTGCATCTTTTAAGTGGGGAGGTATTTCTCCTGTATCACCATTACGAATATCTGCAAGTGCTGCGTCCAGTGCTGAATAAGCACTATTTGACTTAGGAGATAAGCATAACTCGACTATGGCTACGGATAAAGGAATACGTGCCTCAGGAAAGCCGACACGCTCAGCGGTCTCTACTGCTGCTAAAGCTCTTGGACCAGCATGAGGATTCGCAAGTCCGATATCTTCATATGCACACACCAGCATTCTCCGCGCTATACTTTCTAAGTCGCCAGCCTCAATCAATCTTCCTAAATAATGTAATGCGGCATCGACATCACTGCCGCGGATTGATTTTTGAAAAGCTGATAACACGTCATAATGGGCATCTCCTCCTTTGTCATGGGAGAAACTCTTTTTTTGCATACAAGCTTCAGCATTTGCTAAATCAATTACGATTTGATCATCGTCACGAGGGGTAGAGTAAGCAGCCAGTTCGAGTCCGTTTAAAGCTGCACGCAAGTCACCATTACAGGCATTAGCAAAATGTTCTTTCGCTGCCTGCTCGACAACAAGTGGCAACTCACCTAAACCATTTTCTTCATCCGCAATTGCACGGTCTAATGCTTCGATAATATTAGAAGGTTCCAAGCGAAAGAGTTCAAAAATATGAGAACGACTTCGGATTGCAGGGTTAATTGAATGATAAGGGTTGGCTGTCGTACAACCGATTAATGTAATCAAATTCGACTCAACATGTGGTAATAGAAAGTCTTGTTTTGCTTTATCAAGTCGATGTACCTCATCTAATATGACAACGAGCTGTCCAGACATTTTTGCTTCTTCTACAGCAATTTGCATATCTTTTTTTCTATCGGTTGCCGCATTCAACAGTTTATAGCGAATGTTTAAACTATTAGCAATTCCGATTGCCATGGAAGTTTTCCCTGTACCAGGTGGTCCGTAACATACCATGGAATGGAGACGGTTTGCATTGACCATTCTTCTGATCATCTGACCTTCTCCGACTAAATGTTGTTGTCCGATTACTTCATCTATATTTTTTGGTCGCATTCGAAAAGCAAGTGGTTGATTCGCCATTGTAACATCCTTTCTATCTGATCAAGAGCAAGCAACTTGACATTTTTTTTCTGCTTTCTTAATATAGGCAAGTATGTAATGATTAGAAAAACTTGGCTTATCGTACTAGCGTGCGTTTAGTTTCTTAATACTCTATAATCAATAATAATTTTATACATGTCTATAGTGCAAGTAACCTGCTATGAATTGTTCTGCAATTAGTATATCATTCATGCTATAATAACAACTAATGACGAACATTGTATATAGATATTTTGAAGGGGAAAAATGAGGTGGAACAATGAAGATATCTACTAAAGGGAGATATGGATTAACGATTATGATTGAACTGGCAAAAAATAATGGCAATGGTCCGATGTCGTTAAAAAGTATAGCCAAAGAAAATAATTTATCGGAACACTATTTAGAACAATTAGTTGCCCCGTTAAGAAATGCGAGTTTAGTAAAAAGTATTCGCGGCGCATATGGTGGATATATACTGGCAAAAGAACCAAATGAGATAACAGCTGGTGATATTATCAGAATTTTAGAAGGACCAATAACACCGGTTGAGGGAATTGAACAGGAAGAGCCAGCCAAACAAGAGCTTTGGATCAGAATTCGTGACGCAGTGAAAGATGTACTCGATACAACCACTTTAGAGGACTTATCCACTTACGGGGAAAAAGGCGTACAGGATCCTTATATGTTCTACATTTAGAGAAAAGAGTTGAAAGTAATGAAAGCTATCTATTTAGATCATGCGGCGACAACTCCGGTACACCCAAAAGTTGCCGAAGCGATGACAGAAAGCTTACAAAAGAATTTCGGTAATCCATCTAGTATTCATTCATTTGGCCGAAAAGCAAGGCAGATTTTAGATAAAGCACGTTCGGTTGCAGCGCAATCTATCCATGCTTCCGATAAGGATATTGTTTTTACAAGCGGTGGAACAGAAGCGGACAATATCGCCATAACCGGAGTTGCGCTTGCCAATCAAGCAAAAGGAAAGCATATTATCACAACAAAAATCGAGCACCATGCGACATTACACACGGTAGAGAACCTTGAGAAGCAAGGGTTTGAAGTAACTTATTTAGATGTAAATGAACATGGTGAAGTTGAGCTACAACAATTGAAAAATGCTTTACGTGACGATACGATTCTTGTGACAGTAATGATGGTTAACAATGAAACAGGAGTGATCCAGCCGATTGCAGCGATTGGTGAATTGCTAGAGGAACACCAAACCTATTTTCATACAGATGCCGTTCAAGCTTATGGTATGTTACCAATAAAAGTTGGAGAACTTAAGGTTGATTTGTTAACCGTTTCTTCTCATAAAATAAACGGTCCCAAAGGTTTAGGTTTTTTATATGTTCATCCGGGTGTAACGTTACAAGCCTTACAGCATGGGGGAGAACAAGAGCGTAAACGTCGCCCAGGGACGGAAAATGTTGCTGCAATTGCCGGCTTCACGGAAGCAATTCAACTTGCATTGACTGAACGGGAACAACGATATCAAGAATATCAGGATTATCGTGATCGCTTTTTGCAAATGCTTCGTGATCAAGGTATCGACTTTTCGATAAACGGGGAAAAAAGCGAACGCGTACCAAACATAATAAATGTAAGTTTCCCTGGAACCAATGTGGAAGCCTTGTTAACCAATTTTGATTTGAGTGGTGTTGCAGCTTCTAGCGGAAGTGCTTGTACAGCAGGATCAGTAGAACCTTCTCATGTGTTAAGCGCGATGTTTACTGAAAATAGTAGCTGCACGACCAATTCGATTCGTTTCAGTTTCGGACTTGCGAATAATCAGGAAAATGTAACAGAGGCAGCAGAGAAAGTGGCGAAAATCGTCACAAGACTGACAACCTAAGGTGGTGAAAAAGCAATGAAAAAAAATGAAGATACACGTGTGATCGTCGGTATGAGTGGTGGTGTTGATTCATCTGTGACAGCCCTTTTGTTAAAAGAACAAGGCTATGATGTTGTCGGTATCTTTATGAAAAACTGGGATGATACGGATGAATTTGGTGTATGTACTGCAACGGAAGATTTCGATGATGTTGTGCGTGTATGTAATCAACTCGATATCCCATACTATGCCGTCAACTTTGAAAAACAATACTGGGATAAAGTGTTTACATACTTTTTGGATGAATATAAAGCAGGTAGAACACCAAATCCTGATGTGATGTGTAATAAAGAAATTAAATTCAAAGCATTTCTAGATCATGCCCTTTCACTTGGTGCAGATTATGTAGCAACAGGACACTATGCGCAAGTGAGACATGATGGTGATCGTGCGGAAATGTTACGCGGTGTGGATGATAATAAAGATCAAACATACTTCTTGAATCAATTATCAGAAGATGTGTTAAGAAAAGTCATGTTCCCATTAGGGCACTTACCAAAGACAGAAGTACGTCGCATTGCCAAAGAAAATGGACTAGCTACAGCGAACAAAAGAGACAGTACCGGAATCTGCTTTATTGGGGAACGAAATTTCAAAGAATTTCTCAGTGAATATTTACCGGCGCAACCAGGCAAAATCATGACACTGGACGGAGAAGTAAAAGGTGAGCATGATGGTCTGATGTATTACACGATTGGCCAACGTCAAGGACTTGGCATCGGTGGTCCAGGCGGTCCGTGGTTTGTAGTTGGAAAGAATCTGGAAGACAATGTACTTTATGTTGGAGCAGATTACCATAATGATGCCTTATATTCTGATGCATTGATCGCAACAGATATCAACTGGATTAATGAAGTGCCGACAGAAGCCTTCCATTCTACGGCAAAATTCCGTTACCGTCAAAATGACAATGGGGTAACTGTATATCCTAATGAAGATGGTACTGCAAAAGTAGTATTCGATAATCCAGAACGTGCGATTACACCAGGACAAGCAGTCGTCTTTTACCAAGATGAAGTCTGCTTAGGCGGCGGTACGATTGATGAAGTAATTAAAGATGATAAATATTTAGATTATGTAGGATGATTTAGAGGGGCAGCATGCTTACGTGCTGTCCCCTTTGTCTTAAAAGAAGGATGAAGGACAAAAATAGAGCAAATCACAAAAAAGTGTCTATCATAAGCTTGATGAAGGACAAAAATAGAGTAAATCACAAAAAAGTGTCTTTCATAAACCAAATGAAAGACACAACTACGCAAAAATAAATAATTCTGTCCATCACAAACTAAATTAGAAAAAACTAATCACAATATATTACCAATCATTAGACTGTGCTTGCACGCTAATTCACAATTGAGCTAAAATAACAATAGGAGGTTTTAACATGGCAGAAATTGATCAAGGGATTCAGTATATGAAAGAAGGTAAGCTGGAAGATGCAGCACAATACTTCACAGATGCAATTGAAAAAAATCCACAGGATCCCGTTCATTATATAAACTTTGGCAATCTACTTTTACATATGAAAGATTATGAGCGAGCTGAACGATTTTACCAAAAGGCAACAGAGCTTGATGAAAAAGCAGCAACAGCCTACTACGGGTTGGGCAATGTACATTTTGAACAAGAAAATTACGATTCGGCAAAAGAACAATTCCAGAAAGCAATTAGTCTAGGCTTGGAAGAAGCAGATCCGTATTTTATGTTAGGAATGACGTTTTTATATGATGAGCAGTTTAAATTATCGCTTCCATATCTGCAACGAGCAAGTGAGTTAAGTCCAGATGATGCCGATGTTCAGTTTCAATACGGATTGGCGCTAGCCCAAACCGGACAGCTAGACTATGCTAAATCTACTTTTAAAAAAGTATTAGAGTCACAAAAAGAACATAGTGATGCTCATTATAATTTAGGTGTTATCGCCTTATATGATGAACACATTGATCAGGCATTGGAACATTTTAATCAGGCACTTGAAATTCAACCTGATCACTTATTAGCTGGAAATGGTAAAAAGCAAATTGAAAAAATGCTCGAAGAAAACGAGTAAGGAATGGGGGTCTTTGTAATGGAGAATAGCCAGGCAGCCGAACAAAAAAATTTCATAAAAGGTGAAATGATCCATACTATTTTTGAAAATAAACAAGAGCATTTCTCCATTGCAAAGATCAAAATTCTCGAAACCAATCAGCAATTTGATGAAACAGAAGTTGTTGTAAAAGGATATTTCCGTCGCTTAGATCCTGGCGAGACATACGAATTTTATGGGCGAGTTGTCGATCATAAACGATTTGGTCGTCAGTTCCAAGTCGAAAGCTACCAACGTTTTCTCCCAGAATCGAAAGAAGGCGTCATTGCCTATTTATCTAGTGATCTTTTTCCTGGTATCGGTAAAAAAACAGCGGAACGAATTGTCGATACTATAGGAGAATCAGCATTATCTAAGATTCTTAATGATCAATCTGTTCTGTCTCAGGTAAAAGGGTTAACTAAAGATAAACAAGAAAAAATCTATCAGATACTCCATGAAAATCAAGGTTTTGAACATATTGTGATTGCATTGTCGAAATACGGATTTGGCCTTAAGATGGCCCAAAAAATGTACACGGCTTTTAAAGATAACACGTTAGAAACGTTGCAAACTAATCCATATGCCTTTGTTTTCGATGTAGACGGATTTGGTTTCTTACGAGCAGATCAAATGGCAAAAGAAAATAATATTCCGATTGACCATCCTACGAGATTACAAGCGGCATGTATTTATATTTTGCAAAACAGTATACAGGACGGTCATGTCTATCTACCAATCGATCAGTTGTTATATGAGATGGACCTTTTATTGGACGGTGAAGCAAATAAGATTGATATTGACAAAATGACTGCTCAGATTGTCGAGTTAAACAAAGAAAAACAAATCATAGTTACGGATAAAAAAGTGTACTTGCCATCTCTTTATTATTCGGAAACAGGTTTTTGTGCCCAAATTAAACGGATTGCTGACAAAAAGATCGAACGAGTATTTACGGATGCAGAACTGTTAAAAATAGTAGGGGCTATTGAGGAAGAAGAAGTTTTAAGCTATGGAAAAGAGCAGTATCAAGCGTTGGAGACAGCCTTATCAGAGAAAATTTTCATCTTAACAGGTGGTCCAGGTACGGGGAAGACAACAGTTATTAAAGGAATTATTAATGCTTATGCAGAGATTCATGACCTTTCATTAGACCGAGATGATTATAAAGATGACGAAGAGTACCCGTTTGTATTAACAGCACCAACTGGACGTGCGGCAAAAAGGATGAAGGAATCAACAGGAATTGACAGTGTTACCATTCACCGCTTATTAGGCTGGGATGGTAATGAAACATTTGATAAAGATGAGAATAATCAATTAGAAGGCAAAGTTCTCGTGATTGACGAATTTTCCATGGTTGATATTTGGCTTGCTTATCAGTTGTTTCGTGCAATTCCTGATGACATGCAAATTGTGATTGTAGGGGATGAAGATCAACTACCATCTGTCGGACCAGGCCATGTACTTGCAGATCTGCTAAAAAGTGATGTCGTTTCATCCGTCTCCCTCAAAGAAGTGTACCGTCAAAAAGAGGGTTCCAAAATCATTCAGCTTGCCCATGAAATCAAAAATAATAACGTACAGCCAGACAGTTTAGCAAAGGCAAATGATTTTAATTTTTTAACTTGCCCGGATTACCAGGTTGTCGATATTGTAACTCAAGTAGTGAAAAAAGCACATGACAAAGGAGTGGACCTTCGTCAAATTCAGGTGTTAGCACCTATGTATCGTTCCAAAGCAGGTATTCATCGTTTAAATGAAGAGCTTCAAGCAGTGATCAACCCACCTCAACAGGGTAGAAGAGAAATGCGTTTCGGTGATACCGTTTTTCGAAAAGGGGATAAGGTTATCCAGCTTGTTAATCAAGCGGAAGATGGTGTGTTTAATGGTGATATTGGAGAAGTTGTTGCCATTTTTGAAAAAGATGAGAATGTCGAACAAGAGGAACAAGTTGTCGTAAGTTTTGATGAAAAAGAGGTAGCTTATGCTAAAGCCGATCTGTTGAATCTGATGCATGCTTACTGTACGTCTATTCATAAGTCACAAGGTAGTGAATTTCAAATTGTCATTTTGCCAATTATCCAGGGATACAATCGGATGCTCCGCAAAAATTTGATCTATACAGCGATTACTCGTGCTAAACAATCGCTTGTCATATGTGGTGATAAATCGGCATTCTTACGTGGAGTAAAAACAGAAGATACGAATCAGCGTTATACATCGCTTGTACCTTATTTGCATGAATTATTCCAGGTACAAGAAAATTCAGCAGAAAATGAAAGAGAACAGAAATTAACAGCAGATGAACAACTACTTGCTGTAGAAGTAGGACAGGAAGACTTTTCGCCATATGATTTTATGGAGTTAAACTAGTAATCATGAAAATATAGCTTATGCATTAGAAGGAGAAAGGCTATCAATTGGGAAATAGACCAAAATACAACTAAAGTTATATCAAGTTTAAGAGCTATCGTTGTAATTTTATATGTATAATTCCCTCCAAATAGGAAAGGATGAAAAATAAAAATGGAAAAGTGAGGGAATGTTAGTGATTTGTCCGAATTGTCGCAGCAAGAATATCGGAATTATCGGTCCTGAGCAATATTATTGCTGGGATTGCTTCATTGAATTATCTGTCCAAAACAATATGCTGCACTTGCATGAAGTCGAAATGGATGGATCGTTAAGCTCATTGGATGATTTATTTTCTGATGAGGAAAGACGTGTAGAAAGGTAATGAAGTCCAATCAAGCCAAAATTCGCATCGTTCTGCAATTGATTATTCTATGCTTAGCAGTTCTGTTTCTCTATTTAATGTACATTCTGTTTCCTTTTTATAAGCATGTTCTTATCGTCGTTTTACAGGTGCTAGCACCTTTTTTCATCGCAGGATTAATCGCTTATCTATTACATCCAGTTGTTGAAGAAATTTATCGATTCCATATTCCAAGGCCACTGGCTATTATTTTCATATATCTACTTTTTTTTGGACTAGCAGGTTATGGAATTTATATATCCTTTCCGATGTGGATGAAGCAAATGCAGGAAATGCAACAGAATATTCCGCAATATGTAGATGCTTATCGCACATTTATCTATGATATTTATGATCAAACATCATTTCTGTCAGAGGGCTTTCATGATCATTTAGATCAACTCTTTGAAAATATTGAAACAACATTAGGGGAACAGCTTACCAACCTATTGAAAAATATCCCTTTGTTGTTTGATATTTTTGTTATGATAGCTGTGATTCCCATTTTAGCGTTTTACTTTCTAAAGGACTATCAGAAATTACAGAGAAGCATCCTAAGAGTCATCCCGCAAAAGTATCAAGCTTTTACGAAAAAATTAGCTCATGATATGGAAGAAAGTCTAGGTCAGTATATTCGCGGTCAAATATTAGTTTGTTTTCTCGTTGGTTTAGTGAGTTACTTTTTGTTAAGATGGGTTGGGATGAATTATACTGTCGTATTGGCAACGATTATCGGTTTTACGAACTTTATTCCATATTTTGGACCGATCATTGGAGCCATTCCCGCGCTTCTAATTGCCTTTACAATGTCAACGGAAATGGTGTTATATGTACTTTTGGTTGTTATAGTAATCCAAATAACAGAAGGTAATCTACTTTCGCCATTTATCGTAGGGAAAAGTATTCACATACATCCAGTGTATTTAATTTTAGCATTATTTATTGCAGCACAGACTGCTGGAGTCGTTGGGATGATATTTGCAGTCCCATTATTAGCAGTCGCCAGAGTTGCAGTCCCATTGATTGTTAGACAGGTAAAAGCAATTGACAGATAGCCCAAAATTATCTATAATATGCTAGCGAAGTTAAATAAATCAAAACGATGAAAAACCTGAGTACTGGATTACCGTTTCAAAGAGAGGAATTTCCGTGGCTGAAAGAAATTCTAAATGCTCTGATTCAGGAAGCTAGTTTGAAGTGCAGCGAAATACTGCCGGTTCCATCACCGTTACAGATGTTAAGGTGACAGTCACATTGACTGTAATTAGGGTGGTACCGCGGATATAACTCTCGTCCCTGCTGAATAAGGCAGAGATGGGAGTTTTTTATTTTGAAATAAAAGCAAATTCACGGAGGCGATTAATCATGAACAATTTAACATCTGCTCAAGTGCGACAAATGTTTTTAGACTTTTTTAAAGAAAAAGGTCATAGTATTGAACCAAGTGCATCGCTCGTTCCTAAAGATGATCCGACATTATTGTGGATCAATAGTGGTGTGGCCACATTAAAAAAATACTTTGATGGTCGTGTAGTACCAGAGAATCCCCGTATTACGAATGCTCAGAAATCCATTCGCACGAACGACATCACCAATGTCGGTTATACCGCAAGACACCATACGTTCTTTGAAATGTTAGGTAACTTCTCGATTGGCGATTATTTCAAGGAAGAAGCAATCGTCTTTGCCTGGGAATTTTTAACCGGTGACAAATGGATCGGCTTTGATCCTGAGAAACTATCAGTTACCGTGCATCCGGAAGATGAAGAAGCATATGTTCTTTGGCGTGATAAAATTAGATTACCGGAAGAGCGTATTATCCGCCTAGAAGAAAACTTCTGGGATATCGGGGAAGGCCCAAGTGGACCAAATACCGAAATTTTCTATGATCGTGGCGAAGCTTATGGTAATGATCCAAATGATCCGGAACTGTACCCTGGTGGTGAAAATGAACGCTATTTGGAGATCTGGAATCTTGTGTTCTCGCAGTTTAACCATAATCCTGATGATACCTATACACCATTACCAAAGAAAAATATTGATACCGGTATGGGACTCGAACGTCTTGTTAGTGTGATCCAAGATACGAAAACGAATTTTGAAACAGATTTATTTTTACCTATTATTAAAGAAACAGAAAAGCTTGCTGATACCACATATAATGCAAAAGAAGAAACAGACGTGTCCTTCAAGGTGATTGCCGATCATATCCGTACGGTTACGTTTGCGGTGAGTGATGGCGCACTACCATCAAATGAAGGCCGTGGGTATGTATTACGACGTCTTTTACGTAGAGCGGTTCGCTATGCCAAACAAATCGGAATAGAGAAGCCGTTTATGTATCAGCTTGTTCCAACTGTAGGTATGATTATGGAAGCTTTCTATCCAGAAGTGAAGAATAAAACAGACTTTATTCAAAATGTTATTAAAACAGAGGAAGAGCGGTTCCATGAAACATTGCAAGAAGGATTGCAAATCTTAAATACTATCATTGAACAAGAGAAGGCAAAAGGAAATAAAGTATTCCCTGGTGAGGAAGTCTTCCGCCTTTATGACACTTACGGATTTCCAAAAGAGTTAACAGAAGAGTACGCAGGTGAAGCAGGGTTTACGCTTGATGAAGCAGGCTTTGAGAAAGAAATGACCAAGCAGCGTGACAGAGCACGTAATGCCCGACAAAAAGTCGATTCGATGCAAATTCAGGATGGCGTATTAAACGAAATTAACACAGAAAGCTCTTTTGTAGGCTATGAGTACCTACAGGCAGAAACAACTGTAATTGAGATGGTCGCTGATAAAGAACGAGTAAAATCTGTTACAGCTGGAAATGAAGCATACGTTATACTTGCTGAAACACCTTTTTATGCGGAAAGCGGTGGACAGATTGCTGATAAAGGTACGATTTCCTATGAAGGTGGTCATGCTGAAGTACAGGATGTTCAGAAAGCACCAAACGGACAAAACCTACACCGAATTCTAATTCAGGAAGGTACGTTAACAAAAGGACAGGCCGTTAAAGCACAAGTAGAAAAAACATCTCGTCAGTATATCATTAAAAATCACACGGCAACACACCTCCTGCATCAAGCATTAAAAGATGTGTTAGGGGAACACGTAAACCAAGCCGGTTCATTAGTAGCGAGTGAGCGTCTGCGTTTTGACTTCTCTCATTTCGGAGCAATATCGGAACAGGAAATTACTGAGATAGAACAACAAGTAAACGAAAAAATTTGGGCATCGATTACAGTTTCCATTAGTAATAAAGGAATCCAAGAAGCAAAAGAAATGGGAGCCATGGCCTTATTTGGTGAAAAATATGGTGACATCGTACGTGTGGTTGAAATCGGGGATTATAGTATTGAACTGTGTGGAGGTTGCCACGTTCAAAATTCTGCAGAAATTGGTTTATTTAAGATAGTTTCCGAGTCAGGAATTGGTGCTGGTACACGAAGAATTGAAGCTGTAACCGCAAAAAGCGCATATCAATTTGTTAATGGTAAACATCAATTGTTACAAACAGCTGCTAACCAATTGAAAACTAAAGAAGACCAAGTACCTGAACGTTTGGAACATCTATTTAAAGATATGAAAGAACAGCAACGTCAAATCGAATCATTACGAGCTAAACTTTCTCAACTAGAGGCGACTTCGATTTTAGATGATGTCCAAGAAGTAAACGGAATAAATGTACTTGCGAAAAAAGTAGATGTATCAGACATGAATCAATTACGTCAAATGGTAGACGAAATGAAACAAAAATTAGAATCAGGTATTATTTTGCTTGCTGCAGTCAATAATGACAAGGTACAGTTAGCATCAGGAGTTACCAAAGATTTAGTAACGAAAGGATACCATGCCGGTAATTTGATTAAAGAAACAGCGAAGATTTGTGGTGGCGGTGGCGGTGGTCGTCCAGATATGGCCCAAGCTGGTGGTAAAGATGCGACTAAATTATCAGAAGCACTTGCTTATGTAGAAAAATATGCGCAAGAGGTACAATAATTTTGGTAATTTTTATTAATAACAGGTATAATAGATAGATACAAATCGTTGTAATTTTATTTGGGGGTGCTTCCATGGATGGAATGGACAAGACAATGAAATTTGATTTTTCTGAAGAGCCCATTGAGCAAAATGTCGAAGAAGTGTTGTTGTTAGTGCATAATGCGCTTGAGGAAAAAGGATATCATCCGATTAATCAAATTGTTGGATATTTATTATCAGGTGACCCGGCTTATATTCCACGACATAAGGATGCACGAAATTTAATAAGGAGAATTGAGCGCGATGAAATCATTGAAGAGTTAGTAAAGTATTACATTAGCGCCAATAATAAGAAATGACAAAAGTATTAGGACTGGATGTAGGATCAAAAACGATCGGTATTGCGATCAGTGATGCATTAGGATGGACTGCACAAGGTTTAACAACGATTCATTGGCAGGAACCAGATTATAAATCGGTAGAAGATACGTTTAAACAATTGATCGATGAACATACTATAGAAAAAGTCGTGATTGGCTTACCCAAAAATATGGATGGCTCAATTGGCTTTAGAGGTGAAGCTTCTCAAGATTTTGCGAAGTTTATAGAAGATACCTTTTCAAAAGAGGTTATTTTTTGGGATGAACGACTCACAACGATGGCTGCTGAGAAAGTGTTGCTAGAAGCGGATATGAGCCGTGCAAAGCGAAAGAAAGTAATCGACAAGATGGCAGCTGTCATGATTTTGCAAGGTTATTTAGATAGTCAACCATGAAGGAGGATTACAAATGGCACTAGAAGAAAAAGAACGTATCATCATTCCCGATGAAAATGGAGAAGAACATTTATTTGAAGTCCTATTTACGTTTGATGTGGACCAAACACAAGAATCATATGTAGCAGTGGTACCAGCGGAACAGAAAGAAGACGAAGAAGTAGAAGTGTTCGCTTTTCGTTATGAAGAAAAAGAAAATGACGACGACCTTGCTCTATACCATATCGAATCAGATGATGAGTGGGACATGGTCGAAGAAGTACTGAATACAGTAGCAGACAACGACTTAACAGAATAAAAACAACAAAGCTGACTGGGAAAACCAGTCAGCTTTTAATTGCATAGTAAAAGTTAAATAGATGGTTATGAAAGTTGATTATTTGTTGCGAAATCGTTACATCCTTTTCCCTTATGTTTCCCTTTTGCGAAAATTGTAGTATAATATACCGGGTGAAAGGGGGAAACCTAAATGAGTGATGATAAAAGTAATGTAAAAGAAGAGAAAAACAAAAAGTCCAAAAAGAAACTTACATATAAAGAAATTTCTCAAGAACGTGCAAAAGAAGCTAGTATTGCACGAAAAATTATCGTCATTGTACTTATTGTGTTAACAGCGATTATCGTTTTTGGTGGTTTTAGTGGCTATAAATTCGTAAAAAATGGCGTATCACCGGTTGATCCGGATAGTGAAGAATCGATCGATGTTACGATTCCTTTAGGATCATCAAGTTCAGATATTGCTACTATCTTAGAAGACGAAGGCATTATTGCAAATAGTTTAATATATCGTTTTTACATTAAATTTAATAATGCTTCCGATTTTCAAGCAGGAGAATATACCTTATCACCTTCCATGACATTGGCAGAAATTACTGCAGAGTTGGAAACAGGTTCACTTCAGCAGGAAGCCCAATTACGTGTTACGGTACCGGAAGGAAGAAGTATGGAAGAAATTGCATCGATCTTTCAAGAACATGCAGGGATCGACAGTGAAGAATTTTTAGAAAAAATGACAGATCAGTCGTATATGGAAAAATTGATCGAACAATATCCGAACATCTTAACCGAAGAGATTTTAGAGGAAGATATTATTTATCCATTAGAAGGGTATTTATTTCCGGCAACATATGAATTTTATACGGATGATCCCACACTAGATGAGATAATTACACAAATGTTAAATAAAACGAACGATGTCGTTGTCGCATATTATGATCAGATAGATGCATTAGATTTCTCCATCCATGAAATAATTACTTTAGCTTCCTTAGTAGAGGAAGAGGCGCCAACAGAAGAGGATAGAAGAGAAATAGCAGGCGTTTTTTATAATCGATTGGATGAGGGTATGAAGTTACAAACAGATCCTACTGTCATTTATGCCCATCGTGAACATATCCCAAGATTAACGTATGATCATTATGAAATAGATTCACCATATAATACCTATCAAGTACAGGGATTACCAGTTGGTCCGATTGCTAATTTTGGAGAAAGTTCTTTAGCTGCAGTACTTGAACCTGATGAAACTAACTACTTATATTTCTTAGCTGATTCAGATGGGAATGTACATTATTCAACCACGTATGAAGAACATCAAAAATTGGAAGATCAATATATTCATAACGAATAGTGAAAGCAGGGGATTGCCATCCCTGCTTTTGCCCTGTTTTAGAAGGGAATGACAGGAATGAACCATACAGATATTACCGGATATCTGGATACGATAACGCCAAAACAAGCTGATTGGATTCAACAATTAGAGGAAGAAGCTGAACAAAACTGTGTTCCTATTATGGAAAAACAAGGTATTGCTTTATTACAACAATTAATTCGTCTCCATCAGCCAACCAAAATACTTGAAATTGGCACGGCAATCGGGTACTCTGCTTTAAGAATGGTAGAAGCAAAACCTGATGTACAAGTAATCTCAATCGAAAGAAACCAGGAGATGTATGATCGGGCGCTGAAAAACATTCAGGGGCAAAACCAAGAGGAACATATTGATGTCATTTTTGGGGATGCTTTAGAGGTAGATGAAAAGATTATAGAAAAAGGGCCATACCAAATGATTTTTATCGATGCAGCAAAAGGTCAGTATCGTCACTTTTTTGAAAAATATGGACAAACACTTGCTGATAAAGGGATGATTGTGACTGACAATGTCCTTTTCAGAGGATTGGTCATAAATCCGGAAGAAGCGCCGAAAAGATTACAAAAACTTGCGCATAAAATCGATCAGTATAATCAATGGTTATTGCAACACTCATCCTACCATACCACTATTTTACCGGTTGGTGACGGTGTGGCAATCAGTGTGAAAAAGTAAAAGTAGAGGTGCACAACATGAGTAAGAAAAAACCAGTTATTATTGGAGTTGCAGGTGGATCTGGTTCAGGTAAAACATCTGTAACAAAAGCCATTCAAAATCGTTTTGCAGATCAATCCGTGCTTGTTATTGAGCAAGATTATTATTATAAAGATCAGTCAGAAGTTCCGATGGAAGAGAGACTGCAAACAAACTATGATCATCCATTAGCTTTTGATAATGATCTACTCATTGAACATATTAAAGAGTTGTTAAAACAGCAACCAGTAGAGAAACCAGTATATGATTATACGATGCATACCCGATCTGACGATGTTATTCCGATGGAGCCAAAAGATGTTATTATTATTGAAGGTATTTTAATTTTAGATGACGCAAGGCTAATGGAATTAATGGACATTAAAGTTTTTGTTGATACAGATGCGGATTTACGTATTATACGCCGCCTGTTAAGGGATATTAATGAACGGGGCCGTTCGATTGACTCTGTCATCAACCAATACATCCAAACCGTACGTCCTGCTCATTTACAATTTATTGAGCCTACCAAAAGATATGCAGACGTCATTATTCCTGAGGGTGGACAAAACGTTGTTGCCATTGATTTATTAGCTACAAAAATCGAAAAAATATTAGAACTTGAATAATATTAGTATGCACGGATTTTTAATTACTCCGTGTATTTGTTAAAATACTACAAATAAAACTATTGAAAAAATTAAAAAAATTTGAGATAGTAGTTGTTAGTAAATAAAGTAAAGCATTTACATAATGATAAATGCTATGAAAAAGTGTTATATTTAATTCGGTATCATACAATGTAAATGATATTAGCTTAACTTGTTCATAGCAGTAGATTGAAGGAGTGTAGGATCATGCCAGAAGAAAAAGAATTTTATATGACAGAAGATGGCTTAAAAAAATTAGAAGAAGAATTGGAATATTTAAAGACAGAAAGAAGACAAGAGGTTGTTGAACGTATCAAGATTGCCAGAGATTTCGGTGATTTGTCCGAAAACTCAGAGTATGATGCGGCTAAGGATGAGCAAGCTTTTGTCGAATCTCGAATTGTACAAGTAGAAAATATGATTCGAAATGCAGTCATTATTAAAGACGAGGACGTAAACCCTGATGTCGTATCATTAGGAAGAACCATAACATTTCAGGAATTACCTGATGGTGAAGAAGAAAGCTATACAATTGTTGGTAGTGCAGAAGCAGATCCTTTTGAAGGAAAAATTTCCAATGATTCACCGATTGCAAAAAGCTTATTAGGTCACTCGATTGGAGAAGAAGTGGTAGTCCCAACTCCAGCTGGTGATATGAACGTTAAAATAATTAGTGTTCAGTAAGAATAGTAAAATGGATGTCTTTCTTGTTAGGAGACATCCATTTTTGTTCATTTAATCAGGATGAATAAATGAGATATTTAGCTACTTCTTTCCTATGGCTGACCACGTTTCAAGGCTGATGTACTCAATGATTTCCTGATTTTGAAGTTATTAAAAAGGGTTTAAGTTCTTTTTCAATGAAATATTCTTTGTTCTTTGCGAGTATAAATTGAAAGACAAGCTCTTCTGTAACAGAACAAAATTGTAGCGTTGTGTCATCGAGAAAATGAATAAATAAGACCTGGTTTTCTTTATCATAGCTAATCGATTCAAAGGTGGTTAGTTGCCATAAATTGCGATCAAACGTAGTCGTTCTCAACATAGCACACGCTCCTTACATTTTCTTTCAATTATTATATTCCATATCTATGGACAAACTCCTGCAAGTATGACAAAAAAAGAAAAAAATCGATCGAATTTCCTAAAAATAGGGCTTGTCATGGTGAAAGATATTAAATTTTAGTATAATGACCTTGGGGAGGGTGGAATTATGGCGGATGAATTTGGAAGAATTACAAGAAAAGATAGGTTTGAGAAAAAAAGAACGAACACAAAAGCCATTACATGGTTAAGTATCCTTGGTGGAGTCTTAGTTGTTGTGGTCATTTCACTTATTGTTTTTGGTGGAGATGATCAAGACGCGCCAGTAGCGAATGATGATGAAGAAAATAATGATACAGAAGAGATTCAAGATGAGGATCCAGATGAACATACATTAGCAGAAGACCAGGATGAATTGGAAGTGGAAGAGGATGAATTGCAAGTAGAAGAGATTGAAACAGAAGAAGAAGAGCAGGAACAAAATAACGAAAGTGTTCAGCTTAATGAAGTAGAATCAGATGATGACAACGTTCGCTCTGCATATGAAGGTAATTGGGATCCAATTGGTACGGAACAAGAAGAGCCACATACCACAACATTTGATAAAGATTCAGTTGATTGGCAAGAAATGATGAAAGCAGTGGAAGTAGCTACAAGTATTCCTACAGATGAGCAGGTAACTTGGTGGTTTGGCCGAGCTGGCGATCAGCGTGCGGAAGCAACCATTTCACCTAAATCAAATCAGGATGAGACTTATCGAGTGACAATGGAGTGGGTGGAAGAACAAGGTTGGCAGCCAGTGCTAGTAGAAGAACTGATCGAAAACGAACACCAGTAATGAATATGCAACAAGTACAGAACAGGAGGACTAATCATGATTGGTATTATCGGGGCAATGGATGAAGAAGTCGAGCTATTGAAAGAGAAAATGGACATATTAGAAACAGAAAGAATCGCTAATAGTGATTTCTATGTTGGTAAATTAGAAGGTAAGGAAGTAGTGTTATTGAAATCCGGTATCGGAAAAGTGAATGCAGCCATTGCTACAACTATCCTATTTGAAAGATACCAACCAGGTTTTGTGATTAACACTGGTTCAGCTGGTGGTTTTCATAATGATCTAGAAGTTGGGGACTTAGTAATATCAACAGAGGTAGTACATCATGATGTAGATGTAACAGCATTTGACTATAAGTATGGTCAAGTCCCGGGCTTACCAGCATCATTTCAAGCTGATCCGATTTTAATCGAAAAAGCCATGCTCGCCGCAAAAAAATTAGATGAAATAGAAGCAATGAAAGGTCTGATCAGTACGGGAGATTCGTTTATGCAAGCTGAAGCGAAAGTTCAATTTGTTCGTGAAAAATTCCCACAGATGATTGCTGCAGAAATGGAGGCAGCAGCTATTGCACAAGTATGTTACCAGTACTCGAGACCATTTGTAATTATCCGGGCACTATCTGATATTGCCGGTAAAGATTCTTCCGTATCGTTTGATGCATTCTTGGAAAAAGCAGCAGCTAATGCGGCGAATTTAATTATCGATGTTGTGAGAAATACGAATAAATAATGATAAATAGCTGTCGAGACCTCGACAGCTATTTTAATTCATTGCGGTAATACTCATGGAAGACTTTCATTAAAGCTCTTTTTTCAATACGTGAAACATAACTGCGCGAGATGTTTAGCTTTTTTGCAATTTCTCGTTGTGTTAATTCATCAGTCTTTCCTAAACCAAAACGGTCGATGATCACTTCTTTTTCACGTTTATCTAACACACGTAAGTATTTTTGAATCTTTTTTAATTCCATATGCAATTGAATAGCTTCTGTAATATCCTCGTTCTCTGCTTCTAAAATATCAATTAGGCTGATCTCATTTCCCTCTTTGTCCTGACCAATCGGGTCTTGTAAGGATACATCTTTTTTCGTCTTCTTCATCGCTCGCAAATGCATTAAAATTTCGTTTTCTATACATCTTGCAGCATATGTGGCTAATTTAGTTCCTTTACCACTAGAATAGCTCTCTATGCCTTTTATAAGGCCAATGGTGCCAATCGAAATTAAATCTTCTGCATCTTCACCGGTATTTTCAAATTTCTTTACAATATGTGCTACTAAACGTAAATTGTGTTCAATAAGTTTGTTGCGTGCCTCTTCATCGCCTTCTTGCATTTTCTTGATCATTTCTGCTTCTTCATTTGCGGGGAGTGGTTGCGGAAAGGTATTATTTTTTACATAGGCAACGAAAAATAAAGCTTCCTTTATAATCGCTAAAATCCCGAACAAGATTGACAATATGACACCTCCTAGACAGTAGGTATTCGCCCATATTTCATCTTATGCCGAACGTTTGTCCATTGTGTCATATGGCCAAGATATATTTTTAGCTGAATTAGTTATATTTTTAGTAATGGAGAGGTCTTATGATCTTTTAGTCCGTCACAAAACACACACAGAAAAAGCCTTGTAATCCTTTTTGGATCACAAGGCTTTTTAATAAGTAAAAAAGTCAGTCTAGCTCCGAGCACTTTTTTTATATCATTCATCTTTGAAAGAATCTGCGTATGCGTCTCTTGTGTTGCCATCATGTGACCACGGCTTTATACCAGTTGTGTGTGCTGCACGCCCGATCATATGAGCTGAAACAGGAGCAGTAAGCAGGATAAAAATAATCCCTAATATCAATTTACCACTAACAATCTCGTGCTCAACATATAAAAAGATAAACGCGCCGATCATAATTCCGGAAATCCCCAAAGTTGCCGCTTTAGTCGAAGCGTGCAGACGGGTGTATACATCCGGGAAGCGAATGACACCAATCGAGGCAGATAACACGAAGAATGTCCCGAGCACAAGAAACAAGATGATAATAATTTGCATGATGAACTCAATCGTCGTCCCTGTCAATGATAACACCCTTTTCTAAATATTTTGCTAACGCAATCGTTCCAATGAATAATAAAATACCAATTAATAAAATGACATCATTTAAACGTGTAGTGACAAGCATAATCGCCACCAGACCGGCCATCCCCATCAAGTTAATTCCAATCGCGTCTAATGCGACAGCTCTGTCAGGATTAGTAGGGCCTATGACGACCCGATATAAAAGTAATGTAATCGATATGGTGATGACAATCATACAACCGATTGTAACCAGTTCGATGATTTCATTCATCTTGTCACCTCCATTATCGCCTTTTCGAATGTTGTTTTAATTGCTTCAATCGCTATTTCGTTATTATCAATATCCATCGCATGAATATAAATCACATCATTATTATCAGAAACAGCCACCGATAATGTCCCGGGAGTTAGTGAGATCAAAGAAGTTAACATCGTAATTTCCCAGTTGCTTTTTAAATCAGTCGGCAAAGCAAAAATGCCGGGTTTATAATCTTTATGAGGCTTATATACCCACCTTACAATGTCTATATTGGATATTAATAGTTCTTTTATAAAGAGAAGCACTAGCTTGATCATTTTCCAGACGCGTTCCAGGTAAAACGCATCTGGAATAAATCTTCTTAACATAAACAACAGTAATGCCCCAATAATATATCCGGTCAGGAATTTGTCAAAGGTATATGACTCACCCAAAAACATCCACATGATCGCGATAACTAAATTTAAGATAATTTGAAGAGACATAAGATTTACTCCTTTAATATGGATTCAATATAGTTTTCTGGATTCATCAAGTAGTCCCCGATTGATTCAATACTTGGGTAGAACCATTCTGCGCCAACACCAAGTAATACCGAGAAAAAGAGCAGAAATGCTATGGGCATGATAAATCCTCTTGCTGCATTTCTATTAGGGGTTATCGATTCGTCTTTCTCTCCCCAAAAACCACGAACAAAGATGCGCATCACAGATAGCAAGATCAGTAGGCTAGACCCAAGACCAATGATCGCAATAATAATTTTGTCAGCTTCCATTGCGCCTTGTAATAATACCAGTTTTCCGACAAATCCGCTAAATGGTGGGATTCCTGCAAGTACAAAGGCAGAAATAAAGAACATCCAACCGAGCAGTGGGTAATGATGGATTAATCCCCGAATTTTTCTTAAATCACTAGTTCCAGCAAGGTATGCAACGGCACCAACTAATAAAAATAACGCTGCTTTGATGATCATATCATGCACTAAATAATATACGGTCCCACTAAATCCAGTACTGTTATATAATCCGATACCCATGAGCATAAACCCGACAGCAGGAATGATATTATAAGCAACAACAAGCTTAATATTATTAGTAGATAACGCCCCAATCGAACCAAAAATTAAGGTGAGGGCCGCAATCCAAATAAAGAATTCGTGTGTTACATCCCGCTCATAGACAAATATTAATGAAAATACACGTAAAAGCGAATAAATTCCGACTTTTGTCAAAAGAGCACCAAAAAGGGCAGAGATTACCGGATTCGGTGCAATATAGGGTCTTGGTAACCAATAATAAAGCGGGAAGAGAGCGGCCTTTGTACCGAATACAAAGAATAATAATATGCCAATCGTAGTCAGAATACCAGTCTGTTCTACTTCTCCAACACGCTCTGCAATTTGGGCCATATTAACCGTTCCGACAACGGAATATAAGAATGCGATCGTTGTAACAAAAAGCATCGAGGAAAATAAGTTGATCAATACATATTTCATTGATTCCCGTAACTGTACTTTTTCCCCACCTAATACAATCAATCCGTAAGAAGCCATTAATAGTACTTCAAAGAACACAAATAGGTTAAATAAGTCACCTGTAATAAACGCACCCGATACACCAGAAATAAGTAGAAAGTAAAACGTGTAGAAATAAAATTCTTCTTGTTTTTGACTAAGTGATTTAGGTGCATAGAAGATACATGCAATTGCAACAATATTAGTAGTTAATACTAGTGTCATGGATAACATATCTGCGACTAAAACAATCCCAAATGGTGCCACCCAGTCCCCAGATTCTAATACCACAGATCCATTTTGATGAACATAAAACAAAATGTACGCAACTACACCCGTATTGATCAATGTTAGTATTTGTGCATATACACGGACTATTTTTAACTTTTTATGAAATAGTGCGGCAAGTACACCAGCGATCAACGGTATAACTATTGGTAAAGCTGCTAAGTTACTAATCATTTTCGTTACCCCTTAATTTTTCCATATTGTCTGTTCCATTCTCTTTCGATGCTCTATATGCAAGTACTAATAAAAGACTTGTTACACCGAAACTGATAACGATGGAAGTCAGGATCAGTGCTTGTGGTAATGGATCAGTATAATTTTCGATATCGTAATCGAGGATAGGGGGAGCACCTGTTTTTAGTTCCCCCATTGTTAATATAAATAAGTGTGCACCATGTGAAATCAGTGCTGTTCCAATAATAATTCGAAGCATTTGTTTCTGTAACAAGTTGTAAACACCTGCTGTGAACAATACGCCTGCAAGAATCGACATGATTATTTCCATTTATTCTGCCTCCTTCTTGTTGCGTAGTTTAATCAATCCATAAATAGCAAACGCAGCAATACCTAATACGACAATTTCAAATAAGGTATCAATACCACGCATATCGACTAAGATAACGTTGACGACGTTATTACCGCCTCCAAGCTTATAAGATGTTTCAAGGAAATAATCTGAAATTTTATCAAATAGCTTTGTACTATGAGCAGAAATGGCAACTATTGTCATTAATGTACCAAAAGCTACAGAGATAATAATGTTGATTAATTTTTGTGATACATTTTCTGTTCGTTCACGTAAATTCGGTAAATGGTAGAAACATAACAGGAATAATGCGACGGTAATAGTTTCTACAACTAATTGTGTTAAAGCCAAGTCTGGAGCACGGTATACAACAAATAATAAAGCTAAGCCGTATCCGACAACACCAAGAATTAGAATCGCTGCAATTTTGTTTCTTGTAAAAACCGTACAAATAGCAGCAATTGCCATTGCTAAAGCAATTAATACTTCGTGTAGCGTAATTTCCTCAACATTAGGCTGTTCGAAAGCAAACCCGTCTGTAATCCATAACACACCAAAACTACACACTAAAATTGCGATCAGAATCAAGGCCATATACAGACGTAGTGAGCCAGTCATATATAGGTTGGTAATTTTAGCAGATGCTTTTTCAGACTGATCAACTAAAAAGTCATAGACTTTGTTAAAGCTTAGCTTTCCAGGGAAAAAGCTGTAAATGCTATTCCAAGATTTTCTTGTGAAAGCAAGTACGGCACCAACACCTACTACAATTAGTGACATGTAAAGCGGTGTTATCCACCCATGCCAGAAATGAATATTCTTTTCTGCCATTGGCTGACCATAAATCGCCTCTGCGGTATGAGCAAGGAAAGAACTATTCACTAAATTAGGGAAGAGACCAATAATCACAACTCCTAATACTAAAATAATAGGTGAAATAAGCATACCAATCGGCGCTTCATGTGGTTTAATCTTAAGCTGATCCAATTTCTTCTCACCCATAAAAGTACCGAATACCAGATACATCGAATAGACGAATGTAAAGATACTACCAAACACAGCTATATACGGAATCGCTTGAGCTAACACATTGGCAAAAGCAATAGAAGATTCATGTATCTCTAATGTTGCATCAAAGAACATTTCTTTACTATAAAAACCGTTTAAGAATGGTAACGGCAGACCTGCCATGGAGAATGTCCCAAAAAATGCTAAAGTTGCCGAGATAGGCATTAATGTAACTAAACCACCTAAGCGGCGAATATCTCGAGTTCCTGTTTCATGATCGACGATACCCGCAATCATAAATAAGCTACCTTTAAATGTAGCGTGATTTAAAATATGGAATACAGCAGCAAACATCGCTACACTTGTACCAAATCCAAGCATAGACATGATCATCCCTAATTGACTGATCGTTGAAAATGCCAATATTCCTTTTAAATCAGTTTGACGAACAGCCATGTAGGAACCCCAGACAAGTGTCAAAATTCCGATTCCACTGACAAATACAAAAAACCAATCACTACCTGAAAAGATAGGTGTAAATCTGGCTACAAGGAATATCCCTGCTTTAACCATTGTGGCAGAGTGCAAATACGCACTTACTGGAGTGGGTGCTTCCATCGCATCTGGTAACCAAATGTGAAACGGGAATTGCGCTGATTTTGTAAAAGCTCCTAATAAAATGAGAGCCAAAATAAGTCCAAAGTATTCACTAGAAAGAATCACATCAGCTTGATTAATCATTGCTTGAATACTTGTCGTTTCGGTTATAATGGATAACAGGATAAAACCACCAAGCATACTCAAACCACCGAAAACAGTAATAAGCATGGATTTCAAGGCACCATATCGAGATCCTTCTCTATAATGCCAATAACCGATTAACAGGAATGATGAAATCGAGGTTAGTTCCCAGAATGAATAGAGAACAAATACGTTATCAGACAGGACAACCCCAAACATGGCTGTCATAAATAGTAGAAGATAAACGTAAAATTGATCCAATCTTTCTGAAGTGTGTAAATAAAAGATAGAATAAAATGTTACTAATGTTCCAATCCCACTAATCAATAAGACGAACAATAAACTTAGTCCATCTAAATAAAAATCTAATCCGATATTTAGAGATGGAATCCAGTTGTAAGATTGACTAACGGGTGAAAAATCATTCCCAACGTGTGGAATAAAATAAATAAATACTGCTAATGGAGCTAACAGGACAAAATAGCCAGTATGTATTTTTTCCTTCCATTTGCTAAAGAATGGGATAAAAATCGCCAGCAATACTGGCAAAAATACAGCAAATAACATCTAATGATGATCCCCCTTATGTAAATTTATCACGGCGCTAACCGTCCGTAAGCCCCCATTTCAAGCGAGTATTTCAATGAGCTAAGTGGGGGATAATGGACGCTAACTTCCTGATAAGTTTCTCTAACCATCAGTGATGGTCAAAAACCCACACTGATGGAAGTCTCACTTTATTAATAAGTATGTTAATTTTGATGGTATCCTATTATATTCTAATCTAAAAATATCAAAGAATACAAGAGAGGAGTTCTTTTCTTCGTAGTTTATAAAGTAATTTTGACGAGAAATTTCCTATTTATATCGTGCGTTAAAAATTTTTTTCTATTTAAAAGCTTAGAACGCTCGTTTAAAAACGTATGTCTTGATTGAAAGATAGGAGTTTCTCCTAAGGTGGACGCTGGAGCTGGACATGGGCTAGTCGCGCTTAACTTCCGTAAAACCTCTACTGAGGGAAGTCTCACTTTATTCACTGGATCAAATGTATAAGTTTCTAGCACATAAAAAAACACTTAGTCGGATATACCGCCTAAGTGTGAATCCATTCTATTCAATTCGGGAAGCTGAGATAGTCCATTAAGGAACGACGTCTCATCTCTTCTTCCATTAACTGTATAAATTCATAACTAAGTCTAAGTTCATTTGCTTTTTTGTAGGATTCGATTAGCAATTCATCCGATAAGTTTTCCAAGGCATGTCCCTCCAATAGATAGGATGTCTGCTACATGTTATAGTTAATGTAGCATGAAATGGAGAAACGAACAACTGTTAACTTATCTACAGCCAGCTGTTTATAAGTTGTGAATAAGAAGTAAAAATATTGTCTGAAACTTGATAGGACAAGTGTGGATAATGTGAACAACGTTATCCACAAGGAAAAGTTTTGTAATAATTTGTCGAACGATTTTTTGCATATAGTTCAAATTTCCTGTTAATTTAAGACGTTTTGTCAGAATATATGATATAATTTCGACTTTATGAGAGATTTCTTTGAACAAAATTAGAAAATTGTTTATGATAGGGAAAGATATGTATATATTGAGAAAATAGTAGAGGTGGAAGTAATTGCTAAAAAAATTTTTGCCAAACGAACATGTACAACGTGTTTTGGATATAACCCCAGCGAAACTTCGTGATATGGGGATTAAAGGTGTGATCACTGATCTAGATAATACTTTAGTAGCTTGGGATGTCAAAGATGCTACACCTGAAGTTATCGAGTGGTTTAAAGAAATGAAGACCAATGATATAAAAATAACGATTATTTCAAACAATGAGGAAGAACGGGTTAGTGTATTCTCAGAACCATTAGAAGCGCCTTTTGTCTTTAGTGCAAGAAAACCGCTAGTTCGTGCCTTTAACCAGACGGCTAAAAAGATGGGATTAAAAAAAGAAGAGATCGTTGTGATTGGTGATCAGCTTCTAACCGATGTTTTAGGCGGTAATTTTGCAGGTTTTCATACGATATTAGTTGTACCGATTGTGGAGACGGACGGAAAGATAACAAGATTTAACCGGATGATTGAAAGACGAATATTAAACTGGATGCGTAGAAAAGGCATGATCACTTGGGAGGAAAAGTAATGGAAAAAATATTATGTGAAGGCTGTGGAGCCGAAATTCAAACGGAAGATAAAACTCAGTCAGGATATGTACCAAAGAGTGCATTGGAAAATAAACAAATCATTTGTCAACGTTGCTTTCGTTTGAAGCATTATAATGAAGTACAAGATGTGGAATATACGGATGATGATTATTTACGAATGATTAATCAAATTAGTGGTACGAATAGTTTAGTTGTTAAAATTGTCGATATATTCGATTTTAATGGTAGCTTTATTTCTGGCTTACAGCGGCTGACCGGTAATAATCCGATTATTCTGATTGGGAACAAGGTGGATCTATTACCGAAATCGACAAATAAAAACAAATTAATTCAATGGATGAAAAAAACAGCGAGCGATAATGGCTTGAAAGTGCAGGAAGTATTTCTTGTTTCAGCTGCAAAAGGACAAGGCTTTGACAAGGTTGAAGAGGAAGTGGAAGAAAGAAGAAACGGAAAAGATGTCTATGTGGTAGGTTGCACCAATGTTGGTAAATCAACCTTTATTAATCAATTGATCAAACGATCCAGTGGCATTACAGATGCGATCACTACCTCGTACTTTCCAGGCACCACATTAGGATTTATTCAAATTCCTTTGGATGGGGAATCTTACATGTACGATACACCTGGTGTGGTAAATCGCTCTCAACTTGTCCATTATGTCACGGATAAAGACTTAAAATTGATTACACCAAAAAAGGAAATTAAGCCAAAGGGGTATCAACTTCAGGACAAACAAACGCTCTTTTTTGGAGGTTTTGCCCGGATTGACTTTGAAAAAGGACTTAAACAATCATTTGTTTGTTATTTCTCGAATCAACTGATGATTCACCGTACGAAACTAGAACAGGCAGATGAGTTTTATAAGAAGCATGTAGGAGATTTGTTACAGCCGCCAAGTTCGGAAACACTGGAACAGCTCCCGCCGTTAGTGAAACAAACGGTGAAAATCCCAAGGGAAAAAACAGATATCGTCATACCAGGTCTTGGTTGGATTACTGTACCAGATGGCGGAATAACAGTTTCGATTCATGTTCCGAAAGACGTTCAATTTTCATTAAGACCTGCTTTAATATAAGAGGGAAGGGGAAAAATAAAATAATGGCATATAAACTTGGATTAATCGGTCATCCAATAGGGCATTCCTTATCACCATGGATTCATCAACAATTTTTGGATTTGGCTGAGCTAGATGGGGAATATAAATTATATAAAGGAGACCATGAAGCGCTGCCTGGAGTATTAAAGCACTTAAAAGAAATCGGAATCGATGGTTTTAATGTGACGGTTCCATATAAACAGGTGATAGTAGATTATTTGGATGAAATCGATAAGGATGCAGAGATTCTCCGTGCAGTAAATACGGTCGTTAATATCGATGGAAAGTGGAAAGGATATAGTACAGATGGAGAAGGATATGTTCGCTCATTAAAGGAGCCATATCCTAACCTTTTAAATAGTGAGACATCTGTGTTATTATTAGGTGCTGGTGGAGCGGCACGTGGTATTTACCGGGCGTTAATGGGGCAAGGGGTAGACACAATTGATCTTGCCAATCGTTCTCAAGATAAAGCGAAAGACCTTATGTCATTACGCCTTGGTGAAGTGAAATCTAACGTGTTAAGCTATCAGCAAGCAGAGGAACAGCTTGCGAAATATGATTTAATTGTACAGACAACATCTGTCGGAATGAAACCGTATATAGACGATCAAGTCATTCAACTGGATCATATTAGTAAAGATGCGGTGGTAAGTGATATCGTCTATCAACCAATCACAACACAATTGTTGCATGATGCAAGTGAGCGCGGTGCCAATATTCATCATGGGCATGCGATGTTGTTATATCAAGGACAATTAGCTTTTGAAAAGTGGACAGAAAACAATCTCGATGTCGCACATTTAGTTGATAAATTGGAAAATAAATTAAGAGGTGAATAAGTTGAAACTAACAGGAAAACAGAAGCGCTTTTTACGCGCAGAAGCACACCATTTAAACCCGATCTTCCAAGTAGGCAAAGATGGTGTCAATGACAACATGATTAAACAAATCGGTGAAGCGTTGGAGAAACGTGAATTAATTAAAGTCTCCGTTTTGCAAAACTGCATGGAAGATAAAGAAGATGTAGCAGAAGCGATTGCAGAAGGTGTCAAAGCTGTTATTGTACAAATCATCGGTAATACGATCGTCTTATATAAAGAATCAGTAGATAATAAAAATATAACTTTACCATAAAAGTAGGTGGGAAGTTTGAAACGAATCGGTTTGTTTGGTGGTACGTTTGATCCGCCTCATTACGGACATTTGCTAATGGCGGAGCAAGCCTATCAGCAATTAGCGCTTGATGAGGTCTGGTTCATTCCTTCCTATCAGCCACCACATAAAGCAGAGGCCAAAACAACAGCAAAAGACCGCGTCGAAATGACGAGAGCTGCTGTCCATGACCACCCTGCTTTTCATGTCGATACGATAGAAGTGGAACGGGAAGGAAAATCCTATACGTTAAATACGATTCAAACATTGAGAGAACAATACCCGGCATACCAGTTTTATTTTATAATTGGTGGTGACATGGTCGAATATTTACCAAAGTGGCACCGGATTGAAGATTTGATTGCATCAATCACCTTTGTTGGTGTTGATCGCCCAGGCTCTTCAATGGAAACACCATATCCTGTAGAAAAAGTAGAAATGCCGTTAATATCGATTTCTTCGACTATGATTAGGGGACGCATCAGTGAAGGGCAATCGATCCGATATTTAACGACACCAGAAGTCATAGCAATTATTAATAAATTCGAGTTATATTCATAAAATGTATTAATCCTTTTTTCTAATAAAAAGGGAGAGTGGAGAAAATGGAACGAAATGAAGGACTAAAAATAGTAGAAAAACAACTTACGAAAAAAAGGTACGAGCACACTGTACGTGTAATGGAAACGGCACTAGAATTAGCCAAACATTATCATGTCGACGAAAAAAAAGTAGAGATCGCCGCTATTTTCCATGACTATGCCAAGTATCGTCATCCGGAGGAAATGAAGAGATGGATTATCCAAGAAAAATTGCCACATGATCTATTGAATTACCATCAGGAACTGTGGCACGGTCCTGTTGGTTCCAAGATGATTGAACGGGAAGTTGGTATTCGCGATCCGGAAATACAAAGTGCAATTTATTGGCATACTACAGGTAAACGATATATGACACTTATGGACAAAGTGATCTTTATTGCAGATTATATTGAACCAGGGCGAGATTTTCCTGGTGTTGAAGAAGTGAGGTCAATCGTTTTTGCTGATATTGATCAGGCGTGCTGGATGGCAGCGCGTAATACGATTTGTTTTTTGATGAGTAAAAACCAACCGGTTTATCCAGATACATTTCAATTATATAATGAAAAAATAGGGAGGAACATGAATGGAAAGTAAACAATTAGTCGAATTAGTAGCAAAAGCGTGTGATGACAAGCGAGCAGAGGATATCGTCTTATTAGACATGAAGAATGTTTCATTAATTGCTGATTATTTTCTAATCTGTGAGGGAACGAATGAACGTCAAGTCCAAGCTATCGCACGTGAAGTGAAAGATATTGCAGAAGAGCAAAATATTGATGTGAAACGGATGGAAGGATTCGATCAAGCAAGGTGGGTATTAGTCGACTTAGGAGATCTTGTTTGTCACGTTTTCCACCGCGATGAACGTGGGTATTATAACATAGAGAAACTGTGGGGAGATGCTCCTCAGCTAGAAGTGAAATTATAAAATGGTATATTCCAAATTAGCATATATTTATGATGTATTGATGGATGATGCCCCTTATGATCAGTGGCAAACATTCGTCGAACACTTTGGTAATCAAGGCAAGATGCTCGATCTCGGCTGTGGGACTGGTAGATTAAGCCATCTTTTTTCCAATGTAGGATTCTCAGTAACCGGTGTTGATTTTTCTGAAGATATGCTTGCTTATGCCCAAGCTAATACAACCGGTGTCCAGTATATTCAACAAGACATCCGTGAATTGGAAGGATTGACTGGATTTGATGTAGTAATCAGCCTATGTGATGTGATTAACTATATCACATCTGTAAGTGACTTAGAAAAAGTTTTTGCAAACGTCAGGAAAACTCTTGCGGACAGCGGACTATTTATATTCGATGTCCATAGTTTAAAGCATTTTGAAGAGAATATGGCAGGACAAACATTTGCTGAGATCTATGATGATATCTCATATGTCTGGTTTTGTGAACAAGGAGAAGAAACAGGAAGTGTCGAGCACGATCTTACCTTTTTCCTCTTGAACGAAGAAACAGGTCAATACGAGCGCTTCGACGAACAACACAGCCAGCGGACTTTTGGTGTTGAAACATACAAGGAACTTCTTAAAAAAGTAGGGTTTCAATCGGTCGCGATCCATGTGGATTTTTCAATCGAAGAATCAAGCGAGCCCGAAGAGAGTCAGCGCATCTTTTTTATATGTAAGAGATAAGCCTATTGTGGTTTATCTCTTTTTTTGTGCTCCGGGAGCTCCAGAATGAGTCAAAAAGCCGGGAGGAGCGAAAAATAGAAGACACATGTTTGATAGAAGCGGTCTCTAAAAGCCGGGAGAAGTGGTAAAAGGAAGTGGCGTGTCCGATAGCAGCAGTCAAACAGCTAGGAGGAGCGGAAAAAGAAAGTCGCACGTCCGATAGAAGCGGCCTAAAAGCCAGGAGGAGCGAAAATAGGAAGTCACATTTCCGTCAAAAAGCCGGGAGCAGTAGAAAAAGGAAATCTCGTGTACAATAGAAACACTAAAAAGTGTCGTCAACTACAATATCAAAATATCTTTCCTTCAATCGGATAATATATTACCATTAATAGTAAATTTCTGCTATCATATATTCGTCACTTATGTAAAGGAGGGATTTTATTGATGGTAAAAGAAAGACACCACAAGTATTAATCATTTACGAAGCGTTAGCAAAACGAAAAGTGTTATCAAGCATAGACCAGAAAAGGTATCAAAGACTAAAATGTGGATATGACGGCGAATTATTATTCGATACTTTTGTACAAGCTCAACATACTTCATTCTATGTGCTCCATGATTTGCAATTGATGTTTAATGATAGGTTTTGTCAGATTGATTCCGTTCTATTGGCGAATAATACAATGTATATATTCGAAGTGAAAAATTATGCCGGCGAGTATTATTTTGACCATGACGCACTATGCATGGGTGATCAAGTAGAAATTGAAAACCCCATTAATCAACGTAATGGAACAGAATCACTGGTTCGAAGTTTTTTACAATTTCATGGATATGACATAGTGGTTAAAGCGTATATTATTTTTATCAATCCTCAGTGTACCGTCTTTCACACCCCCGTGGATAAGCAATTATTATTCTATTCTAACCTTAAGCGATTCCTTTTAAAATTGGCAACCAATTCTCATATTACTCAACTAGACACCCAATTTTCAGAACTTCTACAAGCTTCACATAACATCACACATTCCTACCAACAAATACCCAATTATCAATGTCAAGAATTACAAAAAGGTGTTACGTGTCAGCATTGTGGCAGTTTCTCCTTTAAGATAACTTATAGTCAAGTACAGTGTCAAGAATGCCAACAAACGGAAGTGGTACAGTGCACTATCTTAAGACATATAGAAGAATTCTGTTTCTTGTTTCCATTTGAAAAGCTTACAACTAAAACAATATATGAATGGTGTGACGGACGAATTGCCGTAAAACGTTCTTCGCGTATTACACAAGTATTTTCACAAGAAAAGTGATAAACGTACCACTTATTTTTTTTCAAGATAGTTCAATCATTTGACGTTAGTTACCCTTATCCGTTATTTTTACAATGTGCATGAAAGTAAGTAATGCCAATAACCTTTATAAGGAGGAAATAGAAAATGTCAAAGCGTGTCTTAATGGTAGTTACAAACCACACTACAATTACAGATGATCATAAAACGGGCCTTTGGCTGGAAGAGTTTGCTGTGCCCTATTTAGTATTTAAAGAAAAAGGTTATGATGTCACAGTAACAAGTATTGAAGGCGGAGAAGTATCGTTAGACCCGAACAGTATAGAAGATAAGCCAGAATGGAAAGAAGCAGAGGCTGAATTAAAAACAACCGAGAAATTAACTAAAGAACATGCCAATGGTTACGTTGCAGTATTCCTACCTGGTGGTCACGGCACGATGTTCGACTTTCCAGATAATGAAACATTGCAATATATTCTACAACAATTTGCTGAAGAAGGTGGTGTTATCGGTTCTGTATGCCACGGTCCAGCTGGAATTGTTAATGTTACTTATAAAGATGGTACACCTTTAGTAAAAGGGAAAAAAGTTACAGCTTTTACCGACAGTGAAGAAATGGAAATGCAATTAGACCAACATATGCCTTTCTTATTAGAAAGTAAAATTCGTGAAAAAGGAGCGGATTTCCAAAAAGATGAAAACTGGTCTGACTTTTCCGTTCGTGACGGAAACTTAGTTACAGGTCAAAACCCACAATCAAGTCGCAGTACCGCTGAAAAAGTAATGGAAGCATTGGAAGCATAAATCCTAAAAAAAGGGGACAAGTTAATCGGCTTGTCCCCCTTTTATCATGCTACCTCAATCTGATTAATCACCTTTTGTAAGCGTTATTAAAAACAAGAAGGCCTATTACTTACAGTCTATGTCATTGGGGAAGAAGGATCCTCGCATTCGAGAATATAACCGAAAAAATTCTATGGAAAACATTAGATGCAGCATTTGAGAAAGAGGAGTTATTATTGCAAGACAGAGATTCCCAGATACTACTAACACCCGACGAACCAGTTATCATAAGAAATGAGGGAACTGTTCCGGGAATATTATTGGATTTCGGAACAGAACTCCATGGTGGATGCATACTGGTGATCAAGTCTATGTAATCGAACAAAAAGATTACCTAATCGGTTTATTAGATCAAATGGGTGAACATATCACAGATCATGGCAACAGTAAGTAAGCAGCAGCTACAGTCTTTGTCACGGTTGGGCATCAGGTCCAACAGCATGGCTCTCGCAGCACATATTAGGGATCAAGATTAAAGAACCAGGTTGTAGAGTTATTGAAATAAGACCGACATTAGGAGATCTTGAATGGGTGGAAGGTTCCTTTCCGACACCATATGGTACGCTAACAGTAAAACATGAAAAATGAAAAGACGGTAAGATAGAAACATCGTATGATGCACCAACTGAAATAGAAATCATCAATTAAAAAATACAGCTCTTCCAGTCAGAGGAAGAGCTGTATTTTATTATGGATTTAGAACAACTTTTATACAGTTATCTTCTTTTTGATTAAAGATTTTGTAGCCGTGAGCAGCTTCGTCTAAGGACAAATCGTGTGTTATCATGGTTGTTGGATCAATCTCACCGTTGACAATTTGCTGATAGATAGGCTCCATTAAAGTTCTGGCGTGAGCTTGACCCATTTTCAGTTGCACATTCCTTGAAAAAAATGCTCCTAAAGGGAAGACGTTGTAATTACCTCCATAAACTCCGGTAATTTGATAGGTTCCACATTTCTTTACTGCTTTTGTCGCGATCTGAATCGGTCCAAGCGTACCTCCTTGGAGTTTTAATTTTTGCTCGACAAACTCTAAAGGAGATTTTTTACCATCCATACCGACACAATCAATTACAACATCGGCACCACCTTTTGTCACTTCTTTTAATGTTTCACCCATATCATCATACTCTGTAAAATTGAATACTTCTGTATGATGGTGTTTCTTGGCATGCTCTAACCGGTAGGAGATATAATCTACCGCAATGACACGTTCTGCCCCTTTTTGCCAGGCGAATTGCTGTGTCATCAGTCCAACTGGACCGCATCCAAGAACAATTACGGTGTCCCCTTCTTTTACACCGGCATTTTCCACACTCCAACGAGCGGTCGGCAGAACATCTGATAAAAATAAAAGGGAGGAGTCATCTAATTCACAATCTTCCGGAACTAAGAAAGGTGTGTAATTACCATAAGGTACACGTAAATATTCTGCTTGTCCTCCCGGATAATTACCAAACTTTTCAGAGTAGCCTAAATATCCTCCGGAATCATAGTGCGGATTAGCGTTATCACATTGACTTTCATGATGAGATTCACAATAAGGACATTTTCCGCAGGCAATGGTAAAAGGAATAACGACACGATCTCCTTTTTTAACTTTTGTCACGTCAGGACCTACCTCTTCGACAATCCCCATCGGTTCATGGCCAATTTGATAACCAATAGGAAGAGGGAAATTTCCTTGATATAAGTGTAAATCAGAACCACATATCGCTGTCGACGTAATTCTGACAATGACATCTTCTGGTTGCTGGATATCTGGAAAAGATACATCCTTTACTGCAATTGAATATTTCCCTTGGTATGTAACAGCCTTCATTAAATTTCACCTCAGACCTTTGTAGGTTTGCTTTTAGGATGCCAATACGAGTTGAAGTTATACAAGACTTATAAAAAAAAAGAGGGAAAGAGCTAACAAATTGGCCTAAAAAATGATCCTTAAACAAGGATCATTTTTTCTATTACATAGATTGTGTTTTTTTATTAGCATTATTGATTTCATTCATTTTGTAATAATAATACCCGGACTTAATCAAGGCAATCTCACCTATGGCAAACTCAGTACCAGGGGAAGTATTAATCTCGAATAAATAAGTGTTACCATTTGGATCAATTCCGATATCAATTCCTAGTGAACTTAAGTGTTTTCCTGTCAATTCCTCAATATGACCAGGAAGTCCATCTCCAATTTGGATAATCTTTTTTTCAATTGCTTTCCAGTTATCAGGATAATTCACTTGCAGAAATGAACTTAACTCTGCTACATAACCACCTTGAGCTACATTAGATACGATTTTCTGCTTACCTGCAATTCGAACTAAATTAACCACTGTTTCCCATTTGCCGTAAACATTTTTCTCTAGACGAATGCGAACATCAAAAGGTTTCCCGTTTTCATCCACTGTTTCAATATATTTCTGGCAAATATATTTCTTCTTGGAAACTAGACCGTATAGAAATTGGAAAATTTCATCATGAGTGAGCGTTTCTTCATCTGTCTCATGAATCAGATGATAACGTCCATCATCTAATACAGTAACTTTATAAATATGCTCACCTCTCATCCCTCTACTCGGTTTTAAAATTACCATAGGATGTTTGGATAAGAATGTCATGATACTCTCCGGTTGATTTGTTGTAATGTATGGAATCACAATATCTTTGAATTGTTCACCATCTCTAACCAGTCTATACTGCTTTGTCTTCGTTCCAATCAGGTCATTCGATATCGTACTCATCTGACGTAAATAGTTGGTGACTTCTTTATGCCTGAAGCATAGCGTGGCTAAATCATTAAACACTGGAACATTAGTAATTTCTGTTATCCACTTGTCATTAACGAGTATTTTTCCGGTTACCTGATGTTGTTCCATATCTACGTCTTTTGGCGTGTAATAAATCATTGTTAACCCATAATGGGCACAAGCTTTCGCTAACAATTTATGAAATTCATTTGGTTTTTTTGGATTTCTAACACAGCCGACATATTGTTTCGGTTTACTTCTTTTAAAATTAAAAAACGAATTAATCTGAAACATAGTTTAGACCTCCTAAAGTCTGTAATATGTAAAATCCATGATGATCGTTCAGATGTAAATAACTAAACTAAACTTCTAAAAGGAGCTTGGATACCCATATTATACCTCTTAATCTAAATTTTAAACCGGTTTAACAAGTTCTTAATTGAATTGAAATTAGGTCGTAACTTTCGTAAAACAAATCAAGACGTATGTTACATTCTGATAAATATGATTATGATAATCTTGAAGCACAAACCGATTTTTGGAGAACGGAATAGATTAAACGAGATGGCCACTGGTATTGGTGGCCACTTTTTACCTTCTACCTTTCAGATGATTGGGAATTAGTGTTAAAACCAGTTATCATGAAATTAGAAAAATAATGTTGCAAAATGGAGGGATAATAGATGGCAGTTTTTGCAAAAGATGCATTAAAGGAAAGACATATTCTGATTACAGGAGCAACTGGAGGAATAGGCTATGAGACTGCAAAAGTTATCGTTAGTATGGGGGCTAAGGTGACCATTACGGGTAGAAATCAGGATAAACTGAATCTACTTGAAAAAGAGTTAATGCAAGATACAACACCAGACCAGATTTGTGTTGCTACTGCAGACATTACCAAGGAAGCCGATCGATCCGATTTGATAAAGACTGCTGAAGAAAAGCTAGGTTTTATTTCAGATCTAGTCAATTCAGCTGGTGTTAGTGGAGGAGCACCAGTGGAACAGTTAGAAACAGACGTAATTGAGCAAATAATGGATATCAATTATTTCTCAACCTTTCGTTTAACGAAAACAATTTATCAGAAAATGATTCCAGAGAAAAGAGGGAATATCGTCAATGTTGCGTCACTATCAGGCTTGAGAGGGACATATGGAAATAGTGCTTATGCTTCTAGCAAATTCGCTATGATTGGTTGGACACAGTCGATGGCATTGGAAGCGATCGAGCACAATATAAGAGTAAATGCAGTCTGCCCCGGTTTTGTCGATACTGATATGGCACATAACATCCTCAAGAAAAAAGCAGAGAGAAATGACATTTCCTATGAACAAACGTTAGAAAATGCGAAAAACAGTATACCATCCGGGCGATTAATATCTGCATTAGAAGTAGCAAATACGATTGCCTTTGTATTAACAGATGCCGCACAAAATATTGTTGGTGAATCAGTAAAGATTTCTGGTGGGAGTGTGATGAGATGATATAGATAAATAAACAGATTATATGTCTGTTTAATTAATCAATTCTCCACTTTTAGTTCCTATGAAAGAAAACGTTTACTGGATTAATGTATGGGGAATAAATGTATACATACCTGATAAAGAGGGGTGATATGTAATGCATGGGAAACAATTGGCCGGTGAGAAAGCAGTTGAGTACATTCAACATGGTATGATAGTTGGTTTAGGAACCGGTTCAACCGTAAACGTTGTCTTAAATGAACTTGGGAAAAGAGCAAAAGAAGGTTTAAATATAAAAGGTGTAGCTACATCAAAGTTTACCGAAGAACGTGCAAATGAACGGAACATCCCTTTAGTTGATGTCTCAGAAATAGATACCGTTGATTTAATGATTGATGGTGCTGATGAGGTGAGTGACCAATTTGATTTAATTAAAGGAGCAAAGGGTGCACTACTTCGGGAAAAAATGATAGCCACTAGTTCAAATCGTTTTATTGTTGTAATAGGAGAAAAGAAATGCGTTAAAAACCTTGGTGCATTCCCATTACCAGTAGAAATAGTTCCTTATGCATGGCAAGTCACTTTCAACCAGCTCGATCAACTCGGATGCCGTCCGAATTTGAGAAGAGCAGAAACTAATATTCCTTACCTTACTGATAATGGTAATTATATAGTAGATTGTCATTTTGAAAACATTTCTGAGCCGTCTATTTTAGCTACTAGAATAAATATGATTCCGGGTGTTGTTGAGAATGGGCTTTTTACAAACTTAGTAGACACCGTTATTATTGGAACAGAAAAAGGAGAAGTAGAAGTAAAAGTAAAACAAAAATAGTGAAAGAGTATATTAGTAGCCATTTGGAATTTAGAATGTAACTGAGTAATGATCGTTTCCTTAATTAACAACTTTTTTCATAAAAAGGAGGCTTTACCTTGTGTATGAAAAAGTAGGACATTGTACAGAATGTGATAAAACGGTTTACTGTGAAGATGGCTTTCTAGATGGTGTTCATCATGAAGGTGAACTTTTTTGTTGGAAATGTGATCAAAAAAGAAATCTTCAAAAGCTAGAGAATGACGAGGAATTACGCCAATAACAATCTAACCAAATACTTTTACACATATTTTTAGAATGAATTACATCCTATTTGGTTTCACATGTATTTATTCTTAAGACAGAAAGAGGCTGGGAAAAAAGTAATTTGATAAAAGTGAAATCCGAACGATGTGTCAAATTCTACGAACAGAATTTGTTATCATTCGGATTTTTCAATTGCATAAAAGAAGGAAAATGTTCACCAACTTTTGCGGTTATATTGAAAAGTTGTGACTGCTAAGCAACCGCTCTGGCTGCCCACTTCTCTTTCCGTGGGGTTTTCCCTTCAGCTAACTTTTCCAAGCAAAGATCGCTCGGAAAAGTGGATCTTCAGAGAAAACCGTCCCACAGGAGTGAAAGTGGGCGGCCTCCGCTATAAAATTGCTCTACAACGGTTATGACCGTTAGCTGTTTGCACTTTCTATAAGAATGGCATATACAAACCAAGAAATTAGAGTCGACATTCTACCACTTGCATCCGTTGTAGAATGTTATTTAGCGCAGGCGTCCACTTCGACTCCTGAGGGATCAGCATGATCTTCTTTGCAAAGTTAGCTGAAGACACGCCCCCTGGAAAGCGAAGTGGGCAAGCCGTAGCGATTGTTAAGCATATTATTCATTTCAAAATTACCACTTTAATCAATAGTTATACATCATCAGTTACTGCGCATAATCTTCCTTTTGTTCATGTTTATTTATTACAAGCATTCGTGTTTGAAGTGGAAAATAATTGATATGTCCCAGCCTCTTTTTTTGAGTACTTTGATGTATGGAGCTCTTCATCATGCAGAATTGATATCCTATCTTAAAAGTGTTGTTTATAATGGAATAACAGCAGCGACCTATGTAATCGGAGGACTATTAGCATCGATGTCCTGGAAGGTTTTATAGATGCCATAGCGGTACATTTGGAATACCCTATATTTACTTATTAGGCCACATTATATAGCTACTTTAACTATGCTTGGTTTAATGGGGAAAGGGAGAATACAATTGATTAATATGTATCTTTTTGTTCTGTATAAACCTGTAGGTAATTATCTTTATCTCTAACTGTGGCAAAAAGTATTTTATCAATCTGATCATATCCTTTTGAAATGAGTTCCTTTTTTAACCAAAGTTCATTTTTATCCATAATAGATAAGTTATTGTGTTGAATTTCTCCTTCCATAATAACTATAATAGGCAAGCCTCTATCCTCTGTACTTAACCCTAAATGACCAGGTGTTAAAGATACTTTATCTTTTTTGGGTAAAATACTAATTTTTCCATTGGGTTCGAGTATTGCGTAATCAACCTCACTAATATCAAAATAGCCAGCATTGCGAATGGTTGCCAATAATTCTAATAATGTGAAATGACTCTTTCGTAAGCTATCAATATTTATTTTTCCATCTCTGACCAAAAAGGTTGAATCTCCAATAAGAAGTTTATCTAATTTATTCCAAAGGCTCAATTTTGAAATAGTTAAATAAAGTAATATGATTGTAATAACTCCAACAACACTTTGGGTAATGCCATCTATCTCTAATGAACCAAAAAGTATGTATGCTAAAAAAAATACTGCTCCAAAGTCATGTGGTGTAAGTTGTGCTAATGCGATTTTCCCTAAAATTCGAATAGCTACAACATAAATAATAAATAGAATAATTATCTGCCCAATAAATAAAAGCACAATAGATGACTCCCTTTATTTTAAAAGTCTTACATAATTACTTCAATAATAGTGTGTAATAAAACTTGATACTCATACCTTTATATTTGTTAAATGTAAACCATAGCATGCATGAAGAACTTAGTTTTTAACGATATATTCAAGAATTTGCCTGGACTTTTGTAACATAAGTAGATAAGTTGAATATTTTAGGTATGAATAACATTATAGGAGTGATAGTATGTATCAAGAGAGACCACATCAATATAATCCGCACCATCAACAACCTTATGGTCAAATGATGGAGCATCAACAAATGGATTATAACCATCAACAAAAACAGATGCATGAAATGTGTAAAAATTACCATTTGTATTTTATGCAATTCCAAACAACAGAAGGAGAAACATTCGAGGGAATTATAGAAGACATGGATGACGACGGTGTAATCATACTCATTCCATTTGGAGATATGGAAAGAGGAGACGAAGCAGAACGTCAATATGGTTATGGTTACGGTTATTTTCCTAGAAGATTTCGTCGTTTTAGACGACGCAGACTTCCATTCTTCCTACTACGCAGTTTGTTTTTCCCATATTATTATTAGTTCCTACTGTATTTTGGATAATATTAAAAAATGTGTTAAATGCCTCTTATATAGAGGCATTTTTTTAGCATGAAATATCTTGAATAATATTTTCTTTTTGAAATCGGGTGTGCAGAGAGCGATAATTTGTTAATATTTCACAAAACTAGCTCCTATAATGATTAGAAGGATAAATAAAACGACGATAAGCGCAAAACCGCCTCCGTGATCATAGCCAGACATACATATTCTCCTCCTTTTTGTGAATTTAACAAAATCAATATTGATTCTTGTGTTAATAATATATGCAAATATATTTTATACGAATGGGTGAATGAAGGTGGATTAAAGTACATTTTTGATTTCTTGCAGACACTGCGGAAAAAGTGTAGTGGGATCAAGGATCAGAAGTCTAAGTGGTGTGATTCTATTCGATTTGGCAACGACCCCTAATTGAAATTTGTTTTCAATTAGGGGTTGTTTTTATGAGAAAGGTAGTATATACTACTTAATTGATAATGATTATCAATATTAACAAAAGGAGGAAGTGTACATATGAAGTATACACATTCAAAGTCCACGTTTTTTATTGGAATTCTGTGTTTATTCATGTTTTTCGTATTAATTGGTTGTGGGCAATCTGATGAACAAACATCTGCTGAGGAACAAGATGAAGAAAGCAATGGAGGGGGCCAGGAAACAGAGAATCAGGAACCATTAGAAGTATCTCATGCGCTGGGAACAACTACGATCGAAGAAAAGCCTGAACGAATTGTGACTTTATATCAAGGGGCAACAGATGCTGCAGTAGCGTTTGGTATCACGCCTGTTGGAATTGTAGAGTCATGGCGTGAACAACCAATATATGAATATTTAAGAGACGATTTAAAAGATATACCTATTGTAGGGCAAGAGACACAGCCGAATTTGGAAGAAATTCATCAGTTGGATCCAGATCTTATTATTGCATCTCAATTAAGACACGAAGAAATTTATGATCAATTATCAGCAATTGCTCCTACTGTTATGCATGAAACCGTTTTTGAATTTAAAGAGACAGTTGAATTGATGGGTGAAGCTATGATGGAAGAAGATAAAGCATCCGAACTTTTAAATGCATGGGATGACAGAGTGGCGAATTTACAGGATAAATTAGAAACTACATACGGTGATCAATGGCCATACCATGTATCCGTTTTAAATTTTCGAGCAGATCACGCCCGAATTTATGTGACAGGATTTGCTGGCTCAATTTTGGATGAATTAGGATTCGAAGGACCAAAAGAGCTTACTGATGACTCTCAAGCAGTCTTGAAACTAACAGATAAAGAAAGCATTACAGAAATGAATGCTGATGTTTTCTATTTGTTTATGGATGATGAGGAAGCGGTACAAAAAACGTATCAAGAATGGACAGAGCATCCATTATGGGATGAACTTGATGCTGCAAAAACCGATCAAATCCATCGTGTAGACGAAGTCATTTGGAATATGGGTGGGGGGATTATTGCCGCTAACTTAATGTTAGATGACATATCTGATCGTTTAGAGATACAAGAATAGGATAAGGAGTTAAACTCATTTATCTGTAAATCGCTATTCTTTTAGGATAGCTTCTTTTTCTATTTGTTGTAATGTATCAGAACGTGTAAGGAGTTAGTTGAATGCAAATTACCCCGAAAAAGACAAAACAAAAATGGATAGTGTTTATCGTTAGTTTTTTAATTTTTATTGTAGCATTTATATTAAGTATTTCACTTGGTCAGAGGCAGATTGCTTTGTCTACTACACTTGATGCTATTTTTTATTATGATGAATCTGTAACAGAGCATATTATTGTGGTGACATCACGTTTAACACGAGCAGTTATAGCAACCGTAATAGGGACTAGTCTAGCAATGGCTGGAGCTATGATGCAGGCACTCACTCGTAATCCGCTAGCAGCACCAGATATACTCGGTATTAACGCAGGAGCTATCTTCTTTATTGTATTAGCTATTACTCTCTTTTCGGTGGATTCCTTAGTGCACTACATGTGGATAGCCTTTATTGGTGCAGCCATTGCAGCATTATGTGTGTATTTTTTAGGAACGATTGGAACTAGAGGACTCTCTCCCATTAGAATTGTACTTTCCGGTGCAGCTGTCTCGGCATTGTTCGTTTCCTTTACACAAGCATTGCTTGTTATTGATGAACAAAGAATTCAAAGCATTTTATTTTGGTTAGCTGGATCTGTTGCGGGTAGAAGTATGGATATGCTCTTACCTATTTTTCCTTTTATCCTTTGCGGTGTATTGCTAGCACTTTTGTTAGGGGGCTCAATCAATATTCTTTTGTCTGGAGAAGATGTGGCAAAAGGGCTAGGCCAAAAAATCATCTTATTAAAGATTTTGATTGGTGTGGTAGTCGTGTTATTAGCAGGTGGATCTGTAGCTATTGGAGGTTCGATTGGTTTTATAGGATTAATTGTTCCACATATGGTAAGAGGTTTAGTAGGTCCTGATTATCGCTGGATACTTCCAGTTAGTGCGTTTATAGGAGCAGGGTTATTATTGTTGGCAGATGTAGTTGCTCGTTTTTTGATTATGCCTCAAGAAGTTCCCGTAGGTGTGATGACAGCATTGATTGGTACACCATTCTTTATTTATATTGCACGCAGGGGGCTATCCTGATATGAAACAGATCCTTCATTCAATTTACCAAAATACGATAGCGGTATATATTCTATTGTGTTTTTTACTGCTTATTGTCACGATTATGAGTCTGTCGATAGGTAGTTCTTACATACCAGTTCCAGAAATCTTAAAATATTTACTAGGATTAGCAGATGGAGAATATGAATTCACCATTAATGTACTGAGGCTTCCAAGGCTATTACTTGCTTTCTTAGTAGGTGCTGCATTAAGTGTCTCAGGCTTGATCTTACAATCGATAATTCGCAATCCTTTGGCATCTCCAGACATTATTGGGATTACAGCTGGTGGTTCTGTAGGAGCCATGCTTTTTATCGTTTATATAATGGGTACTATTTCGATTCATTGGTTACCTTTAGCGGCCATTCTTGGTGCTATGTCTATTGCGATTATTGTCTATGGACTGGCATGGAATAATGGAGTGACCCCTATACGACTTGTATTAATTGGAATTGGAGTATCTGCGGCGATGAATGCAGTTATCACCTTATTAATTGTGGTTAGCGAAACAACTGTTACGACAAAGGCATACCTATGGTTAACGGGCAGTTTATATGGGGCAACGGAACAAGATGTATATGGATTACTCCCATGGGTGTTAATTTTTATACCACTTACTTTTTTATTAGCCAAGACTATTGGTGTGTTAGAGTTAGGCGATTCGCTTGCTACAAGTTTGGGAGTCAATGTTCAGCTAATACGATTTACCTTATTGTTTATTAGTGTTGCTTTAGCTGGTTCAGCAGTTGCCTTTGCTGGAGGAATCGGCTTTATAGGTCTCATTGCACCGCATATTGCAAAGAAGCTTGTGGGTTTCACCTTTCATTCCCTTGTGCCAATAGCAGCATTAGTGGGTGGTCTAATGGTGATGATTGCAGATTTGATTGCTCGCACTGCTTTTTTACCATTAGATATACCTGCTGGTGTGTTGACTGCAGGGATTGGTGCTCCTTTTTTTATATATTTACTTTATCGGAATCGACATATCTAATGGTTAACGAAAATATGTAAGAGAGTGGTGTAAGATATGGAGAAACTTATATATGATTTAAGAAACTTTAAAATAGAGTACAATGTGATGAACGGTGTGCCGGTTAAGGATTTATTACAAGAACCCATCTGTCAACAATTCTTGCAACAACAAATGAAGAATTGGCATGCACCACATATCGTAGTAGCTGCTTCCATGTTTGCCAAGCGTTATGCGCAAATGGTTGTATCTTCTACTCTATTTAGCCTTGTTCACTATCAAATAGTCCTTTGTTTAACTGTCGATAAGGTAGTATATGGGGATGATCATACGTTACAAATTCCATTAGATGACATCCATGTACTACAGATTAATGATGAAATGAGGGAGAAGCAATACGAAAAGCTATTCCGTCAGTTATTTGCGGAACAAATCAAACCATTGTTTGAGGTACTGCAAAAAGTAACGAAGATCAAATCCTCTGTGTTATGGGAGAATGTGGCTGTCCGGATAAATTCTGTTTATCAGAAATTATTAGCACAAGATTTGACGGACAGGCAAAAAAAACAAATCTATCAGGATTTTTTCTATTTAAACAATGCAAATGGCGCTATTTTTGGCTTAAAAGAAAATCCGATTAGTCATTATATAAAAATAGGCCAGGAGTTAGAAAATAACCCTTGTCGTGAAACTTGCTGCTTATTTCATAAATTGGAAAAAAAGAAAGAAGCCTTAACTTACTGTCAAGTGTGCCCGTTACCAAAAAAGTAACTAGATATTTTCGTAAAAATAGACCTCCTTAGTTACAGGTGAAATCAGTGAGGGAGGTCTATTATCAACGAACATGAATCTTTAATTTTGGATTTTGAACGATGAGCTAAAATGAAATCAGAATTAACGCTGTCTCCTTTTTTCATTTCCTAATATGATTGCGAAAATAATTAAGAATAAAGTGCTAATCAAATAGAAAAAGCTTACCGATGGTGCGAATTGGATGAACAATCCTCCAGCAGATGGACCAATCAAGCTTCCAAAGCTAAAAAACACACCACACAGCAGGTTGCCAGTTGGTAATAACTCTTTTGGAGTCAGATCGGTCATATAGGTAATTCCTAAAGAAAACATCGATCCGACAAACATTCCCACCAGAAATAAACAGATAAATAATCCATAGAATGAATGCTCTAAGAATCCCGCTGCAGAGAAACAGATAAATCCTAACAGCAGTACAGCTGTTAATATTTTTTTTCGTCCTAATTTGTCACTCAACATGCCCAGTGGCAGTTGAAAGACAATCGCTCCGATTGCGAAGGCAAATAATAATGCGGATACATTTTCTACCTCTATCCCGATTCGAAGTGCATAGACAGGAAAATTCCCATTGAGCGACGTTTCTAAAAATCCATAAGCAAAGGGTGGTAAAAAAGCAACCCATGCATATTTCCATGCTTGTGCAAACCGTTTGAACGTATTTTTGAAAGAACTCATCTGCATATCTTGTTCCGGTAACTCATTCCTAAGTGCAAATAAAAATAGCCAACCAATAAGACTTAATCCTGATGCGAGAATGAATGGTAAGCTTTCATTAATGTTAACAAGCGGCACCATTAATGGCCCGACGGCAAAGCCAATCCCGAAAAACAAACCATAAACGGCAATGTTTCTTCCTCTTTTAGTCTCTGGTGAGAATGCAGTAATCCACGTTTGGGCACCGAAATTAAGTGCATGATCACCGATTCCAATTAGTAAGCGTAAGAAAAACCAAAACCAAAAAGTTTGCCATAAAGGAAACAATGCTAGAGAAACCAATACTAGTAGTCCACCTGTTATAATAAGTGGTTTGTAGCCGAATTTCCTTAACGGCTGCTCCATGAAAGGGGAAGCTAACAGGATACCAATATATAACCCCGTCGCATTTAATCCGTTTAAAAAAGAAGACACACCACTACTTTCAAAAATGACTGCTATTAATGGCAGAAGCATGCCTTGACTAAAACCAGAAACAGCGACAATACTAACTAATATCCAAAAACGAAATCGATTTTTTTCCATAATAATCCCTTCACTTTCTAACTATACAGATAAATATCTTACACCAAAAAACTACATAAAAGAAATCATTTGTTTCGAAAATTATAAAATATTAAAGAGCGCTTTCTCTATTTTATTTTTAAACATTAGATATGGTGAGCTCGGTTTCATCTATTGTTTAATCATAAATAGATATTATAAACATTTCGTGGAATGTAAACATATGTATAATTCCTGTTTTTCTCAAGATCCAAAACTGGAATTGAATTAACAGCTATTGTATCATGTACATGTTGTAATTTATAGGAAAGTAAAGAGGCGATATAATGGAAGACGTTGGATTGGTTTTAGAAGGTGGAGGAAGTCGAGGAGTTTACACTGGTGGAGTACTGCAGTTTTTAATGGAGCAGGACATTTACATACCTTATGTAATCGGTGTTTCAGCCGGAGCTTGTAATGGCTCGTCCTATATTTCCCGTCAAATCGAACGGAACAGAACAGTAAATATAGATTATGTTAGCCATCCTGAGTATCTTTCATTCCGGAATTGGGTTAAAAAGCGGGAACTGTTTGGTATGGATTTTCTATTTGATACATTACCAAATGATCTAGTTCCTTTTGATTATCAAACTTTCAATGAAGCAACAGAAGAGTTTGTGGTTGGAGTAACAGATTGTAAAACTGGGGATCCATTGTTTTATCATAAATCAGACTATGCGAATGATATGCTTACACTTCTTCGCGCATCAAGTTCTCTACCGATGGTAGCACCAGTTGTACAGTATGATAATCTCGCTTTGATGGATGGTGGAATTTCAGCACCGATTCCCATTAAACAATCAATAAAAGATGGTAACAGAAAAAATGTAGTAATCTTAACGAGAAACAGAGGTTACTACAAAAAACCGCAATCACCCAATTGGTACATACGGAGAAAATATCAGGAATATCCTGGCCTACTCCATTCCTTGGAAAAAAGACATATTGAATATAATGAAACAATCAACTATTTGTACGAAGAAGAGAAAAAAGGAAATGTCTTCATCATTTCACCGACAGAGAAATTAACTGTCGGACGCATCGAAAAAAATAAGAAGAAATTATTAGATTTATATCAGAAAGGCTACGCCGATGTTAAAAAAGTTGAAGAAGAATTAAAAGGGTTTTTAGCTTCCTGATTGAAAATTGTTAGTAATCTGTTCCACTGGTTATCTTGATTCCCAATGACTTTGCCTTTACCAACAGAGTCTTTGAACGTATTAAAGTGTGAGCTGCCAATAAGTCAAATAGTGACTTGCTGGCAGCTCCTTTTCTCCTTATTCCACGTAACTTTCATCCATATAAACAATTTCCCAAATATGACCATCTAAATCCTGGAAGCTCCAGCCATACATAAATCCATGGTCTTGCTTCTCATTAGCGCGGCTTCCACCAGCTTCTATTGCGTTATTCACCATTTCATCTACTTTTTCTGGGCTTTCAGCAGATAATGCGATTAATACTTCTGTTGCTTTCGTTGCGTCTACAATTTCCTTTGAAGTAAAGTCTTGAAATCGTTCTTCTTCTAATAGCATAACAAAGATATTATCATTTACTATCATGCATGTGGTTGTTTCATCTGTAAATTGTTGGTTAAACTCAAAACCTAATGCACTAAAGAATTCGACAGATTTTTTTAAATTCTTGATGGGTAAGTTTACAAAAATATTTTGTGATGTTAGACTCATTTTCTTCCACCTCTTTTGACATATTTCATTCATTTTACTTTAAACAAGTCAGAGAGATTTCTTATATCTTGCTATATTTTTAAAGTGGGAAAGACTTCTATTTGATAAGCCAGCTTATACAATGGAATATTTAAATCAAATGGTAGAAGTAGGGATAAGCATGTATGTTCTTGATTAGTAGGGTATGTTATAATAATATTGGATAACGTTCTTTTAGGGAAGGTCGGCTAATCTCCGGTGAAAGGGGGTGATGCCTCTTGGGGATGTACGAAAGTTTCATGGTGTTGTTTAGTTTTGGAACTTTCTTGATTGCATTACTCGCCTTGATCATATCGATGATCAACCGCAAATAGACCTCCCTATTTACCCTGACAAGTGACTAGGAGAGGTCTATCGCTACAGATGGCCGAACCCTTTCTGGGGGAACCGCTTATCCAAAGCCCACAGTTACCGCTGTGGGTTTTTAGTAGTAGTATATGAATTACCTATCATAATTATAGCAATACTTTGCTAAATTGTCACCCATTCTGCTATGAAATGGAACAGGAGATGTGCCCATTTTTATCACTGTTTAGAAAAGGTAGATGAGCTTCTTCTTCCTCATATTCCAAATCGTGAGTTTCACAAAAAGCTATTGCTTCTTGTTTATATCTTTAATCACGAAATTCATACCAATCACTTGCATGGAAGAGTGGGGTATAATAAAAACAGGTTATAAGAAATTTTCTTTTATAGAACGGAGTGTTCGTGGATGAAATACGTAATAATTGGTGGAGTAGCGGCAGGAATGAGTGCTGCAATGGAAATAAAACGGACGGATGACTCGGCTGAGATCACGGTGTTGGAGCGTGGAAAAGATTATTCATATGGACAGTGTGGGTTACCGTATGTAGTCAATGGACTGATACCGTCTACTGAAAAAGTTATTGCAAGGACCGTTGAAACCTTTAGAGAAAAATATGGTATAGACGCGAGAGTACATACGAAAGTGACAAGTGTGGATACAGAAAACCAACAGGTCTTTAGTTTCTATCTAGATTCAGACCAACCCTTTACTTTAACATATGACCGCTTGTTAATTGCAACTGGTTCTGATCCGATTTTGCCGGAATGGCCTGGAATGGATTTAGATGGAATCCATACGTTAAAAACTTTAAGAGATACAAATGCATTGATGGATGACATAACGGAAAGGGTAGAACACGTCACGATTGTCGGGGCTGGCTATATCGGACTTGAGATGGCAGAAAGTTTTCGATCAATTGGAAAAAAGGTGACGCTAATTCAGAGAGGTGATCAATTAGCGAAAATTTTCGATGAAGATATGTCAAAGCTAATTGAAAAAGAAGCCGTATATCATCAGGTCGATATTAAATTGGAGGAAGAAGTAACAGGATTTTCTGGTAAAAACCGTGTGGAAGCAGTTATGACTGACAAGGGTACATATTCAACTGATTTAGTACTGGTTAGTGCTGGAGTTAAACCGAATACAAAATTTCTGCAAGATACCGGGATTCAGATGAACCGGGAAGGTGCGATTCGTGTGAATGCTTATATGGAAACCTCGATTCCAAACGTTTATGCTGCTGGGGATTGTGCTACACATTATCATATCATCAAACAATTAGATGACTACATTCCATTAGGTACTACTTCGAACAAGCAAGGTAGAATTGCTGGAGCAAACATGGCTGGAAATCCGATTACGTTTAAAGGAATAGTGGGAACATCCATTATGAAATTCTTTGATTTAGCTTTAGGACGAACCGGAATTACAGAAACAGAAGCAGAAAGATTGAGTATACCCTATGAGGTTGAAATAAGAGAAGACACTAATCATGCAAGTTATTATCCTGGAGTAGAAACACTACATACTAAGTTGATTTATCACCAAAAAACCAACCAATTATTAGGTGGTCAGATGATTGGAAGGCAAGGTGTTGACAAACGCATTGACGTACTGGCCACTGCTCTATACAACCAAATGACCATCCAACAGTTGCAAGACCTTGATCTCGCATATGCACCACCATACAACAGTGTCTGGGATCCATTACAAAAGATTTCCCGTAAAACGTAGGATTTCATCTTCGTATAAAAAAACAAAAGACTTCCACATCGGAAGTCTTTTGCCAACATTACGCTTATTTACTCATAGGTCCTTTAGCAAGAATAGCAAGCTCCACCTTTTCCAATGATTCACAATATTCTTCATAGATATTTCCATTTACTTTGGAAGGATCTTTTCGTAAATAATGAATCACTTCCCAATCAGAATACCAGTCGCCTTTTTCCGCAGGTTTCTGTTCGACGTTACTCCAGGCATTCTCTAATGTAGGACTGTACAAACGATTTGCCCCAGGTATAAGCTTACAATTACTTAAACTCTCTTGAAAAGGTTCACCAGGATTAGACTCGTTGATATCATTAAAAATATACGGCCAGTAGTCTTTTCTTGATCCGGTATGTGGCTGCCGCAGTGCCATATCATAAATATTGGAGAAGAACTCATCATCAAATAATAACTGATATAATCGTTTGCCTAATAGGATCCGCTCTTTTAGTGAAGCAAATTGATGTACAGATTGCCCGATCATTTTAACTTGCTTTTCATCTGAAAAAGGAAACAGTATTTGATTCAACTCTAATAACTCCTGCACTTTAAACTCTAAAGACTCCATTAAAGTAGCCTGATAATCTTTGTTCTGAATCACTCTGTCTTCGATATAGTTTTGTTCATTGATAATAAGTGCAACAGATAGCTGATAATTATCCCTCTTCTGATAATAGATATCCCACATTACTTGCATAAAATAGGATATCCCGAATTGTGGAAGTAAATAGAATTGATTTTTATTCGTTCTAATACTTTCTTCGTATAAAAGTAATTGAGGATATGCATCATGAAAAATAAGCCAATTACTCCGTTCTAAAAATGCAAAAAAATATTCCTGCTGCTCTTTAGTCATCAATCTTGTCAATAGACTACCTTTCAAATCGGTCATATTCCAACCTGCATTACGTGACACCATATGTGCCAGAAATGCCCATTCGATGGCAGGGTTTCTTTTGAAAAAGTCCAAATACGCTTTCGTCCTGGTAATATTGTTAAGGTTGTTTTCCCTCGTCTGACTCTTAATAGATTGTACCAGTTTCGCTTCATGATTGGTAAGATTACTGACATCAGTAACTGTTTCTTTTTTTTGCTGTAATGCTTTTTTGATTGGCTTCAATTCATTTGGTAACCGTTTAAATTGATCAAATATTTGCGATCCCTCCTTTGTCATATTTATCACGGTGCTAATCATCCGTCAAACCCCCACGGGAAGTCTCACTTTATACATAGGTTATGTCTTCCTATTCTTATGTTTACTAAATGCTCACGGATTTATACAAAAGTGATGTTGGCTGAAAAGATCGATAGGACAGATCCTCAAGAGATTGGAGTGTCTCTAATGATCAATCCATATTGCACATAATCCCTATTATTTCTGAGCTTTTTACAACAGTGGGTGTAGGACAAGAAGAGCTACTTTAAAATTATTCTTACCCAAAAAACAAATCCAAATGTTGGATCCCGTAGTAGATTGTTTATTATAAAATTCAGAATAACCACAGTCCTCACAATATACAACAAGAAAGCGATTATTTTGTACATCAAACATTTTGGAAAGACCAGTCCCTGTCATCGCTACTTCTTTTTGTGCTGCTCTCGTGCTTCCGCATTTAATACATCCTTTGTGTTCCACTTATCTTCATCCCTCCTAAAATTCCAACTGATTACATTTTCAACAAGTATTCTTTACTATTATTTACCGAATTAAATACAAATACGTTTCATTTTGGACAGAAACAGTATCACTTATTCCATACTATTGTTAGTCTAAATGAATACATTGCTTAGACAATGACTATATATACAATTTTGCATTTATTAACTAAAAAAATGATATAATGGTAGAAATTGAGAAAATGGGTGTTAGGGAAATAGTTAGTATTCTGCTTTAACCTAAACTAAATAAATCTTTGTATAATTTGATCGAATGAGGTGAGTGTGTGCGTGATATTTCTAAGACGGAAAGAGAAAAAGTAGTAGGACAAGAAATGGTGACATTATTGAAAGAAGGATATATTAGTGAAAAAGAATTCAGGAAAATTATGACATCTTACAAACAATACATGTATCATCAAGAACAGATAGAAGAATACAAACAGTATGACGAGCGAAACACCATTTCAACACCTAAACAACAACCCGAAGAACAACCTGATAAACAACTAGTGAAAAAGAAACAGGAATTCAAACAACAAAAGGAAAAAACAGCGGAGCAAATAAGAGAAAGAAATATTACATGGCTATTAATTCTAGGTGTATCTTTTTTATTAATTAGTGGATTAGTTGTTGCAACTAGTTCATGGGAACAAATGGGTGCCGTATTAAAAGTGGTGACATTACTTGGTGTTTCGGTATTTTTCTTGGCATTGAGTGGTATATCTTCTTCATTTTTAAAAATTGAAAAGACAGCTTTTGCTTTCTTAACTTTAGGGAGTTTATTGCTTCCGATTGCTATTATCGCAATTGGATACTTTGAATTGTTTGGAAGTTATTTGAGTTTATCTGGTGAAGGGAGAAACTTGCTTGGCGTTATTTGTACGTTACTTCCATTGCCCTTATATGCTAGAAATGCAATGAAGAGCCAATCGCGATTATTCGTATGGATATTTTTCTTGTTTATGTCTTTTTTTGTCGGTTTTGCTATCGCAGCGACGAAGGTATCTGTAGATGTCTTTTATTTTCTTATTATGGTCTTTAATGCGGTACTATTATATGGCTATCATCGATACCATAATCATAAAACGTTTCATATCTTTATTAAAGAATTACCAGCATATGCTCAACTAAATTTAGTCATTTCTACTTTATTAATGCTTTTCGTCTTTGATCAGGCCTTGTTTTATAGTTTTAATGTTTTGTTGACAGCATTAATTTATATTGCGATGGTATTTGTCTATAACACGAAGTCCTATCAATTTGTTTTCTCTGCCTTATTTGCATATGGTGCCTATCAATTAACAGAACATTCTTGGTTACAGTCGATCGACTTATTTGTTTATGGTCTGATCGGTGTGGGTTATCTTGTCTTCGCATATTTAATGAAAAAAGACGCCTATTTATCAAAGGTGTTTCACTATACAAGTGGAGTTATTTCAATGTTTGCTTTTATATATATTAGCTATCAAGGACTTATAATAAGAGAGAATCAGGATTCTTGGATTTTATTACTAGCCTATATAACTATAGCTTGTACTTATGTATACCTTGCTAATATTACAGAAAGACAGGTATTCCGTTGGTTGGCTCCGATCTTTCTTTATACATGTGGACTACAACTATGGGACTTAAGTGTACAGCCAATCATGGATAACAGTGTACAACTATTTATGTTTATTTATGCAAGTATATTGTTTATAGGGATAGGTGTTCGAAACCAGTATAAGTATCTTCAAGTTATCCAAATGAGTACGTATTATTCATCTATTATTGTGATGTTGTTATCTGTTATGTATGGTTTGCTTGTTGAGGCATACATGCAAGTATCTTTCATGTTTTTATTGTTTGGTTGTTTAGCTTTGATTGTGTCAGTTTCTCAATCACAAACTAAAAAACAAGTAGCAGATTGGGCACATGGGATCAGTTGGTTGTTCGCAATTCTCGTCTTATATCCTGAACTAACGGTGCATGTCTCTGCTTACCATGAGAATTTTAATATGCCATTTCATATGGCTGTTTCAGGCTTGATTTTATTGGCTATTAGCGTGGTTTGGAAAAAAGTAGAGAAATACGCATTAGCACAGTCTGCCTTTTATACTGGTCAGTTTAGTTATTTAATGGCAGTACTTCAGCTAATGAATGTCTATTCAATAGAAGAGATGTATGTACGACCTGCTATTCTAATGGTAGGTATTGGTGTGTCTGTTTGGTTGGTTAGATATGCACGACTTGATATGCTTTGGTCAATTGTTGC